>JBBRPS010000255.1:0-12405 GCA_038227745.1 Gemmatales bacterium | reverse complement strand
CGGCGGGAAGAAAGGGAGCCAGCCAAAGCCAGGAGCGGCGGGAGGGTCGAAAGCGAACCCGGCCGGGGCGCACGGGCGGCGCAGCAAGGGAGGCTGCGGTATTTAACATATTGCGATATAATATGTTAAGAGATAGAAAATAATGACATATATTGCTTGTCAATTGTTAAACAGTGCCATTCCCCCCGTGCCCTATTTCGTTTTCCTCAGCCGCGCGGGGAAACGGCCCCTCACCGACGTCTGGCCGGTCGGCCTCGATCACCCGTTGCCGGCCGTCCCGGTGCCGCTCCGCGATGGCGACCCCGACGTCCCCCTCGATCTGCAACTCGCCCTCACGAACATCTATGACCTGGGCCGGTTCGACCTGCTCGTGGATTATAAACGGCCGCCCGACGTCCCCCTGCCGCCCGATGCCGAAACCTGGGCCGAGGAGCGCCTGCGCGCTGCCGGCCTGCGCCCCTGACGTGTGACGAGGAGCCCCGCCGGACTGTCCAGAGCGTAGAGTGGTTTACGGGCCGGCGGCGGCCGTCTTCTCCTGCTCCACGCGGGCCTTCTGCAACTCATCGGCCAGTTCCTCGATGTGCGTTGTCTGAATCATCTGCTTCAACTCGGCGTCCTTCTTGACCTCCTGCAGGCCGAGGTGCTCGCTGATGCGCTGCAGCATCTGCAGCGTCTTGGTCGTCTCGCGCTCCGCCAGCAGGCCGACCTGCAGGTCGAGGTTGGCACGCTGGTCGGCGTGGCGGTTCTGGCGGTCCTGACTCATCAGCACGAACGTGCCCAGGAACACCGCCTCGACTGCCAGCACGAAGTTGAGGAAGACAAAAGGGTACGGGTCGAAGGCGTAGTGCCCGAGGACCAGCGGCGTGTTGGCCACGATCCAGAAGGCGAAGAAGATCACGTGGGCGAAGATGAACTTGATGTTGCCCGCAAACGTGGAGATCGCGTCGCTGAGGCGGTCGAGGCGCGACCGCTGGCGGAGAAGTTCTTCCTCGATCTGGCCGATCGAAGAGATGTTCTCCTTGATCATCGTGGGCACCTGCTCATAACGATTGCGGAACCAACGCATGATGGTATCCTTGTCATCGGCCGGCCCCGGCATCGGGACATGGGCCGTGGGAAGCGTGGCGGGGCGCTGTGGCAGAATGGACCGCAAACGGTGTGCCGTCCGCCGTTCCCCGCGCCAGCCGGCCGGGGCGACGGGACAAACGGTTTGCGTTCGCCTCCCGCGCAAGGGTAAAATGGGACCGTTTATTACTCCGACCGGCCTGCCGTCACGGCGGTCTGGCGCGGCAAGCCGAAGACGGCCACCCGGCGTTCGCGAACCGCTGCGTCTTCGCGCGCAACGACCACGAGCTGGTCTGCGTCTCGCTCGTTGCCCCGGAAGGGCAGTGAGAGTCTGTTCGGGAGGTAGGTGTCGCGAGCCGAGCGGCACCGGGTCCGGCTCGGCTCGCCGGACCTACCCGGAACCGACACTATTGAGTCCCACATGGCTAAACGAGCAAACTTTGACCCGTGCTGCCCTCAATAAGCCAGCGGTATGGCCGTGCCTTCTTCGGCTAACGTGCGGAAGTGTCGAGGGAAAGGGGAGCCGCGGAGGGGGCAAAGACAAAGCCCCGCGGGCCTGAAGGGCGCTGCGGGGCTCGGAAGCGAGCAAGCGGCTTGTTGCGGGCGAGGATCACGTCGGCGACGAGTTGGGCGGAGGGCCCGGGGGCGGCGCAGGGGGCGGCGTCCCACCTCCGCCACCCTGGTGGTGATGGTGGTGGTGGTGTTCGTGATGTTCCTGGTGGTGGCTGCCGCCGTGTCCGGCGCCGTCGAGTTTGCAGGGGGCGATGCGGTCCTCGAGTCGCTCGATCTTGAACTGCCTTTTCTTCTGTCCGGTGGATCCCATGATGGCACTCCCGTGACTGTGGTGGGAAACTGGGGAACCGGATGAACCGTAGTTCACGGAGTGCCGGCCGTCAAACGCATCGCGACAAAATCAGTGCGCAGCCGGCGTGAAACGTGGACATCCGGCCGGCGACGGAGTCGCGGGGACCGCGACGCGGAGGGGGGCTGGCCCCCGTTGGGCCTGCCGGACAGCGGAGGCAAGCCCCGCCGCTCGCCGGCGGTCACCGGAGCGCGCCGGCCAGGATGACGCCGAGGACGCCGGCGAGGATGACGCTGCCGGCGCCGAGGCCGAGCAGCAGCCAGTCGCGGTTCGTCAGGCGGAAGCGCCCCTTCGCCGGCGCCGCGTCCGGCGCGGCCTGTGGCGGCGGCGCCGCGACCAGCTCCACGTCGAAGTTGGCTGGCCGGACCGGCGCCTGGGGCGCGGCGGCGCCGGCGGCCGCGAGCGCGGAGCGGCGCTTGTGCTTCTTGCTCTTCCTCGACGGGTGCTTGTGCGGCGCCGGGACCGGGGCGGCCTTCGCCGGTGAGGCGTCGCCCTTCGCCGGCATCACGAGCCTGGCATGACGGCCGCCGGACGGCGTGGCCGGCAGCGGCGTCGCCTTCGACGAGGGCGGCTCATCGACCGTCTCCCGGGTGTGCGCGTCCCTGTCCGTCTCCAGCCACGTGAGGTACTTGCGCAGCTGCGGGCCTTCCTCGGCGGCGCGCGCCGGCTCGGCGCCCGCCACCTGGAAGGCCTGCAGCGCCTGCGCCGCCTGCTCCGGCGTCGGGTAGCGCTGGGCCGGGTCCTTCGCCAGCATCCCGTTGAGGATCTGCTGCAGGCCATCGTGTACGTCGGGATTCAGTTCCTTGAGCGGCCGGGGCGGCTCCGTTGCGTGCCGCACCATCTGGCTGAGGACGTTCGTGTCCGGGAAGGGCGGCTGGCCCGTCAGGCAGTGGTACAGCACGCAGCCCAGGCTGTAGATGTCGGCGCGGACGTCGATGGCGCGCGGGTCGCGCGCCTGCTCGGGCGCCAGGTAGTCCGGCGTGCCCAGCAGCACGCCCTCCCCGGTCAGGTGCAGGTCGGCGGTCGGCCGGGAGCTGTCGTCGATGAGGGCGCGGCCCAGGCCGAGGTCGAGGATCTTCAGCGTCGCGCGGCCAGTGGTGTCCGGTTCGCCCGGCACGCGCCCGGGCACGAGCATGAGGTTGGCCGGCTTGAGGTCGCGGTGGACCAGCCCTTGCTCGTGGATATGCTGCAGGCCCATCAGCGCCTGGTAGACCAGCCGGACCGCCTCGTGCGGCGGCAGTCGCTTGCGCCGCTGCAGCACGAAGTCGAGCGTCTCGCCCTCCAGGTACTCCATGACGAGGTAGTGCAGGCCGTTCACCTCGCCGACCTGGAACGAGCGGACGACGTTGGGATGCTTGAGCTTCAGGGCCAGGCGCAGCTCGCGCTGAAAGCGGCCGAGCAGCTGCGGGTTCTTGCCCTTCGACGGCGGCAGTACCTTGATGGCCACGACCTGACCGAGGTTATGGACGGCCTTGTAGACGCCGGCCATGCGGCCGCGGCCGAGGCGGTCGAGGATCTTGTACTGGTTGATGAAGAAGCTGTCGGCGTGGCCCTTGGCGACGAGGGCGGCCTGGTACTCGGTCACGTACTGATGGGCGACCAGCCAGCGGGTGAACGGGGCGAGGTTGGCGACCGCGTCCTTCGACTCGGCCTGCCACCTGGCGTACACCGTTTTGACTTCGTCGGGCGTCAGCAGCTTGCTGCGGATGAGGAGGCCGCAGACGTTCTCGACCGTGAATTCCATACGCTCCACCTTTGGGGCGGAGGGGCCGCTGTCCTGCTCCCCCGGCCCGCCGCGGGCCGCCACCGGTAGCACCTGAACCACGACCACATCCTCCAAGTATAATGCCTGGCGCGAAGGCAAGAGGGAACCCTTCACGGCAAAATCACCGCGGCCCGCCCGCTCCAGCAACGGCCCGGCCGCACTCCCCTGACTGACGAGGAGGTCTCATGAAACGTGCGTTGACGGCCCTGCTGACGGCCGCGGTCACCCTGGCCGCCGTCGGCGGCCTCTCCCTATGGACGCCGAGCACGACGGCAAAGTTCCAGAAGGCGGGCAAGTCGGCCCTGCGCGTCCGCTGCGACCTACAAGGCCGGCGAGAAGGTCACCTTACTGTGGGTCAGGACTCCGATCCTGACATGGCTTTGTCAGGATCGGAGTCCTGACCCACGAATCAGGGTCTGTGGGCCGAAGTGGACGCCCTGCTGGCGCGCTTCGGCACGCGCCTCTGACTCACTTCTGCAGGATGAGCTTGTTGCGGCGGGTGATGCGCAGGCGGTAGCGGACGCCGTCGTGCTCGATCCACACCTCGCGCGTCCCACGGAAAAGTTGCCGGGCGTCCACCACGGGCGCCGTCCCTTCCCCCTCGGCCCGCTGCGCGGGCGGCTTCCTGGACTCGGTCATCGCAACCCCCCCCCCCTCGAACAAGGAATGTTCCGAGGGATATTATTGAGACAGAGTCTCAATGGCAACGCGACGCTTCACAGACACTCGTGCGTGCCTGCCGCCCTGCGCCGATGCGGACCGCAAATCCGGGGTGAGACTTTTTCCCGCTGGAAAGAGTTGGCAATCTTCCGTAAGATCGGTGCTTGAAGAGACTCGGTCTCAACAAGCATCGAGACGAGTCGAGTTCCTACCACCGTCGGGGTTGCTCCGCCACCGCCGCGGGGCCATCGTCGTTCCTGCTTCCGTTCGCCATGCACCTCGCGCCCGTGAACGTCCCGTCCTGCGTTCACGCTGATCGAGTTGCTGGTGGTGATCGCCCTCATCGCCGTCCTCACTTGTCCGTTTTCACCCGGGAAAACGCATACACCATCAGGGGCCGGGCGCCGAGGCGCTTGCATCCCCCCCGGCTGCCTGGCAGAATACACCGACCCCGCGCCGCGGGGCCGGCGCGCGTACGGAGGGCGGGAAGGGATGGCACAGGCCGACGCGACGAACAAGGCGAAAGAGGTGAAGGTGGTCGCGGAGCGCGTTTACCACGCGCTGCTCCGCGCCCACCGCAGAATCTACCGCGCCGCCGTCCGCAGCCAGCACGACATCGGCAGCGGCCACCCCCGCGCCGAGGACGAGGCCGAGACCTCCCTCGGGCAGCGCCTGTACACCGACAGCTACCGCGACCTGGTCGTGCTCGGCTTCTGGCACTCGGGGATGAAGAGCGTGAAATACGTCTGCTCCACGAGCGGCATGAACATCGCCCGGGCGGTGCGCAAGGTGGGCGCCCGCACCCTGGAGCTGGCGAACTCGTGGCGCGCCAAGGACCGCTCGGGCGTCTACCTCGAGTTCCTGCGCGAGGCAAAGCGTCTGGAGCCGGACCTGCAGGAGATCGAGCCGGAGTCGCGGCAGCTGACCGACCGGCACGAGCTGGACATGCTGCGGATGCGCCGCACACTGGGCGTCGCCTTCCAGGTCACCGAGGCCGAGGCGCGCATGGCCTCCTACCTGATGCGGCACGACGTGAGCGAGGTGGTCCACGTCTACGGCACCGACAGCCCGTGCGGCTACTGCAGCCGCACCTACGCCGCCCTGGCGGCGCACGTCGAGGAGGCCGTCCTGCGCGTGCGCGGCCGGCCGGCGAAGGGCCCCGGGGCGCCGGTGCCGGGGATCGCCGGCTTCCGGTGGCGCATCGGCTGGATCCACTATGGCCAGGTCTACGAGGCCGTCAACCCGGAGAAGGCGACCGATCTCCGCGCCCTCGACGCCGCCGTCAAGGCCGGGAGCATCCTGGGGCACGCGCTGGTGTGAGAAGGCTCCGGTAAGCTCACCCGTGTACCGGGTGGATTCGCGGTACTGCGGGAGCGGTGGAAGGCTGAAATGCGACGGGAGTCCTCATGGCATTGTTGCAGCAGGATCGTCTGGTGTCTCTCGGCACGCCCCTCGGCGCGGACGTGCTGCTGGTCGAGACCCTCGAAGGCTCCGAGGGCATCTCCAGCCTGTTCCGCTTCCAGCTCGTGCTCGTGTCCGAGAAGAAGGATATCGCCCTGAACGCCCTGGTGGGGCAGAACGTCACCATCGCCATCGAGCTGGCCGGGACGAAGTACCGCTACCTCAACGGCTTCGTCAGCCGCTTCTCGCAGGGCGACGTCGATTCGCGCGTGTCTCACTACTACGCCGAGGTGGTGCCCTGGCTGTGGTTCCTGACGCGCACCACCGACTGCCGCATCTTCCAGCGCAAGAACGTCCCCGACATCATCCAGCAGATCTTCAAGGACCTGGGCTTCACCGACTTCAAGTTGCAGCTGCAGGGGACGTTCGAGCCGCGCGAATACTGCGTGCAGTACCGCGAGACGGACTTCAACTTCGTGTCGCGACTGATGGAGGAGGAGGGCATCTTCTACTTCTTCGAGCACGCCAACGCGAAGCACACGCTCGTCATCGGCAACCACCCGGGAGTTCACCAGCCCTGCCCCAACCAGGCCGAGGCCCGCTACGGCTACCTCTCGGGGGGGAACCAGGAGGTGGACTACGTCACGCGCTGGCACCTCGAACAGGAGTTCGAGCCGGGCAAGTACACCCTGAGCGACTACTACTTCCAGACACCGAGCAACAACCTGCGGGTCACCGCGCCCAGCGCCGTGCAGGTGGCCGGCAACAGCAACTTCGAGCTGTACGACTATCCGGGCTACTACGCCAAGCGCTTCGACGGCGACGACAAGGCCGGCAAGGTGCGGCCCGACGGCGAGCGCACCGCCAAGCTGGGCATACAGGGCGAGGAGGCGTTCCACAAGGTCGTCAACGGGGCCGGCAGCTGCCGCGCCTTTGTGCCGGGCTACAAGTTCGAGCTGGTCGAGCACCGCCGCGCCGACCTGAACGGCCCGTACGTCCTCACGCAGGTCAGCCACTCGGCGACGAACAACCTCGGCACCGGCGCGGGCGCCACCTACGACAACACCTTCACCGCCATCCCGGCCGCGGTGCCGTTCCGCCCGGCGCGGAGCGCCGTCAAACCCGTCGTCCAGGGGGCGCAGACGGCGGTGGTCGTCGGCCTGAAGGGGGAAGAGATCGACACGGACAAGTACGCGCGGGTGCGCGTGCAGTTCCACTGGGACCGCGAGGGCAAGAAGGATGAGAACAGTTCGTGCTGGGTCCGCGTCGGCACGCCGTGGGCGGGCAAGCAGTGGGGCACGATCCACATCCCGCGCATCGGCCAGGAGGTGATCGTCGCCTTCCTCGAGGGCGACCCCGACCAGCCGATCATCGTCGGCAGCGTTTACAACGCCGAATACATGCCGCCGTACAAGCTGCCCGACAAGAAGACGCAGAGCGGCGTCAAGAGCCGGAGCAGCCTGAAAGGAACGCCGGACAATTTCAACGAACTCCGCTTCGAGGACAAGAAGGGGTCCGAAGAGATCTACTTCCACGCCGAGAAGAACTTCACGCGCGTCGTCGAGAACAACGATAGCCTGACCGTGGGCAGCAGCAAGGCCGAGGAAGGCAGCCAGACGATCGAGATCTGGAAGGACCGCACCGAGACGGTCAAGACCGGCAACGAGGCCGTCACCGTCGAGAAGGGCAACCGCACGGTCGTCGTGAGCACCGGCAATGACACCCATCAGATCAAGATGGGCAACCGGGAAGTCAAGATCGACATGGGCAACGACACGCTCACGATCAAGATGGGCAACCAGACGACGAAGCTCGCCCTGGGCGCCAGCACCACGGAGGCGATGCAGTCGATCGAACTGAAGGTCGGCCAG
The DNA here is from genome assembly GCA_038227745.1 of Gemmatales bacterium. Lineage (GTDB taxonomy): Bacteria > Planctomycetota > Planctomycetia > Gemmatales > Gemmataceae > DASPXY01. The sequence goes on along the minus strand of JBBRPS010000255.1, from coordinate 4,781 downwards.
AGCAGCATCAAGCTGGACCAGATGGGCGTCACCATCAAGGGGATGATGGTGACAATCGAGGGCCAGATCACGACCGAGGTCAAGGGGCTGATGACGACGGTCAAGGGCGACGCGATGCTGACCGCCAAGGGCGGCATCACCATGATCAACTGATCCCGAAGCGAGGAGACGCCATGATCGCCGGCGCGCTGAGGTGTGGCAGGACGGCCGTCGAGGTCTGCAAGCACTTTCCGCTCGGAGAAGACGCGGGCCGACTGCTCGCGGAGGGCCTGACGGCGGAGCAGTATCTCGAAGTGCTCATCGGCCAGCACCAGTATCTGGATGCCGTACGCTTCCTGGCGCACGCGCTGCCGAAGCGGGAAGCGGTGTGGTGGGGGTGCCTCTGCGTCCGCGAGGCTTACGGCCGGGGCCTGCCGGCAGCGGGCGCCGCCGCCCTGCAGGCCGCGGAGAGGTGGGCGACGACCCCAGACGAGGACAACCGGCGGGCGGCGTTCGCGGCCGCCGAGGCGGCGGGGTTGGGGACGCCCGCGGGGATCGCGGCGGTGGCGGCCTTCTGGAGCGGCGGCAGCCTCGGTCCGCCACACGTCAAGGCGATTCCGCCGGCGGAGCACCTGACGGGGCAAGGGGTCGCCGGAGCGGTCCTCCTCGCCGCCGTGGTCATCGAGCCGGAGAAGGCGGTGGATAAATATCGCCGATTCTTTCAACTGGGGGAAGACGTGGCCCGGGGCACCAACCGCTGGCAGACGCCGGAAGGTTGAAGGCCGCCGAGGCCGGTTTTTGGACAGGTTTGTCGTCCCCGGGTAAAGGAGCGACCTCATGGGAATGCCTGCGGCACGGGTGGGAGACATGCACGTGTGTGCGCTGGTGACCGTCCTGGTGCCGCACGTGGGCGGCCCGATCCTGCCGCCGGGCGGTATCCCGGTGCTGATCGGCGGGATGCCCGCGGCGCGCGTCGGCGACATGGCCGTGTGCGTCGGGCCGCCGGACGTGATCGCGCTGGGAAGTTTCACCGTGCTGATCGGTGGGATGCCGGCCGCCCGCCTGGGCGACCTGACCGCCCACGGCGGGGCGATTGTCATGGGATACCCGACGGTGCTGATCGGGTAACTCGGAGAAGCGACATGAGCCGACAGGACGCCGAAATCCATACCCTGGTCCTCGAACAGGTGATCGGGGACGCATCCGCCCCCAACCGGGCCGGGGCTCCCGCCCTCGTCCGCGGGTTGATCGTGGAGCTGCTGCCGAGCGGAGAGATCGAGGTGGTCGTGCCGCCGGACGCCGACACCCGGATCCGCTGCGACTTCCTCGAAACCGCTGCGAACGGCAGCCTGCGGCTGGCCCCGGGCGACCTGGTGCTCGTGACGCCGCCCGGCGGGGTCGGGCAGAACGGCTGCGTCCTGGGGCGCGTCGGCCGATACCGCCCTGCCCCCGAGCAGGCCGCTCCCCCCGAGCGCGTTGTGCTCGAAGCGGGCGAGATGCTCACGCTCAGGTGCGGCGAAAGTTCCGTCGAGCTGCGCCAGGACGGCAAGGTGCTGATCCGCGGCAATGACATCGTGGCCCGCGGCGAGAACACCGCCAAGATCAAGGGCGGCACCGTCGCCATCAACTGATCGCCGCACCATGCCCGAACCGCACGCCGCGCTACCTCTGCACGCCCTCGAAGACCACTACGAGGAACTGGAGTTCCTCTGGGGCCAGCGCCAGACGGCGCTGCGCTCCCCCGCGTACACGTCGGCCGACCTGGCTCACCTCGAAGCCCGCATCGAGGGGCAAGTCCAGGGACTCCTTGCCGGGGGCGAACCCGCGCTGTCGTTCTTGCGCGCGCGGCTGACGGCGGACCACGCGAACCGCGCCTTCGCCGCCGCCTATCCTCTTCTGCGATCGGATAAAAAGGCGGAAAGTGCCGCCGTCCTGGACGCCTTCCTCCAGGCGGTGGGGGCGGCACGCGCGGGGCTGTGCCAGGCGCTCTGCCACGGGGCCTCGACGGCGCTGATGCGACCGCTCCAGTATGCCCTGTTCGGGTCCGCCTCACCGACCGGCGTCGCCGCGGCGCGCGTCCTCGTTTTCCGCTGGCCCGACGACCTCAGCCCGCTGCCGCTCGGGCGCAGCCTCGCGTGTTTCGATGAGACGCCGGAAGTGCGCCGCGCTGCGTGGCAGGTCGCCGCGCTCCGCCGTGAGCCGCTGAACCTCGTGGAGTACCGTGAAGGCCTGGCCGACGAGGATCCGCGGGTACGGCGCGAGGTGCCGTGGGCAGCAGCGTGGAACGGCAACCGTGAAGCGCTGGAATACTGTCGCCTTCTCGCCGCGCGGCCGGCGCCCGACATCGCCGACGTGCTTCGACTGCTCGCCATCCTGGGCACCCCAACGAACCTCAACGCGATCCGTCAAGCCGGCAGGTCACTCGCCCTGGGATCTCAGCGCTTCGAGGCCCTCGGCGCGTTCGGACACCCCGGCGTCGTGGACGACCTGCTGGAGGCGATGGCGAACCCCGACGTCCGCACCGCCGTGGCGGCCGGCCGCGCGTTCGCGAGGATCACGGGCCTGTCGGTGGACTCCGGGGAGAGGGTGCCGTTGCCTCCCGAAGGCGGCCGCGAACCGGACGAGTTTGAGCAGGAGTTCCTCGACGAGGTACACCTGCCCGACGCGGCGCGGGCGCGCGCGTCCTGGGACGGCGTACGGGAGCGGTTCACGGCGGGGACGCGCTGGTGCCGCGGGTTCGACCTGAGCCACGGCGCCGCGGAAGACGTGCTCGCGCAACTGGACCGCGAGTCGCTCTGGGAGGAGCGGCTCCGCGCCCGGTTCGAGGGCCGCTGGGCGGGGCGACTCGCCGACCTCGAAGTGTTCCCGCAGATGTAGCGCGGTTTACAGGGGCGAACGGCCGGTGTGAGCCGGCTGGTCCAGCCCCGAACAGTGTGCCGGACCAGCCGGCTCACGCCGGCCGTTCGCCACCACTCCAACCCGTCCGGCCTCACACCGAGCGCAGCACCAGCACCGTCTGATCGTCGCCCAGCGACATCCCCCCCGGGTTCATCGCCACCTCGCTCAGCAGCCCCTGGCACAGGTCCTCCGCGCTGCGGCGGTGGTATTGCTGGTGGTACGTCAGAATGCGGCGGGCCCCGAAGGCGCGCTGGGCACGCACGGCGGCGTCGGTCACGCCGTCGGTGTAGCACAGGATCGACCACTCGTCGCCGCGCAGCGGCAGCCGGCTCACCTCCCACTCCGTTTCGATGTCCAGGCCCCACGGCCGCGTCTGGCACGCCTCGGGGATCGCGACCGGCTCGCCGTCCACCAGGATCGACGGCAGCGGGTGGCCCGCCGACACCAGGTGCAGGCAGCGGTCGTGCAGGTCGAGGTGGCCGACGATGCCCGTGACGAACATCTCGCCGCGCGCCTGGTTGATCACCTCGTCCAACCCCTGGAACACCGCCGTCCACGGCAGGCCGAGCGACAGGCCCATGCGCAGCGCCGAGCGGACGGCAGCCATCAGCAGCGCCGCCGGCATGCCGTGCCCCATCGCATCGGCGATCACGAACGCGATGCTGTCCGGCCCTGTGCGGATCAGGTCGTAGTAGTCGCCGCTGACGAAGGCGCTGGGGAGGTTGACCGCGAACACGTCCACGCGCTCGTCCACCTCGAAGGTCGGCGGGAACAGGTCGATCTGGATCTGCCGTGCCTGGTTCAGCTCCTTCTCCATCTCGCGCTGGGCCAGGCGCAGGGCGCCGAGCTGCTGGTTGTCCCAGACCAGGCCGGCCATGGTCGCCAGCAGGCTGAGGTAGCGCAGCACCGGCTGGGCGATGGGCGTGACCGCCGGGTCGCGCAGGTAGACGTGGCCGATGATGCCCAAGCGGCCCTTCATCGGGAAGAGCAGGCACAGGGGCGGGACCGGTGAGGGCGTCGCGTCGTCGGGTCCCGCCGCCGTCCAGCTCTGGATCGAGCTGGCGTCCTGCTCGGTGACGCGCCGGTCGGCCTCCTCGAGATCGGCCTTCGCGCCGGGGGGAAAGCCGTCATCGCGCGTGACCAACTCCCAGGAGTAGCCATCGGGCCGGGCCAGGCCGATGGCGACGAACTGCGGCCGGACGATGCGCCGGAACTCGCGCACCAGCCGCTCCAGCACGCCGCGCGGCTCCTCCTGGCGGAAGAGGGTGCGCTGGAAGCTCTGGAGCTGTTCGAGCCAGCCGGACTCGTGCCCGCTGGCGGTGTCGGTGGTGTCGTCCAGCACGAGGGCATCGACGTCCGGCTCGGGGAGGGGGGGCGTCTCCTGGAGCATCAGCCAGAACTCGGCGATGCGGAACGGCTGGCGCGGTTCGAGGACGACCTGCTGGACGGGCTTGTTCTCGACGAAGATGTGGTTACGGCTGCTCAGGTCCTGCAACAGCCAGCGGCCCAGCTCGTTGCGCTGCAGCTGGGCGTGCCGCCGCGACACCCCGGGGTGCGGCAGCTGGATGTCGCAGGTGGGCTCACGGCCGATGAGCAGGCGCGGCCGGTCGAGCGCGATCCGGCGGCGCTTGCCCTGTCCGTCAACGACTTCCAGGTATTCCATGGGGTACTCCTTCACGGGGCTCACGGGCTTCGGTCACGACGCGAGGAGTCAACCGGCACCCTATCATACACGGCGGACGGGGCCACAGGGAGCAGAAATCGGCAGGGTTGAGGAACCGCCGTGGCAGGCGCCGGGCAGCGCAGCTGCGCGGGCGCCTCGGCACTGCCCGGCGCGCAATCCGGACGCCCCCGCCCTGCGGCGGCCTCTGCGGAACATCTGTGGAAGACGCTGCGTCACCCGG
>JBBRPS010000254.1:0-12419 GCA_038227745.1 Gemmatales bacterium | reverse complement strand
CGTTCTGGCAGCGCCGGCAGGCGGCGGCCACGGGCCAGCGCCCTTACCGCCGTGCCGGCTGATTACGAACCATGTCGTGCGCCCGTGGAGGCGCGGGAAGGGGGAAAAGCACGACCGCGAGTCGCCGACCGGGGCGGGGGCACCGGTCAACGGCTCGCGGCCGTGGGATCTTTCGCGTTCACTTCGTCAGGGCAGGGGCGTTCGCCGCGGGGGGCGCCTTCTTGTCCTTTCCTTGCAGCAGTTCCTGACGGAAGATCGGCACTTCGCGGGGGGCCTCGATCCCCAGGCGGATCTTGCCCCGGTCGATGTCCACAACAGTGATACAGATGTTCTCGCTGATGTAGATTTTCTCACCAAGCTTTCGGCTCAGTACCAGCATTCGCTACCCTCCTGCGAGCGAGGTGATGATTGGTGTGCTGCCGAATTGTACGCCACGAATCCCGGAGACAAGGAAAACTTCTCCCTGTTTTTCTCCCTGGAGTGTCAAGGGGGTGTCAGCAACTTCGCTACCTCAGGCATCCCGGGCATTCAAGGACGGGAGCGAACGAACACAAGTCATGGAGGAATCGGTCTTTCGGTCCCCGAGCGGGGGTAGATCGGGTCGGTGCGCCGCCGACGTGCGTCGGCGCGGTCGCCGCGGTGGGGCGAACTGGGCTGGACAGGCGGGGCGCTGGACAGACACTCAGCTTTTGGACACGGGCGCTCCACTGCCGGCCCGGCGCTGCGCCAGGCCGATCAGGAAATACCACACCGCGAGGGCGGCCCAGCGGACACTGAGGCCCTCGGGGTCGTGGTGGGGATTGATCTCCACAAGATCGAAGCTGGAGACGGGGGAAGATAGGCCGGCGTGGTAAGCGCAGTCGATCACTTCCGCTCCCGCGAGGCCGAGCAGGTTCGGGGAGCTGACGCCGGGCACGTCCGCCGCCCGGACCACGTCGGCGTCAAGGCTGACGTAGACGTGGCAACCGGAGGCCGCGAGGCGGTCGATCTCCTTGCCGAGGCGTTCGCGAAGCCCCCCCTTGACCTCGTTCGCCCAGGCCACCGTGCCCCCCCGCTCGCGCAGGTAGCGGAGGTGCTCGCGGCCGATCGAGTGGGGCTGGGCGCCGAGGCAGACGTAGCGGTTGCCGGGCAGCGGTTCCGTGGGGTGCTCCATCGCCTGCCGGAACGGCGAGCCGCTGTGGCCGTGGCCGGCCAGCGTGGGACGGACGTCCAGGTGGGCGTCGAGGTTGACGATGCCGACGGGGCGGTGCGCGCCGAGGTACGCGAGGTAGTGGCCATAGGCGGTTTCGTGGCCGCCGCCGAGGACGACCGGGACCGCCCCCATTTCCAGGATGCCGCGGACGACCTCGGCGAGCGCGACCTGCGTATCTTCCAGCGTGCCGGCGATGCGCACGGCGCCGACGTCGAGGGGCGGCAGGTCGGCCAGGTTGACGTCGTGCTGGCCGTTGTAGGGGGTCAGGCGGTAGAGGGCGTGGCGGATCTCGTGGGGCGCCACGGCCGCCCCGGCCCGGCCGTGGTTGCGGCGCACGCCCTCGTCCTGGGTGAAGCTGACGAGGACGGCCCGGCCCGGGACCAGGTCGGCCGGGTCGCCGCGCCAGAACGCGACTACCTCACCCAGGCGCGGGTCGTCCGCCCGCCGGAGGACGTCGTCCGGCCGGGGCACCAGCTCAAGCCGCGTGGACCACCCGACCCCCCTTGATGACCTTCCAAACATGGTTGACCCCGAAGTGGTAGAAGAGTTGCCGGTAGTCCGGGACGTCGAGGATGACGGCGTCGGGCGTCGCCGGAGGCAGGTCCGCGGTCGGGCCTACCCACTCGATCCGGCCGGCTCGATGTCAGGATCGGAGTCCTGACCCACAGCCCAAACCGCCGCAGAACACGGACTACTTCTCGGCGGGCAGGTTCGTCAGGTCCCAGACCTTGACGGTCCTGTCCCAGCTGCCCGCGGCCAGGAGTCGGCCGTCGGGCGCGAACGCCACGCACAGCACCTCGCCGCTGTGCGGCAGCGTGTGCCGACGTGCCCAGCTGCCGGTGTCCCACAGGCGGACCTCGCCCGGCCGGTCCCAGTCGCCGGCGCCGCTCGCCAGCGTCTTGCCGTCGGGCGCGAACGCCACCCCCCAGACGTCTCCGGGGTGTCCCTTGAGCACCGCCACCAGCTTTTGGGTCGGGATGTCCCAGACGCGCACCGTGCCGTAGCGCGTGCCGGCGGCCAGCGTCTTGCCGTCCGGGGCGAAGGCCACACAGCGCACCTCGCCCTCGCGCGCGAAGGCCTGCGCCCGCAGTTTCCAGTCCTGCCCCTCGCCGGCCCACACGTGGACGAAGTTATCGGAGCCGCCCGTCGCGAGCCTGCCGTCCGGGGCGAACGCGACGGAGTTCACCCAGCTCGTATGCCGTTTCAGGTTGACGACCTTCCTGCCGGCGGCCACGTCCCAGAGCATGACCATGCCGTCCACGCTCGCCGTCGCCAGCGTCTTGCCGTCCGGCGAGAACGCGACGGCCATGACGACCCCCTTGTGGCCCGCCAGCGTCAGGGGGTGACGGGGGTCGGCGACGTCCCAGAGCCGGGCCGTCTTGTCGTGACCGCCGGTGGCGAGCGTTTTCCCGTCCGGGGAGAAGGCGACCGCCGAGACGCAATCGCGGTGGCCGAGCCAGGTCTGCCGGGCCTTGCCCGTGGCGACGTCCCAGAGCTTGACACTGCCGTCCGCGCTGGCGGTAGCGAGCGTCTTGCCGTCGGGGGCGAACGCGACGGAGCCGACCCAGCCTTTGTGCCCGCGATAGGTTACAGGTTCCTGTCCGACGGCGGCGACGACGACGGCGGCGATGGCCAGCAGCGCGGCGAGGGGGATGGTCCTGGGCATACGGCCTCCTGGATGGGCATAAAATTCCTGTAGCAGATTATCGGTCGCGGAATGGGCATTTGCAACCGACGCGGCCGCGATTCGGCAGGCCGGGAGTCAGGGGCGGGCTTTTGTCGTGCCTCCGTTTGCCCTCGCTGCCGACACTCCCCGCCGCGCCGTCAGGTCCCCGAGCAGCGGCCCGCCGACGAACCGCACCACCACTTCCAGGCGCCCCGACGCTCCGGACGGCACTCGCACCGAGTGCGTGCAGAACGTCCCTCACCGGAACCCCGACGTCGCCCGGTCCAGCACCTTGCCGCCCCCACCGAGCAGGCAGATCTCCGCACTCCCTGAGGTGAGCGACTCCGCGCCGCGCTCGCCCGTCGCGCAGTTGACCAGGTACAGCCCGCCCGGCGCCTGCAGCGACGGCGTCACGTAGATTTCCTCGCGGTCGTCCACCTGCACTTCCAGGCGCAGTCCGTCGAGTACCGCGTCGGCCGTCTCGCGTCCGGCCGTCACCTCGACACCACTTCGCCGTCCCCCGGCGAATTGATAGTGCCACTTGCGCCCGGCCGCGTCGGTCAACTCGAACGTGAGGGACTCCACCGCGTAGCGACCGACCGGCAGCGATACGGCCTTCCCCGCGGCCCGCACCGTCACCAGCTCGCCCCAGTCGCTCGCCAGCTGGGCGACGAATGCCGACGCCTTCGCGCCCGCGCGGGCCGGCAGTTCGAGCCGCAGGGTGCCCTGCGCCGCGGGGCGCTCGCGCACCTGCACGGAGCTGCCGTCCGGCGCCGGCTTGAGCAGGTACGTCCGCGCCCCGACCGTCAACGGCTTGCCCAGCGGGAACTGCTCGGTCAGGCCATCGAACTGCCCGTCGTGGTCCAGGTCGATCCACACGCGGTCCATGGCCGCCGAGTCGAAACAGCCGTCCGCGTTGCCATCGACGAGCAGAGCGGCGTACTCCTGTCCGCCCAGGCAAAGCTTGCCGGCGACGTGGCCGCGCACCGCGTAGCGCAGTCCCCCGCCGGCCGAACGGCGCAGGACCAGCGTGCGCTTCAACCGCCGCACCTCGCCGCCCGGCTGACGCATACTCACCAGGACCGGCACTTCCAGCGGCCGCGCGCCGAGCTTGTGGCGTTCCGCCGCGGCGAAGCGGCCATCGCCGTCGCCGTCCAGCCAGACCTCGCCCGGTCCCGGCAGCCACACGAGCAGCAGGCCGCCGGCTTCCGTGCCCACCGGCAAAAGGCTGAAGCGGGCTCCGGCCGGCGGACGGTCTTCCGGCTTCAGCGGCCGCACAGGCGCCTCGACCAGATCGACGGCACGGAAGGTCAGCAGGCTGCGCCCGGCGTGAGCCGCCTGGTCGCGGAACTCCCAGTGCGGCGGCGCAGGCGGCAGCGCCAGCGTCAGCGTCAGCAGGCACCACATGGCTCACTCCTCCTCGGGGAACACCAGGCCGCTGTTCAACCCCATGACGGCGCGGGCGCGGGACTCCACCGGGGTGGTCAGCACCTGCGCCAGTTGCAGCAGGCCGGTGTAGTAGAACTCCCGACCGCGCCCGTCCTTCATCTCGGCAAGGGCCTCATCGACCAGGGCCGGGCCGCGTGCCGGGTCGGCGAGACAGCGCGCCAGCAGCCAGTCCTGCGACTCGAACCCGGAGTAGCCGCTGCCCAGCAATTTCCGCCGCGGCGACACGCCTTCGAGCAGTTGCCGGGCCGTCGCCGGATCGACCAGGGCCAGCACCTTCGCCAGGCGCACCTTCGTCTCCAGGGCCTGGGCGGGCGACGAGCTGTCGTCCTGGGTCGGCCGTGAGGCGAGGACCCTGGCGACCACGCCGGCGAGGTCGGGGTGGCCCAGTTCGGCGGCCCGGGCCGCGGTCCACGCCGCCCGCGCGGCCGTGGCGCCCCGGCCGCCGTGGCGGCGGAACTCCTCCCCTCCCTCCACGTAAAGGGTCAGGCTGCGGTCGAGCAGCGACCACGCCAGTTTGCGGTCGCGTCCCGCCACGATGCCCGCGACGTGGACCAGCGCCGCCGCCCGGTAATATCCGTCGGCGATGGCCTCGGCGACCTTGACGCCGGCGGCTGCGTCGCGCTCGGCGGCGCGGCAGGCGATCCGCACCCGCGTCACGTCGCGGACGGTTGAGCCATCGGCCTTCATCTCGTCCACCAGCGCCAGCCCCGCCTTGACGTCGGTCCGCGCCAGGGCCTCGGCAATCGGCGAGAGAAGATGGTTGTAACCCTCCTTGCCGGCCAGCGGTTCCAGCAGCTTGCGGGCGCGCGGCCAGTCGTGGGCGGCGACGTACCGCGCCACCCAGGCCCGGCCGTACCACCGCGGACTGTCGGGGCCGAATTTCTCCGCGAGGGCCGCCGCCTCGGCCAGCAGCTTCTTCCCGGCGTCCTTGCGGCCGAGCCGGACCACCACGTCGCCCGCTTGCGCCAGCGTCCAGGCGCGGCCTGGCAACTCCAGCGCCCGCGCCCGCACCACCGCCTCCTCGGCGAAGCGAAGCGCCCTTGGCGGATCGCTTTTGAGGAAGCGTTTCACCAGTCCCATCAGGGCGTCGAAACCGCGCTCGTCCCGGAGCGGTGCCAGCACCGTGAGGGCGTCATCGACGTCGTCCGCCGCCGCGTGTTCCGCCTCCGCCACGCGCAGGGCGCGGGCGTAGCGCGACCCCTCGCCCACCGAGCCCTTGTCGCGGACCTGCTCCTGCGCCAGCCACTTCCGCGCCCGCTCCAGGTCGGTCCGCGCCAGGCACTCGAACACCAGCGCCCGGTAGCCCTCCGTCGCCTGGTGGGACAGCGCCAGCGTCTTGTCGAACACGTGGCGCAGCAGTTTTTCCTCGGCGGCGGCCCGTTCCTTCGTCCGCCGGAGCTGCGCCGATGCGGGGTGTACTTGCCCGGCGGGGAGGAGGGTGATGCGCACCTCGGGGCTGGCCGGGTCGGTGCGCGCCATGGTGAAGCGGTAGCCGTCCTTGCGGGCGAAGACGTATGCGGGGCCGTCGAACAGGCCGCTGAGGCGGAAGCGGCCGGCCGCGTCGCTGGTGGTCGAAAGCCGCGCGGGGGCGTCGCCCTGGTTGAACACTGTGACGCCGGCGAGCGGCCGGCCCGCCGCGTCCACCACGACGCCGCGCACCGTGACGTTGGTGCGCGTGAGCGGGATCTCGCCCAGGTCGTGGACTTGCCCTGCCTTGCCCTTTACCTCGGCCGACTGCGCCGCGGCGAAGCCTTCGGGGCGGACCTCGACGTGGTATCTGTCTCCGGGCCACAGGGCGGTCGTCCGGAAACGTCCCTCCGCGTCGGTGCGCAGCGTCTCCAGCCGGCGTGAGGTGCTGTAGGCACTGAACCGGCCGGCGAAGGGATAGTGCCAGATGACGCCGACGTCGGTGCCGGCGACCGGCTTGCCGACGGCGTCCACCACGCGCCCCGTGAAGCGGCAGGCGGCCTTCTCGGACAGCACCAGTTTCACCGGCCCCTGGACCTGTCCGACGTTGAGCGGCACGGCGCCGTCGGTAACCGCCTTCGGGGTCCGCGCGCGCAGGGCGGTGATCTCGTCGTCGGCGAGCATGCGCAGGACAAAGCGGCCCTTCGCGTCGGTGCGCGGCACCGCCGCCCTGTCCTGGGACATGGCGGCCACCCACACCACGATGTCCGGCACCGGTCGGCCCGCCTCATCGAGGACGACGCCCTCGACCGGGACGACGGGATCGAGCGTGACGTCGGGGAAGGTGTGCTCGGCCCTCGCGGCCACCGCGACCGCCTTGCCCGTGGCGTGAAGATCGAGGTAGCCGGCGGGGGGTGAACTGGTCTGGAGGACGAGGAACCCGGGCCGGGCGTAGACGGTGAAACGGCCGTCGGGGCCGGTCACGGCCGAGGCGTAGCTCAGGGATCTGCCGTCCGGGTTCTCGCTGCGGACGGAGACATGCACCCCGGGGATGCCCGCGCGGGTCTTGCGGTCGATGATCCGGCCGCGCGCGCACGCGGTCGGCTCCAGGACGACGGTGACCTCGGTGAGTTCGCCCGGCTTGACAACGAAGACCGGCTCTTTCTTCGACTCCTTCGGGATATAGGGAGCCTTTCCCTCTCCGTAAACGCGAATCTCGCCGCGCCCCGCCAGGACGTCCTTGATGAGCAGCGTGTCCGTGCCCTTTGCCTTCACCGGGCGGAGGGAGTTGACGAACCGCGTGCCCTCCGGGGTAATGTTCCCCGCCCGGCTGAACAGCGTCAGGGACAGGCCGGCGAGTTGCTTCGGGTCGTCGGCGCCGGTAAAGCGCACGCGGACCCGGCCGGCTTTTTCGAGGGTGAAGTCGCCGCGGCCGCCCTGCTCCCAGCCGAGGGCCGGGCTGCCGTGGCCCGGGGCGTCGGCGGAAACGCTCAGGCTGGCGCCGAGGGGAATGCCGGCCAGCGTGAAGGAGCCGTCGGCATTGGTCGTAGTTTCAAACAGCCTGGCGAGGTCGTCGGGCACGAAGAGTTGGCGTTGGCGCCGGAAGGGTTTGCCCGCGCCGACCTGCAGGGAGCGGAGGCGGAGGCGGACGTCGGCGAGCGGCCGTCCGTCGCGGGTGGTGAGGCGGCCGCGTGCCGGGCCGACCGGCAGTAATTCGATCCGCGGCGGCCCCGCTTGCTGCTCGCCGTCGCGCAGGAAGTTGAACCAGCCGAGGCGGCCGTCGGGAGCGCGGGCGATCAGGTCGCGCGGTTGGGCCAGCGGTTCCTTCGGGCCGGAGAGGCGGAAGCGACCCTGGGCATCGGTGCGGGCCTCGATCGGGCGCCTCCCCTTTTCCTCTCCGGAAAGGTAATAATTGAGCCAGACGGTTGCCCCGGCGACGGGCCGGCCCTCGGCGAGGACGGTGCCGGAGTAGGTCGGGGCCGGGGCCTGCCCGAAGGCGGGGGCCAGCAGCGCCGCGGTGAAAAGGAGATACATGACAGGTCACCTCCGGGGAGCGGGCGGAGCCGTCTGTTCAGCGCTCACCCTATCAGTTGCACGGCGGTGGTGCCAGGAAAAACGACCACCGTCCACGAGCCCGGCTGGGAGAGAGCTAGCCGTTTCGCGCTCGCCGGGCGCGAAACGGCCAGCCCTCTCCGCAGCGAAGCGAACGGATGCAGGGGCTGTGCCGGCCGGGGAAGTGAGGGCGGCTGTGCGGGCCAGCGCGGCGGCCAATCGCACCAAATCGCAGAAAAGCATTGCTGGCGCGCCTCCGTTGCGAGAAAATACATCAACGTTGCCGATTCCCCACGGCGAAGGGGACCCCCGGGAGCTGCGGCCTGCACGGGCCGCCCCGGGTCGTCCGCCGCTCGTAACCCTGATCCGTGCCTGTCCCGTCGCGACGGGCCGCGCGCACCGGAGTGGCAGTCCTATGGCGAAGAAGTGCTCGACCTGCAAACGCTCCTATCCCGACCATCTGCCCGCATGTCCGTACTGCAAGCCGGCCCGGGCCAAGGCCCCGGCGAGCGACGATGCCCTCGTGATCGAGGACATCGACCTGGTCGCCGACGAGGCGGCCCCGCCGCCGAAGAAGCGCCAGGCCCCGCCGCCCGTCCCCATCGCGGCCGAGGAGGTGCTCGAGGTCGTCCCCGAGGCCGAGGCCGCCGAGGTCGTCGAGGCCGAGGAAGTCCTCGAACCCGAGGAGGTCCTTGAGGCCGACGACATCCTCGAAGTTGTGCCGGAGGAGGCCGGCAAGGGCGGCTCCTCCAGGGTCAAACTCGACGAGGTGATCGACGTCACCGAAACCGCCTCCGGCGTCGTCGTGGGCGAGGCGGAAGTCGTCGCCGAGCCCGCGTCCGCAGTCAAGGGGGAAGACTCGCAGGTGACGATGCACGACGTGGCCGGCGTCCCGGAGTCCCCCTCCGACATCCTCCTGAGTCAGACCGAAGTGGTCGAGGCCGCGGCGGAACCGCCCGCCGCGCCGCCCGCGCCGAAAATGCAGCCGCCGGCCCCGACGCCGCCGGTGCCGCCGAAGAAGCGGGCCGTGCCGATGACGCAGGTCGCCACGCGGGCGCCCGCGCCCACCATGCTCGCCGGCGGCGCGGAGCCGGAGGAACTCCCCGCCAGCGAACTCCGCGGCCCCGCCGCAGCTGCGGCCGGCGAAAGCCCGACCGCCGTCACGCCGACGCCCGCTGTGCCGCCGAAGAAGCGGGCCGTGCCGATGACGCAGGTCGCCACGCGGGCGCCCGCGCCCACCATGCTCGCGGGGAGCACTGAGGCCGACGAACTCCCGGTCAGTGAGCTGGGCGGCGCGAAGGCCCCGGCGGACCTGCCGAACATGCAACTGGACAGCGGCAAGAAGGCCGGCCGCCACGACAGCAGCGTGAACGCCGGCCAGGGCGAAGTCCTCGAGGCGGGCCCCGCTTCGGACGTGGGCGCGGCCGACCTCGTCGAGGCCGAGGAGGCGCTCGAAGTGAGCGAGGACGACGACGAGACGCTCGCCCTCGGGCCGGGCCGCGCGGTCAAGAAGGGGAAGGGGGGCGAAGACGCCTCCGTCCTCGACATCCTCGGCGAGGACGTCCTGGTCGAGGGAGCGTCCGAGGTGGACCTTGGGAAGAAGTCCGGCAACCTGGGCAGCCCCTCCGGCGTCGATATGATCGCCGAGGCCCTGGAGTCGGGCGTCGATCTGAGCGGCACGGCGGCGCCGTCGAAGCCCGCCGCCGGGAAGGGCCGCAAGCGCAAGAGTTCAGAGGTCGATCTGGAAGAAACGCTCGCGGCGGGCCCGGAATCGTCCGCCGTCGATCTCGGCGGCTCCCACCCCGAGATCGTCGAGGAAGTCGAAGAGGAGGCCGGCGAGGCGGTCGTGGTCGTCGAGGAGGGAGACGAAGAAAAGCCGACCGCCGTCGAGAACCTCGACGACGCGATCGGCAGGGCGCTGTTCGAGGAGGCCCCCGCGGGTGGCCCGGCCTCGAAAAAGAAGGCCGCGTCCGCGGACGACGACCTCCTCACCGCGGCCACCGCGGAAGAGGGGGTCGAAGGCGACTTGGATGAGGGTCTCGTCGTCCCCGCGAAGAAGGGCAAGACGAAGGCGAAGGTCGTGGCGGCGGACGAGGACGACGAGGATCCGAAGGCCCGCCAGCGCGGCCGCGGCGACAAGGACGAGCCGCGCCGCAAGGGTGGCGGCTGGCTGCGCTTCGCGGCGAGCGTGCTGTTCGGCGTCCTGCTGGCCGTCGGCGGGCTGGCGGCGGTCTGGTACTTCGCCCCGGACTTGCTCAAGGAGATCCCCGAGTCGCCCAAAGGCGTCAAGTGGCAGGTCGGCGCCAAGTCCGACCCGGCCGTCGTCAAGCAGCTCGCCCAACTGGAGGGCGTCCGCGCTGCCGTCACGAAGGCCGACCCCAAGGCCGACACGGGCGACTTGCCCAAGGCGGTCGATGACCTGGCCGGCAGCAAGCAGCTCGTCGCCGACGAGTTCCAGAAGACGCTGAAGAACCTCACCGCCGCGAAGGCCGCCCTCGACGCCGTCCGCGCCGCGTTCGCCAAGGCCGATCCCAAGGCGGACGTCATGGACCTGCCCAAGGCCGTCGCCGAGGTGCTCGACGCGCGGCAGCGCGCCGCCGAGGCGGTCGAGGCGGTCACGACCGCCCTGGGCGAAAAGGGGCCACTCAAAGCCGACGACCTCAAGGCCGCCATCGAGGGCATGAAGAAGGCCAAGGAGGCCGTCGCGGAACTGGCCAAGCACTTCGACGTGGACCGTGGGGCGGTGGCCAAGACGGTCCTCGAGCTGGACGACACGCGCAAGGCCCTGGACAAGAAGCTGAAGGCCGCCGGCGAGAAACTGAAGGGCATCAACGAACGGCTGGCGGAGGCCAGGGTGAAGGACGCCGACGAGAAGGGCGTGCAGGAGCTGGCCGCGGCGCGCGACGAGCTGAGCGCCGCCGTCAAGGCCGCCCTGGACGAACTGCGGAAGGGCAACTTCGTGCCGGCCGATGGCGACCCCCGCAAGCAGCTGGCGGCGGCGGTCCAGGCCGCGCGGCTAAAGGCGGAGTCGCCGTTGGCGTCGGGGCTGGGGCAGATGTTCTCCTCGCTGAGCGGCCTGGGCGGCGGCGCCGCGAAGCTGCTGCAGCGCGGCTTCGACTCGGCCGGCCAGAAAGCGCAGCTCGCGGCGGCAAAGGCCCGGGAGTTCCTCCAGGAGACGCCGGAGCAGCGGGCCGACACGTCGATCGCTCTCTACCAGGACCGCGGCCGCAAGGGCGAT
Source organism: Gemmatales bacterium (assembly GCA_038227745.1). Classification (GTDB taxonomy): domain Bacteria; phylum Planctomycetota; class Planctomycetia; order Gemmatales; family Gemmataceae; genus DASPXY01. The sequence goes on along the minus strand of JBBRPS010000254.1, from coordinate 1,415 downwards.
GGCGACATGGACCGGGCGCAGAAGTACCTCGACTGGGTGAATTCGGAGGCGGCGAAGGCTGGCCCCGAGGCGAAGGCGAAGGCGTTGTACGTCCTGGGCCTGACGCAGCGGAACCACGGCCTGTTCGGCGAGGCGCTGCAGTCGCTGAAGAAGAGCGTGGACGAGGCGGCGGGACTGAAGGCGGCGCCGCCCTGGCTGGCGGCCGCGAAGCAGGCGCTGAAGGAGCAGACCGACTCCGCGGCGTACTACCTGCCGCACGCCCGGCAGCTCGCGCAGGAGCGGCATTACAAGGATGCCCTGGAGCAACTGGAGACCGGCCTGAAGGCCATCCCGGAAGACCCGCGCCTGCTGCTGCAGCGCGCCCGGGTGCGGCTGGAGATGGCCGGCTCGACGGGCAAACTCGACGACGAGACGCTGAAGCTGGTGCGCCAGGACGCGGCCGCGGCGCAGAAGGACGCGAAGTTCGCGGCCGCGGGTTTCTACCTGCTCGGCCGGCTAGACGAGCAGGGCGGTGACCTGGCGAAGGCCGAGGCCAACTACCGCAAGGCGCTGGACGCCCACCAGGGCAGCCCGCAGGAGGCGAACGTCTACCGCACCGCCCTGGCCCGGCTGCTGCTCCGCGAGCGTCCCGCGGGCGCCCCGCCGCCGCCGCCGCCGCCGCCGGTGAAGACGGGCAAGGCGGTGGAGACCAGCCGCCTGGCGCCGGAGGGCGCCGAGCGCCTGGCCGAACTGCTCGTGCTGGCGGTCACCGGCGTGCAGCCGCCCGGCGAGGAAGACGACACCCCCGAGCAGACGGCCCGCTTCAAGGAGGTCGTCAAGCTGGCCAACGACCTGATCAAGTCGGCCGAGCCGAAGCAGCAGGGCGAGGGGTACATGATCCTGGGGGAACTGTACGCCAAGCAGGGCAAGCGGACCGACGGCATCGTCGCCTACGTCAAGGGCCTGCAGCTGTACTACCCCGGCAAGGAGACGGGAGAGCTGGCGAAGATGGTGATGGAGCACCCCGCGTTCCAGCAGGAGGACGCCTTCGCCCGCCAGAACCCGGTGCAGGCGGAGCGGCACTTCGGCAAGGGGCTGGATTACTTCTGGGCGCGGAACTACCCCCTGGCGGAGGAGGAGTTCAAGAAGGCGGTCAGCTACTACGACCAGGACGCGCGGTATCCGTACTTCCTCGGCATGGCGCGCTACCGGCAGAAGGGGCGGGCGAAGCGCGAGGCGGCGGCGTTCGCCTTCAACGCCGGGGCCAAACTGGAGGCCGCCAGCCGGCCGCACAGCGGGCACGTCAATCAGAGCCTGGAGCGTGTGCAGGGCGAGCTGCGTCAGGTGCTCGACCGCTACCGCCAGAAGATGGCTGCTTCGCAGTAACAGGCGCGGCGAACGGCCGGCGTCAGCCGGCTGGTCCTGCAAGCCAAGGG
>JBBRPS010000253.1:0-12427 GCA_038227745.1 Gemmatales bacterium | reverse complement strand
ATCCTCACCGCCGAGGATCCGGTCGAATACGAGGTCGAGGGCATCATTCAAGTCCCCATCCACGAAGGAATCGGCTTGAACTTCGCCCGCGTCCTCCGCGCCTTTCTGCGGCAGGACCCCGACCGCATCCTCGTTGGCGAGATCCGCGATCTGGAAACGGCGCAGATCGCGGTGCAGGCGTCGCTGACCGGCCACCTGGTGTTCAGCACGCTGCACACCAACGACGCCCCGAGCACGATCACGCGCATGCGCGATATGGGGGTGGAGACGTTCCTGATCACGGCCACGGTCGAGGGCATCCTGGGGCAGCGGCTGGTGCGGAAGATCTGCGAGGACTGCCGCACGGAGTTCGAGCCGAGCCCGGAGATCCTCATGGAGCTGAACGTGCGGCCGGAGGAGGTCAAGGGCAAGAAGTTCTACTACGGCAAGGGCTGCGAGCGCTGCAACAACACGGGCCACCGCGGCCGCACCGGCATCCACGAGCTGATGGTCATGAACGACGAGCTGCGCGACTTGATCTCCGCCGGCGTCTCGACCGACCAGCTGCGCGCCGCCTGTCGCCGCCAGGGCATGCAGACCCTGCGCGAGTCGGGCCTGCGGGCGATCTTCAACGGCACCACCACCATCGACGAGATCGTGCGCGAGACGGTGCTCGAAGACGAGCTGTAACCGAGCCTTTCCGTTTGGAGCGCCTACAAGAACGTGGGGCAAGTTGCCAACTTGCCGGGAAAATGGCAACTTGCCGGGAACAATGGCAAGTTGGCAACTTGCCCCACATTATGAGAGCTGCGGGAGCGACACCATGCCGACCTTCAAGTTTGAAGCGATGGACACCGCCGGGGCGGAAGTCAGGGACTCCGTCGAGGCCACCAACGAAGAAGAAGCGCAACAGAAAATCCGCCAGATGGGCTACTTCGTGACCAAAATCACGGAGCAGGCCGGCAAGAAGGAAGGCAAGAAAAAGAAGGGCGCCCGCAAGGGCAAAAAGGGCAAGGTCTTTACCATCGGCGGCTGCAACCAGAAGGCCCTGGTGCAGTTCACCCGCCAGTTCTCCACCCTCCAGGACGCCGGCCTGCCCGTCCTGCGCAGCCTCAAAATCCTCGAGCACCAGATGCGTCCCGGCGTGCTCAAGAACGCCCTCATCGACGTCGTCGATGACGTCGAGTCCGGCAGCTCGCTCAGCGAAGCGTTCGGCAAGCACCCCAAGTGCTTCGACCGGCTGTACGTCAACATGGTCCGGGCGGGCGAGGCCGGCGGCGCCCTGGAAATCATCCTCAAGCGCCTCGCCGACTTCAAGGAAAAGGCCCAGAGCCTCAAGCGCCGCATCACCGGCGCCATGATCTACCCCATCGTCGTCATCACCGTCGCGATGCTGATCTTGACGTTCATCATGATCTTCATCATCCCGAAGTTCGAGAAGATCTTCGGAGAGTTCAAGCTGAAGCTGCCGTGGATCACGCAGCAGCTCATCGACACGTCGCGCTGGTTCGTGAAGTTCTGGTACGTGCTGCCGCTGTTCCCCGTCGCCGTCTGGCTTATCTTCAAGCTGATACGCCTGAACAAGACGGGCAACTACATCATGGACAAGCTCAAACTCTACATACCCATCATGGGCAACCTGATCGAGAAGACCGTGGTGGCGCGAACCACGCGGACGCTCGGGACGTTGATCAGCTCCGGCGTGCCGATCCTCGAGGCGCTGGCCATCACCCGCGAGACGTGCATGAACGCCGTCTTCGAGGAGATGTTCAAGAAGGTCTACGAGTCGATCCGCGAGGGTGACACTATCGCCGCCCCGCTCAAGGCCAGTCGGTTGGTGGACGACATGGTGGTGAACATGGTGGACGTCGGCGAGGAGACCGGCGACCTCGACACCATGCTCAACAAGGTCGCCGACGTCTACGACGAGGAAGTGGACGTCCTCGTCGAGGCCCTCATCAGCCTGCTGGAGCCGATCATGATCGTGGTCCTGGGGTTGATCGTCGGCACGATCGTCATCGCGCTGTTCATGCCGTTGCTGGGCCTGCTGGAAGGCCTGGGCGGCGGCAAGAAGAAATCCGGCTAATGCGTCGTCAAAGGACCTGTTGGGGAATGGCTTGGCGAACGGCCGGCGTAAGCCGGCTGGTACGGCACCACGCAGGGGCGGCAGGACCAGCCGGCTGGTACGGCACCACGCAGGGGCGGCAGGACCAGCCGGCTTACACCGGCCGTTCGCCAACAGGTCCCTTGTAGCTGCACCGAGCCGTGGGTCAGACCATCCAAACGCGCACGCGCCCGTCGGTAGACCCCGGCGGGCCAGGGGGAGACGGGAGAGTGATTGCCATGAGACTTCTGCATTCCAGGCACACCGGCCGGCGCGGCTTCACGCTGATCGAGCTGCTGGTGGTCATCGCGATCATCGGCGTTCTGGTCAGCCTGACGACGGCCGCCGTGGTGAAGCTCCTCGGCAAGGGACCGGAGTTGGTGGACCGGACGGATGTGAGCGAGCTCACAGACGCCCTCCAGAAGTTCAACGCCAAGCAGAAGTTCTACCCGCCGAGCCGTATTTTCCTGGCGAACAAGTTGGGAATCTACCAGGCGAAGATAGGGGCGGGGGACCCGACGGGCTTCTACTCAGACTCTCTGAAGTGGCTCAATCGGATGTTCCCGAGGCTCAACTGGGCCCCGCCGAATGCCACGCCGCTCGATTGGAGCGGGGGCCTCAACAAGGCTTTGCTCGACAACACGGGTGTCATCCTGGAAGGGGACCAGTGCCTGGTGTTCTTCCTCGGCGGCATGCCGCAGGCCGGCAGCGGCGCCACGATGGGGACCCAGGGTTTCTCAACGAACCCGCAGTACCCGACCCTGGTGAGCGGGGAACGGTTCCAGTACTACAACTTCAAGACGAACCGCCTCGTTGTCCTCCCCGGCCGCAACAACCGGTTCCCCTCGTATCAAAACGCGCACGAGAACACGGTTTACGCCTATTTCAGTTCCTATAACAGGCAAAACGGCTACAACCCGTACGGCCTGCCGACCACGCCGGGCGCGGTCAGTGACTGCGACAAGGTGGGCACGCTGTACGGCGTGGCGGGTCTGTGGCCGTACGCGGAGACATGGCAGACCGCGGCGGGCGCCCCGCCCACGCGCTACGTCAGCCCCCAGGGCTTCCAGCTGATCTCGGCCGGGCCCGACGGTAAGTTCGGCCCGGGGACGACCGGCACCGCCACCGTCTGGACGGCGGCCGCGGCGTACTTGATCGCGGCAACGGGACGGGACGACATCGCGAACTTCCACTCCGCCAACCTCGGCGTGGTGCCTTAACAGGGGGCGAGCATGATCGGGAACAAGCACGCCGCGGGCCGACGCCCCGGCTTCACGGTCGTCGAGTTGCTGGTGGTGGTCGCCATCATAGGTGTGCTCGCCAGCCTGAGCGCCGCCGCGTACTTCAAGCTCATCGGCACCAAGCAGCGGGACATCACCGAGGACACGATACGGATTGTCTACAAGGTCCTCGAACAGCAGATGCGCATCGTCGCGGCCCAGGCGGACAAGGAAACCATTCCGGCGTCGGTGCTCAACGGCCTCGCCGGCGGGGACATGAAGCGGGCGCGCGTCATCTGGAAGGAACTCCGCCACAAGCAGGAGTTCCCGATGAGCTACTGGGAGGCGTACTACCCCTGGACGCTGGCCAACGGCACGATCCTCCTGCCCGCCACGGACCTGCCGGGCAAGACCGTCTACACGCGGAACATCCCGGCGCCCTCCACCAAGCCGGGTAACAAGCCGCCCGCGCCCGGGGCCAGCGAGTCCTCTGCCTGCCTGCTCCTGGCCCTGGGGCAGAATCGCAAGGGGGTCGTGCTCAACCTCGAATCGTTGCCGACCAACGCGATCGCGGACACCGATAATGACGGCCTCAAGGAAATCATCGACGGCTGGGGCACGCCGCTGGCGTACTACCGCTGGCCGACGTCCAGCAGCGGCAACCAACCGCCGAACCCGGCCGCCGGCAACCCCCGCGGCCAGCGCTTCGCCGACCCGCTCGACCCGGACGGCCAACTCCTCAACCCCGCCTGGTACACGAGCGTGAAGCCCAATTTCCGGCTGCCTTTTGAGGCCATCTGCCACACCGTCTCGCCCGACAACGGACAGACCGCGTACTACGTGGTCCCCGTCCTCGTTTCGGCCGGGCGGGATAACGCCTTCGGCTTGCTGCCCCCCCCGGACACGACGATGACCATCGACATACCCAACGCCGCGAAGGTGGCCGACAACATTTACAGTTACCAGCTCAAGCTGGGCGCCGCGGGGATAGCACCATGAAACGCCATACTTCCGCCTCACCGGGACGGCCCGCGTTCACCCTGATCGAGCTGCTGGTCGTGATCGCCCTGATCGGGTTCATGGCGGCGCTGGGGATCATGGTCGTCGGCAACGTCAATGAGGAGAGCCGGTCCCCGCGCGGCGCCTCGCAGGTGCAGCAGTGGCTGCAGATCGCCAAGAACCGCGCCCTGCGCGACCGGGCGCCCCGCGGCGTCCGCCTGATCCGTGACACCACGAACCCGAATTATGTCTTCAGCTTGCAGTACCTCGAACAGCCGGAGGACTTCTACGTCGCCGGCGCCGCGATCACCGGCTACGACGCCAACACAGTGACCTTCACCAGCACGGTGACCGATTTCACGGGCGGCTTCGCGGCCGACGCCACGCAGATCACCTGGCCGATCCAGGTGGGGGACTACCTCGAGGTCAACGGGGGGCTGCCGCACCGGATCACGAGCGTCACCGTGGATTTGAAGACGAAAACCGCATACCAGTTGAGCCTGGCCCAGACGATCCTCACCACCGGCACCGCCGCGGCCGGCGGCACCACGTTGACGGTCACCAACCCGGCGAACATTGGCGTGAACTGCTACCTGAACGTGGACGTGGGGAAGAATCAGGAAACGGTTACGGTCATGGCGTTCAACGCCGACGGGAGCCTCCAGGTACAAGTTCAGAACGGGACAGGAAAGTTCGCCGCCGCGCATAACGGTGTTGCAGTGCTCAGCGATGGCCTTTGCTGTGCCACCCCGACCACCACCTGGCGCATCCGCCGCGCCCCCCGGCCGGCCGGCGACGAGCAGATGGACATGCCGCAGGACATCGGCGTCGATCTCAGTACGAACGCGACGTACGCCGCGTTCAGCGGCGGGGCACTCCCCGCCAACGCCAAAGCGGGCGGCGCCATCGACATCGTGTTCTCGCCCAGTGGGGAGATCGTCGGCCCCCTGGCCACGGGAGAGGCCATCTATCTTTGGGTGCGCGACACCACGCTGCCCGCCCCCCCGGCCCCGGCATCGTTCCAGGGCGACAGCACCGTCGTGGTGATCTACACGCGCTCGGGGGCGATCGCCGCTCACCCGGTGGACTCGACGCCGAACGGCGACCCGTACCGCTTTACCAGGGACGGACGCTCCTCGGGGCAGTAAGAACGACTTGCAAGGGAGACGACCATGAGCCGCCGACCCGGTTCCACGCTGATCGAGGTGCTCGTCGCCATCTTCATCATGGGGATCGGCATGCTGGCGATCCTGGCGCTGTTCCCGCTCGGGGCGCTGAGCATGGCCCAGGCCATTCAGGACGACCGCACCGCGCACATCGCCGCCAACGCCGCCGCCGCCGCTCAGGCCCTGGACCTGCGCAACGACCCCGAGGTGGTGCAGGCAATGATCGCCCCTGGCGGTGGCTTACCTGGCACCAACGCCGATCTGCCGAGCTACCCGGCCTACGTCGATCCCATCGGCCTGCAGACCTACGGCGCGAATCTGGTGGGAGTAGTCCCCCCGCCCCTGGGGCCCGGGGTGCCAGCCTCGGCCATCCCGCGTACGGCCGTCGCCGCGGTCCGCACTGCCCCCCTCTCGCTGGGCGGCGGCCTGGTGAGCAACAAAATCCTCCGCTGGTTCGCCTTCCTCGAAGACATCCAGTTCGACCCGAGAGGGGCGGGGTCGAACTTGCCGGCTGTACCTCTGCAACGCGACATCTCCCTGTCCCACGCCCTGATGTTCCGTCGGCCGCGCAGCGGGGACCCCGCCGTGGTGGACATGGCCGTCGTGGTCTACAACCGCCGCCCCATCACCGCGCTCCTCGGTCTGACGCCGGACGAGTACGGCTTCGACAACGCCGCCTTCAACCAGGACAGCAACGGCACGCCGACGCCGAACATGGTGACGTTCAACGTGCCGACGACGCGGGCCAACGTGCCCCTCCGTCCCGGCACCTGGCTCCTGGACGCGAGCGTGACCCTGGTGCCCAGCGTGGCGAACCAGAAGTACGGTTACGCGAACGCTTACTTTTACAGGGCGGTCAACGTGACGGCCGTCCCGGGGCCCGGCGGGAGCACCACGTACGAGGTGGAGGTCGGCACGCCCCTGCGCGGCTGGCCGCCCCCGCCCGGCATCACCGTCATCCCGCGCATCGTCGTCATGGACACCGTCGTCGAGGTGTTCGAGAAGGGGACCGGTCGGACGCCGTGAGGGCGCCGAGGAGTCCCCGTTTAGCCGCGGTTCGCAGAACCGCGTGCGTCCACACCAGGGATACTGCCCCACGCGGTTCTGCGAACCGCGGCTAAACGGGGTTTCGGAGGATACACGCCATGCGCAAACGACAGGGCTTCACGCTGGTGGAAATGCTGGTCGCCATGGCGCTGACCATGTTCATCATGGTCATCCTCGCCGAGGCCTTCAGCACCGGCCTGGACGTGTTCAGTCAGCTCAAAGCGATCGGCGACATGGAGGAGAAGCTGCGCGCGGCGGGCACGGCCCTCCGTGCCGACCTGGCGGCCGACCCCTTCGAGGGCAAGCGCCGCCTGAGCGACCTGGACATCTACACCAATCGGCCGCGCCAGGGCTTCGTCCGCATCTACGTCAACGACACGCTGACAGCCACCACCAAAGAGGGTTTTGACCCGGGGCCCGTCGGAGTCAATCCCGGGGTGGCGTCGTTCCGCTCCGGGAACTTCGCCGTCACCACCGGCGGGGTCACGACGGTTTACGGCGCGTACATCCTGCACATGGCCGTCAAGAAGCGGGGCAACGGCCGCCAGGACTTCTTCGCCGCCACCATCCCGACCCTGCCGGTGCCGCTCTGGCCGTCGCCGCTCTTCCCCGACCCCGCGAAACCCCTGGACAAGACGAACTTCTTCAACCAGGCCGGGGACGCCCGCCTCCAGGATTTGACCAACACGTACAGCAGCCAGTGGGCGGAGAAGGCGTACTGGCTCAAGATGACCGGCACGACGACCGAGCCGAACAACCCCGGCGCCTCGCTGACGGCGCTCACCTCCGACGGACTGGCACCGATGCCCCTGTATGCCCTGAACCTGACGCAGCGCGTGATCGTGCCGGACAACACCTACCTCAACTACGGCACCACGCTACCGCCCCCGGCCCCCCTCGTGCCGGTCCCATACACGCTTGTGACCCGGTCGGCTTACGGGCAGATGAGCTTCCTGCCCAATGCGAACAACAATCCCCCGACCCTTTACTTCAACAATCCCGAGGACGTCACCGCCCCGGGGAACCGCGCGTTCGACCCGACGAGCCCCGAGAAGCCCCTCGCCGCGGGGGGAGCCCCGCAAGCGGCGCTGGGGACGACGCTGCTCATGAGCAACGTGGTGTCCTTCCACGTGCGTGCCCTGCGCACCACGGCGCCCACCGTGCCGACGACGCCGACGTCGCAGCGGAATTTCCCCGACTTGACTGCGACCGACTACTTCAATGTGGCCTATCTCCCGATAACGCCGACCAGGCCGGCGGTCATCCCCGGCTTCGACACCAGCACCAGCGGCACCATCGCCAATGATACGAACGTCCGCAACGGGGGCTTGCCCGCGTTCTACTCGGCCATCGCCGTCACCCTGCGCGTCTGGGACCAGAAGACGCAGCAGACCCGACAGATAACCATTGTCCAGGACATGTAAGATCGTCTCGATCGCCAGGCGAGCGGCGGGGCTTGTCCCCGCTGGGAAGAACGGACGGCCGCGGTAAACCCGGCCGCCCGCCGGGGCGACTACGAACACAGAAACCACACAACTCACGGGGTCGGAGTCAGCCATGCTTTCCGTCACACATCTCCACACGCCCTCCGAGCGCCGCCGCGGTGCCGTCCTGCTGATCGTCATGTCGCTGCTCGCGCTGTTCGCGGCGGTCGGCCTGTCATTCGTCTTCTACGCCAACGCGGAGGCCACGGCGTCCAACCACTTCCGCGACGCCGCCACCATGTCGCAGGGCGACATCGAGCCAGAATTGGCCCTGTCGCTGTTCCTGGGCAAACTGATCTACGGCGATAAGGACGACTCAGGCGGAGCCGGCAGTTCGCTGCGCGGGCACGACCTGGCCACCGGCATCTACGGCCGCGACTACATCATCACGAACATCAACGGCGTGCCGACGGTCGTCCTGGGTTCAACACGGACGCCCTATAACGGCAGCGGGCGGCTGCACTACCAATTTGATCCGAAGTCACCGGGCATGCCGGCCATCCTCACCACTGCCACCACGGCCGCCCCGACAACGCCCCCGGATAATTACGAGTTGATCCAGTACAAGTATTTCCCGGCCGACGGCTTCGTGCGCGACCCGGGGCGTTACGGTTTTCAGGGCACTCCGTACGGCCTCCGGACTGACCCGAACCAGACGATGACATCGGGCTATCTGGGCGGCCTGAACGTCCCCTGGACCTACCCCGACCTGAATAATCTGGCACTCGCCGCGGTCAAGGCCGATGGCTCGGTGCTGACGCCGTCCTTCCACCGCGAGTATCTGTTCGGACAACTCAGCCAAGACGACCTGACGAACCCGAACTGGCTCAATGGTATCGGCAAGTATCTGACGGTGCGGCCCCGGCCCGTCGATCAACTCACGAAGGCCGAACTGGTGGCGGCCGGCCTATGGCCACCGCCGCTGAACCCGACTCCCGTGCAGCAGAAGGCGCTTCACGACATGATCTTGGCCCTCCAGACCCAGGGCAAAGTAATCGCTTATCCGGAGGCGCGCAACGGCGACGTGAACAACCTGGGCTGGGGGCCGAACGGCAACGAGAGCATCTGGATCGATGCCAACGCGCCGGTCATGATCGGTCCGGACGGCCGCATGTTCAAGTTCATGTTCGCCCCGCTCATGATCGACCTGGATGGCCGCGTCAACCTGAACGTCCACGGCAACATCATCAACAACAACAACGTCAACGCCTACGCCGGCAACCAGGGCTGGGGCCGCTGGGAAGTCAATCTCGAACAGGTTCTCCCCGTCCAGTCGGAAGTGCAGAACATTTTTTTGGGAAACAACACGCTCGGGATGCAGGGCCGCTATGGATCGAATTCGGTCCCCGACGGGAATTCGCCGTTTATCGGGGGCAACAAGATCCGGGGGCCGTGGTATTCGCGCGTGGACATGGACGGCGTCAACAGCGGTGCGCTGAAGTTGCCCGCCGGAATCACCAGCGCCTTCGCGGCCTACCCGGGCGGCGTGGGCCGGATCGGCTACAAAAACAGTTCCGCCGCTGAGTTGCTTAACCACCCCGCCCAGTTCAATTTCTGGGCGGCGGGCGGTAACGACATCCCCCCCGCCGCGGCAGGCGCGGACCGGATCTTCTCCACGGCGAACATGGAGGCCCTGCTGCGCTACGGCGACAAGGGCTCGCCGGCGCTGACCTCCGACCCGTTCCGACTGCTGCCGCAGAACTTCGCCCAGACGCGGGCCCGCAACCTGGTGACCCTGCGCAGCTTCAACGTCGCGGCGCCGGGCCTGACGCCCTGGGTGTGGGACCGGAGCGCAGGGATCGCCACCTCTTACGCATACAACGCTATTGCCGGCTACCCCCGTGCCACCGCGGGCATGCCCTTCCCGCCCCTGCCCACCCTGCCCGTCCCGCCGAAGCTCGCCGTGACACCGCCGCAGGGAAGCGACTTCACCACCGAGTCGATGCTCACAGACGTCAAGGGCAACAGTAACTGGCGCGGTGTCATGAATGCCGTGACCCGCCTCGACCTGAACCGGACGCTGACCGATTACCCCCTCCCGGACGTCACCGAGACCGCGAAGGCTCCCGGGGGCGGACTTATCACCAAGGCTGCAACCCTCGTGACCTTCCAGCAGGCCCAGACGGACCGCCAGACCTTCGCCAAGGATATTTACAAGACGCTCATCAACGCCACCGGCGCTCTCGATCCGAATACCGATGCCACCATCCGCGATCCGAAGTTGGCAGAGTTCCAGGCTGCGCGCTGGCTCGCGCAGTTAGCGGTCAACATCGTTGATTACATTGATAACGACGACTACATGACGCCGTTCCGGTGGTTCGTCGATCCCACCGATCTCACCAAGGTGGACTGGGTCTTCGGCACCGAACTGCCGCGCCTGGTGATGAACGAGGCCTACCTCCAGTTCGACAACGACGTCGCCCCGGCACCCAAGACCGGATTGGGGTATTACAAGCTCAACGCCTGGGTGGAACTGTACAACCCGTTCAACCCCAGCACCAGCAACAGCGGCGGCTACACCGCCTACCCGCGCGACAATGGCACCGCGTTCCTGGTCAACCTCGCCGGCCAGCCGATCTACCAGGTCGTTCTCAGCAAGCCCGACACGAACAACTTGCAAGACCCCGCCAACGCGAGGGGCGAGCCGACGGGGGCCAACGTCCTGAGCCTCGTAGGCGACCCAACCAACCTCGCGAACAGCTGGGCCCCCGACGCGGCGAAAATCAAGGACCGCGTCCTTCCGGCGAACGGTTCCACCCTCGACAAGACGCAGACGAACGCCGGCTTCTACGTCCTGGGGCCGCAAACCGGCTTCGCCAATGCGCTCCAGGATCCGGGGCTGCCGACCACCTTCACGAGCAAGGGTGCGTCGGCGACGTGGACTTTCCCGATTCCGATCCCGCTTCCTCGGCCCACCGTCCTGCTGCGGCGGTTGGCCTGCCCGCACCTTCCCTTTGACAATAACCAGAAGACCGGGGCCGGGGCGATCAACCCTTCCTACAACCCTTACATCACCGTCGATTACCTGGAAAACGTCCGGGCCTGGAATCAGAGCGCGTACACGCCCGCTGGTGGGCCTCGTGCCGTGCCGCTCGCGGCCACGCGGAGTTCCTTCGGCCGCCTGCAGCCCTATACCGCCTATAACCCGCCGCCGCTCGTCCCGGCAGTGGTCAACCTCTCGCAGTTCCGGGCGCAGTCGGTGACGGTGAAGACGCAGCCGAAAAACACCTTCTACTCGGTCAACACGCCGCGGACGAACCCCTTCGAGTGGCTGACGCACCTGGACCGGCCGCTGATCAGCCCCCTGGAACTGCTCTACGTCTCCGGCTACCGGCCGCACCTGCTGACGCAGAAGTTCACCAGCCAGGATCCCCTCAACCCCGTGGACGCCAAGTCGAAGCTCCCCATCGTGACCAGGCAGCAGCACTATGCCCCCTGGTTCAGTGACGATGCCCGCATCTACCGCTTCTTCGAGTTCGTGCGCGTGCGCGACCTGGCGACCGGCAACGAGGGCATGGGCCGCGTGGCCGGCGACGTGAATATCAACACCATTTGGGACCAGGAAACCATCGCGGCCCTTACCAACAACCCGCAGGCGGCCGCCATCTTCACCGCGATGATGAACTTGCGGACTCCCAATTACAGCAAAAATCAAATCGGCCCGACGGATGGGCACACGGCAAACCCGGTTGATCGGCCGTTCCGCAGCCTCAGTACCGGGCCGACGAAGGCCGTGACTCCACCCACCACGACCGGGGGACAGTACCCGGTCGATACGGGTATCAACAACACGATCCTGCGCTCGGGGCAGCCGGGTGGCGATTACACTACCGCCCGTGCGTTGGACGACACGACCGGCGCTCACCCCTACGTGAAGCACGCGCCGCTGATGAAGATGTTCAACAACCTGACGACGCGCAGCAACGTCTTCGCCGTGTGGGTGACGGTGGGCCTCTTCGAGGTGCGGCTCGACCCCGCGGACGGCCAGTACAAGATCGGCGCGGAGGTCGGCCGGTTGGAGAACCGCCAGGTGCGGCACCGGATGTTCGCCATCGTGGACCGATCCGATCTCCGGTTACTGGACCTGGCCGTGTCCGCCGTGAACCCGAAGGCCAAGACGCCGCAGACGGTGACGGTGAACTTCGCCGCTCCCCCCGCGGCCCTGCCGAATGGGACCACCACCACGCTGTCGGGTTCCCTGGTCCAGCTGAACGTAGGCGACCTCGTCGTGATCGAGCCGAATACGAACCGGGAGGAGACGGCCGCGATCACGACGGTTGGGCCGACGTCCTTCACCGTGACCTCCAACACCGTGCGCAGTGTCGGCGCCCAGGTGATTATCCGCGGCAACCCGGGGCCCTGGCCGAACTACAACCCGCGCCTCGACAAGGCCGTCGTGCCGTACTTCAGCGTCATCGACTGACGCCT
>JBBRPS010000252.1:0-12428 GCA_038227745.1 Gemmatales bacterium | reverse complement strand
GGTCGTGTTCCAGCACAACTTGACGCCGAATTTCTTCATCTTCAGCGCCCGCAAGCAGCGCAGCGGCCACATCGTATGCATGACTTCACAGGGGCTGATCCTGGAGATCGATCCGATCAAGCGCGCGGAGGTGCGGCGGATCAGCGTCGGCACCCAGGGCACCTGGTGCGGCGTGGAGTTACTGCCCAGCGGCCGCTACCTCGTGGCCCTCATGTACCCCGGCGAGCTGCGCGAGATCGACGCCGCCGGGAAGGTTCACTGGAAGGTAAACTTCCCCGGCGTGTTCCGGGCGACGCGGCTGCCGAACGGCAACACGCTGGCGGTGAGCATGACCACGCGCATCGTCGCGGAGGTGGACCGCAACGGCCGGCGCGTCTGGGAGAAGACGTGCCCGGGGCGGCCGTGGGAGGCGCGCCCGCGCTGACCCCAGAGAAATGGCCCCGCGGCGGGCGCGGGTCAGGTGATCGCCAGGAGGGTCGGCTTCTCGGCGGCGAGGTAGTCGGCGTGGGCCATGCCGACGGAGATGGCGTGGTCGCCGGCGTTGAAGTTGATCGAGGCGCTGGCCCCGAGGTCGGGGTCGCAGTAGGTTTTCAGGCCGAACAGGCTGCCGAACGGCGGGATCGAGCCGGGCTGCAGGCCGGTGAGCTGTTCGACCTCCTCGCGTGAGGCGAAGCGCACGTTCTTCACGCCGAGGCCGGCCCTGGCCTTGCGGCTGTCGAGCTTGCGGTCGGCGGGCAGGACCAGCAGCACGAAGCCATCGCCCGCCCGGACGACGAGGGCCTTGGCGCCGCTGGCGAGCGGCGTGCCGCGCACGGCGGCGGCCTGCTCGCTGGTGAAGACCGGCTCGTGCCGCAGCACCGTGAACGCCACGCCGCTCTCCTTCAGCCAGTCGTGCAGCCGCTCGAATACGCTCCCTGCCATCGCCCGTCCCTCACCAGTGCATCACGAAACCGCCGTCCACGTTCACCGTCTGCCCGGTCACGTTCCTGGCGCGCTCCGAAGCGAGGAACACCGCCATCGCGGCGATGTCCTCCGGCTCCTGCCAGCGCCCCAGCGGCACCACCCGGCGAATCTTCTCACCCGCCCACTCCTCGTAGCTCATCCGGGCGCCCTCGGGCTGCTGACGGTTCCACGCCTCCCACACCGAGCGGTTCAGCGCCGTCTGCACCATCCCCGGGCAGAGCGAATTGACCCGCACCCCGTGGGGCGCAAGATCCTTCGCCGCGCACTGGGCGAAGTTGATGAGGGCGGCCTTCGAGGCGCTGTAGGGCGGGTCGGTCTGTGAGCCGATCTGCCCGGCCACCGAGGCGAGGAACAGCAGCGTGCCGGCGCGAGCCTCCACCAGCGCCGGACGGAAGGCGTGGGCCACGTGTACGGCGCCGACGACGTTCACCTCCAGCACACGGCCCCAGTCGGACGGCTCCAGGTTCCAGAACGGGAAGCCGTACTTGCCCGAGCCGATCCCGACCGCGAAGACGACGTGGTCGATGCGACCGAACACCTCGGCCGTCCGCGCCGCCGCCTGGCCCACGGCCGCGTAGTCTGTCACGTCGGCGACGAGGCCCTGGCCCCTGACCCGCCAGCGACGGCCGACTTCCTGCGCGGCGGCATGCGCCTCCGGGTCGCGGTCGATCACCGCCACGCCGGCCCCTTCCGCGGCGAAGGCCTGGACGATGGCGCGGCCGATGCCGCGTGCCCCGCCCACGACAACCGCAGTCTGTCCCCTCAGCCCGAGATCCACGGCACTCCTCCGGGGGGTTAATGCGACACCGCGGCGGCGGCCTTCTCGCCGAGCGGCTGCAGGTCGGCGAAGCGCGTCAGCCTGAACGGCGCGATCACCGCGGGCATCGTCCCCGTCGCGATCAGCTCGGCGATGCGGTAGCCCGCGGCCGGGGCGGCCTTGAAGCCGTAGGTGCCCCAGCCCACGTCGAGGAGGAAGCCCTCGACGTCGGGCACCGTGCCGATGATCGGCGCGAAGTCCGGCGGCATGTCGCACAGCCCGCCCCACTGCCGCAGCACCTTCACCCGCGAGAGGCAGGGGAACAGCTCCAGTGTGTGCGCCGCCGCGTTCTCCAGGAAGCGCAGCGTCGAACCCATGCTGTAGCTCGGGTAAGGGTCGATCTCCTCGCCGATGACGACCTCGCCGCGGTCCGTCTGGTTGATATAGACGTGCAGCGTCGCCGAGACGATGACGTGGTGCAGCCACGGCTTGAGCCGCTCGGTGACGAGGGCCTGCAGCGGGTGCGTGACGATCGGCAGCTCGACGCCGACCATGTGCGCAATGGTGGAGCACCACCCCGCTGTGGCGTTGACGACGGTGCGCGTGGCGATCGTGCCGCGCTCGGTGACGACCTCGTGGACGCGGCCGTTGGCAGTGTGGATGGCCGTGACCTCGGTGAACGGGTGGATCTCGACGCCGAGGCGGTCGGCGCCGCGGGCGTAGCCCCAGACGACGGCGTCGTGGCGGATGATGCCGCCGGGCGGGTGGTACAGGCCGGCGAGGATCGGCTGGTGCTGGTGGTCGCTGAGGTCGAGGCCGGGGACGAGGTCGCGGATCTCCTCGCGCGACAGGAGGCGGCTGTTGACGGCGAGGAGGCGGTTCGTCTCGGCGCGCTCGCGCAGGGTGGTGACGCCGCGGTCGGTGTGGGCGAGGGTGAGGTGGCCCTGCTGCGAGAACATGACGTTGTAGTCGAGCTCGAGGGCCAGGGTCTCGTAGAGTTTGACGCTCTCGTCGTAGAAGGCGACGCCCTGGGGGGTGCGGTAGTTGGAGCGGATGATGGCGGTGTTGCGGCCGCTGGCGCCACCGCCGAGATAGCCCTTGTCGAGGACGGCGACGCTGGTGACGCCGCGGCGGGCGAGGTAGTAGGCGATGGCCAGGCCGTGGACGCCGGCACCGACGATGACGATGTCGTAAGTCCGCTTCAGGTCGTGGCGGCGCCACATGCGCTCGACGGGCATTCGAGTTCCTCATTGTGAAGTACGATGGCCGCCGCCGGCTCATTCGATACGCACACACTTGCCGTAAATGCCGTTGCGCGAAACCCAGCCGTTGATCCGACCTCGGTTGTTGCCGATCTGGAATCGGTTGCCCTGAACGGCTTTCACCAGGTGCAGGTATTGCCGGCCATTCACCTTGCACAGGACGACGTCGCCCACTTCCAACAGGGCAAGGTCAACGGGTGCCACCGTGCAAAGCTGGCCCGACTCAATCTTGCCGCGCATGGAGTCGCCTCGGGGGCGAAACTGCACCGTTTCGCCGCGCTGCAACCGAGCGATATACTCCGACGCCCATCCCATTGTCTTGTCCTTGCCTCGGTTCCTGATACGAGAGCCGGCTTTCCTTCCGGTTGCATCAGGGGCCCGTCGAGAAGGGATTGATGAGAGCCAGGCCATCGATGACGCGAGGGGCGCCAAGGTCCTCGGTATACAAGGTCTGAACCCCGGCCCTGATACAGGCCGCGACGAGCAGTGCGTCCCAGAAGGAAAGCGCGTGCCGCTTTTGCAGATCCTGGGCGTCAGTCCACACCTGGACTTCCGGTAAAACCAGCTGCGTTGCGATGCGCTGCATGGTTGCCAGGGCCGCCCAGGCTTTATCCTCAGTGAAGCCGAGGGCGGCCAGCTTACGGCTCGCCGCAATGAACTCGCAACCGACTTGCCACAGCAAGAACTGTGGGCTCAAGGTCGTCACCAGTTGCTCCGCGATCTGCTGTTTCGTGGCGTCGCGTGAGTCGTAACGGTAAATCCAGATGTTCGTGTCAATGGCGTTCATGCAGTTCATCGCGGGTTGGGTAGGGGCCGGCAGACCGGAACTGCATTCGCTCCGCCTGCTCCTTCATTCGCTTGAGGGCTTCCTGCCGCTCTTCCTCGGTCGGCCGGTCGGGGATGAGAATGATTACTTCCACGTAATCCCCTTTTTTGCAGGGCAGGCCTTTCAGGCACATCTCGCCGTCGTTTGCAATCGAGGTGTAGGTTTTGACTGCTTGCATTCGTGTTCCTCCAGGGGCGATACCGGCTGTATTCTACAGCATCGTCAGATACCGCTCCACCTCCCACTCCGACACGTGCCGGTGGTAGTCGTTCCACTCGGCCCGCTTCAGTTTAAGGAACTCCGCGGCGATCGGCCCCAGCGCCCCCTGGATCACCTCGTCGCGCTCCAGTTCGTCCAGCGCCTCGTGGAGCGTCTGCGGCAGCACGCGCACCTTGCGTTTCTTCATGTCCTCCAGGCTCATCTCGTACATGTTTCCCGTGTTCGGCGGCCCCGGGTCGAGGCGGCGGCGGATGCCGTCCAGCCCGGCGTAGGCGTACGCGGCGAAGGCGAGGTACGGATTGAACGCCGACGAAACCGTGCGATCCTCGACGTGCCCCGCGTCGGGCGTGCGGATCATCTGGGTGCGGTTGTTGTCGCCGTAGGTGATGTACGCCGGCGTCCAGGTGAAGCCGGAGCGCGAGGCGGTCAGCCCCTGGCCGATCTGCAGCCGCTTGTAGCAGTTGACCGTCGGCGAGGTCACGGCGCACAGCGCCCGGGCGTGGGCGAGCACGCCGCCGAGGAAGTGGTACGCCAGCTCCGACAGGCCCAGGCCGTGCGGGTCGGCGGTCGCCTTGAACAGGTTCGCGCCGGATTCCGCGTCGGCGAGGTGGTAGTGCATGTGGGCGCCGCTGCCGGTGCGGTCGGCGAACGGCTTGGGCATGAACGTGGCGATGGCGCCGTGCTCGCGGGCGATCTCGCCGGCCATCATCTTGAAGAAGATGAAGCGATCGGCGGTGGTCAGGGCGTCGGCGTAGCGGTAGTTGATCTCGAACTGGGCGTTGGCGTCCTCGTGGTCGGACTGGTAGACGCCCCAGCCGAGCTTGCGCAGCGCGTCGTTCATGTCGCGCAGGTAGTCGCAGGCGCCGGCCAGGCCCTTGAAGTCGTAGCACGGCTTGGCCAGCGTATCGACGCCGGCCGGGTCCCACGGCACCAGCCGGCCGTCGCCGTCGCGCGTGACCAGGAAGTGCTCCGGCTCAACGCCGATGTTGAAGACGTGGCCGGCGGCGCGCAGCTCGTCGAGGACGCGCTTGAGGTTGGCGCGCGGGCAGTAGGGGTGCGGCTTGCCATCGACGTGCAGGTCGCTGGCGAGGCGAGCGAGGCCGGGCTTCCAGGGCAGCGGCGTGTAGCTGGCCGGATCGACGCGGGCCATCATGTCGTGCGAGGCGGCGTTCTGGCCCATGCCCCAGACGGCCCCGCCCGCGAAGCCGGCGCCGCTGTCGGCGATGTCGTCGAGGGCGTCGGCGGGCACCATTTTCACCTTGGGAGAGCCGTTAATGTCCACGAACTGGACGAGGAGGTAGTCGATGCCGTCCTCCTGGAGGCGGGCCTTGAGGGTAGTGCGGTCCACGGTGCGTCTCCCTGGGGCGGGGTCGGGGCTGTTGGCCGTTGGGACGGGGCGACGAGATTGTGTATAATACGAAACCTGCCCGGTCGCAAGTTGTTCCTGAGCCGGGTCGGCACGAACAAGAACCTCAGCGAAGGGCCATCCCATGCCGGCAACCCACAGCGGGCCGCGGATCCTCGACGAGCTTTCTACCTTCCTCGCTTCCACGCCGACGCGCGAGCAGTTGCTCGCCTTTCGTCCGTCGGAAGGGCTCCAGCAGCGGGCGCGAGAACTGCTCGACAAGTCGGCCGAGGGGAACCTGTCTTCTGAAGAGAGGCGGGACCTCGACGAATTCGCTCACGCCGAGCGGCTGATGCGGCTCGTGAAGGCGCGGTTGCGCCAGCCGAGCGGGTTGCAGCCATGAGCAAGCGCGTGCCCGCGCCCCTGCGAGCCTTCGTCCGGCAGCGGGCGGCTTCCCGGTGCGAGTACTGTCTGCTCCATGAGGAGGACGCTCTCTTCCCCCACCAACCGGACCACATTATCGCCGTGAAACACCGTGGGGAGACGCGGGAGGAGAATCTCGCGTGGGCCTGCTTCCTCTGCAACCAGCTCAAGGGCAGCGATATCGCCTCGATCGATTTGGAAACGGGGCGCGTGGTGCGCCTGTTCAACCCTCGCCAGGATCGATGGGCTGAACACTTCAAGCTAGATGGCCCGCTGATCGTGCCGCTCACGCCCGAAGGGCGTGTGACCGAGTACCTGCTGGCACTCAACCACCCGGAGGGCCTGGAACTCCGCGAGGTGCTGATCCCGGCTGGCCGCTATCCGCGTTGAAGGAGAGGATCATGTGCGGCATCATCGGCTTCCTCGACAAGCGCGACGGGAGTGAGCACCCCGTCGGCCAGACGCTGCTCGCCATGCTCCGGGCGCTCTCGTGCCGCGGCCCCGACTCGGCGGGCGTGGCGATCTTCGGGCCGCCCGCGCCGTCGTGGATGGTCCGCGCCGCCCTGCCGCCGGACCTGGTCACGGCGACGGCGGTGATGGAACGGCTGGAGTCGATCGCGCACGCGGACCCGCTGTTCCGTCACGAGATCACCGGCAACTACCTGCGCCTCGAGCTCGAGGGCCGGCACCTGGGGACCGCCGACGACGTGGAGACGTTCGTCCTCGAGAGCTTCCCGGGCTGCGAGGTCGTCAGCGTCGGCCACCGCCTGGAAATCGTCAAGCAGGTCGGCTCGCCGGAGCAGCTGGAGAAGACGTATCACGTGAGCCGCCTGAACGGCACGCACGGCATCGGCCACACGCGCCTGTCCACGGAGAGCCGCGTGGACCTGAGCCACTCGCAGCCGTTCTGGGCGCACGGCGTGCCGGACCTGGCGACGGTCCACAACGGCCACATCACGAACTACCACAAGCTGCGCCGCCGCTACGAGCAGCGCGGCCACCGCTTCCACACCGAGAACGACTCCGAGGTGATCGGCGTCTACCTGCGCGAGCGCCTGGCGGTGGGCCTGTCGCTGGAGGACGCCCTGCGCTCGTCGCTGGACGACTTCGATGGCTCGTTCAGCTACCTGGCGGCGTGGGACGGCGGCCTGGCGTACGTCAAGGACCGCTTCGGTTTCAAGCCGCTGGTGGTGGTGGAGACGAACGACTTCGTGGCCATGGCGACGGAGGAAGTGGCACTGCGGCAGGCGCTGGGGCGCGACTTCGTGGCCCGCGAGCCGGCTCCGGGTACGATGAAGGTGTGGGCCGTTCGGAGCGACAGTCCGGCACCGGCCCGGTGAGGGAGGGAAGATGAACGACGACCCGTTGCAAGAGTCCGAAATGACCGGGGGGGGAGAGGGGGCCGCGGCGCCGGAAGGCAATGGGCACGAAGTGGGCGCGCCGCACGGCGGGCCTCAACTCGTGCTCGCCCCAGAGGACTACCCGAATTACGACGCCCTCGTCACGGAGGACAATACACCCGTGGACAACCTCTACGTCGAGAAGCAGCGGCGCCTGCAGCGCGCCGACCAGGAGAAGCTACGGGCGGACGAGCAGGCCGAGCGTGTGCGGCAACTGGAAGCCCAGTTGCGGGCACTCGGGATCGACCCTTTGACCTGAACCACGGCCCTGCCCCGCCGCCGGTTCCTCAGACCTCCGTACCGAGGGAAAGCCTTGACTTCCAAGACGTTTCCCTGGCTGACGGCATACCTTTAAGTTCCTCAGACCTCCGTACCGAGGGAAAGCCTTGACCTTCACCATCGACTGCCAGGGCAAAACCACCCGCGCCATCAATGACGAGCTGCGCGCCGCTCTCGCCGCCGGCGCGGGTGACGTCCGCGTCCTCGCCCCGGACGCGCGCCACAACCTCGCCGTGGCCCTCCTCCAAGCGGTCACCGTCACCTTCGACGGCAGCGTCGGCTATTACTGCGGCGGCATGATGGACGGCGCCCGGATCAACGTCCGCGGTAGCGCCGGCTGGGGCGTGGGCGAGTCGATGCTCGGCGGCACCCTGGTCATCGACGGCAACGCCGGCAGCGGCGTGGCGGCGTCGATCCGCGGCGGCACCGTGGTCGTCCGCGGCGACGCGGCGGCGCGGGCCGGCGTGTCGATGAAGGGCGGCACGCTGCTCATCGGCGGCGGCTGCGGCTACATGGCCGGCTTCATGATGCAGAAGGGCCGTATCGTCATCTGCGGCGATGCGGGCGACGCCCTGGCCGATTCCATGTACGAGGGCGTCGTCTTCGTCGGCGGCACGATCGCCTCGCTCGGTAACGACGCCGTCGTGTCCGAGCCGACGGACGACGACACGGCGGTCCTGAAGGAACTGCTCGCCTCTTACGAGATTCCCGCTCCGGCATCCTTCAAGAAGATCGTCTCCGGCCGGAAGCTCTGGAACTTCGACCGCAAGGAACTCGAGATCTGGAAAGCGGCGCTATGAGCGGCGGCGTGCCGGACGAGACGCCGGTCCATCGCATCGACGGCGCGGCCGCCAACCAGGCCTGGCTCTAACACAGGGCTGAAGACAGAGAGGGTGAACAGGTCCACGAACCGACCGCCAGACCGCCCGTGCCGCAGCGCAGCGGCACCTTCAGCCCCGCCGTCATCGAGGACATCCAGGTCAAGGCCGAACTGGGCCACTACCGCAGCCGCGGCTTCGGCACCCTGCGGCCGCGCACCTGGGCCACCTTCTCGTCGGGCGCCGGTTTGCGATAGGAGGGTTCGTGCAAGAAGTGTGGGGCCACCGGCGTGCGGTCGTCAACGGCGTGGGGCTGCACTACGTCGAGGCAGGGAGCGGCCCGCTCGTGGTGCTCCTTCATGGCTTCCCCGAGTTCTGGTACTCGTGGCGGCACCAGATCCCCGCCCTGGCCGCGGCCGGTTTCCGCGTCCTGGCCCCCGACCTGCGCGGTTACAACGAATCGGATAAGCCGGCCGGCGTTGCGAGCTACTGCCTGCCCCTGCTCGCGGCGGACGTCGCCGCCCTGGTGTCCCACGCAGGCGCGGCCCGCGCCCACGTCGTCGGCCACGATTGGGGCGGGGCCATCGCCTGGTGGCTGGCCATGCACCGGCCCGAGGTCGTCGCGCGGCTGGCGGTCCTCAACGCCCCGCACCCCGCCGCCCTCCTGCGGGAGCTGCGCACCCTGCGGCAACTCCTGCGGTCGTGGTACGTCTTCTTCTTCCAGCTCCCCTGGCTGCCCGAATGGCTCCTCAGTGCCGGCGGCCACGCGCGGCTGGAGCGGACGTTGCGGCGCGAGCCGCTCCGGCCCGGCGCGTTCACCGAGGAGGACATCCGGCGTTACAAGGAGGCGCTGTCGCGGCCGGGGGCGTTGACGGCGGCGCTCAACTACTACCGGGCGGCGTTCCGGCACCCGGCGGAGGCAAGGGCCACCCGGCCCATCCAGGCACCGGCGCTGCTGATCTGGGGCGAGCACGACCGCTACCTCGGCCAGCGGCTGACGGAAGGCCTCGAGCCGTGGGCCCCGGGCCTTCGCGTGGAGCGCCTCCCGGAGGCCAGCCACTGGGTCCAGAACGACGCCCCCGAGCGGGTCAACCGCCTGCTGATCGAATTCCTCCGGGACGACTGAGGCGAATGGGAAGCGGGCGGCGCCCGCGGTCACGAAGGCATCACCTGGACGGCACCGGCCGCGGCAGCACGGCCGGCAGCGCCTCGATCGGTCCCCCCGGTCCGGACACGACCCGGTCCAGGCGTACGGGCGGTGGTGACTGCGGCGGCGTGAGTGGCTGGGGCGGGATTGGAGTCAGCGGTCGCAGGGGCCGGAAGCTGCTGCCGGTGACCGGCGGGGGCGGCGTCTGCGGGGCCGGCGGGGCATAGGACTCGGAGGCCGGCGGGCCCAGGGCGGCCGGCGGCGGCGCGAAGGCAGGCACCGGGGCAGCGCAGGGACCGCACGGCGGCGCCGCAGGAACGGGGACGCCCACGACGATGGGCGGCGGGGCGTAGCACGGCCGGCAGCTCGGGGCCGGCAGGATGCGGCAACGACCCAACAGGCGGCGGACCGGGCCGCACCTTCTTGCCACATAGTAGGTCGTCACCGGGGGACAGGGCGGCGGGGCACAGGCGACCACCGGACGACAGCGGTGGCAGCACTCCCGGAAGACCGCCTCGCTCTGCGCCCGGGCCGGGCGGACCGCCAGCCCGGAGAACACCAGCGCGCAGCCACAGGCGAGGACCCAGCACAGTCTCATCGCGTCTCCTCCTCACGCAGAGAATGGGCACGCCGACTCGACCCCGACGTGAAAAGCATGGGGGGGCGGCGCGGGTTCGGCTCCGCGGTCAGGACGCGCCGCGGAGCGGAGCCATCTAACGATAGGGGCCGCCGCACGCCGCCGACAACGGGGGAACGCGACATTCCGGCCGATGCGTTCCGGCCAGCCGAGAAGATGGACCGATCGCGCAAGGAAAGGAGGAGCGGGAGACGGGCCGTGCTGCCCGGCGGGTCGCCGCGGGAAGACAGGAAACGTCGAGGGGGAGGGACGTGGGCGAAACGTCGAGCCTGTCAGGGCCTCTCTTCCCAGGTGAGCGTGACGCGCGCCACCGGGCCGGCGACGCGCAGGCGCACGAACGGCACCGGGTCGCTGGCGTCCGGCTCGCGCTCTACCTGCACGCGGGCCGGCGACGCTCGCAGGCCGGCCTGGTAGTGCAGGCTCAGCACCACCCGGCCGTTCTCCGGCACCACGTCGCCCAGCGTGATGTGATGGCTGTCCGCGTGCAGCAGTTGCGCCTGCCCCTTCAGCGCGATCGACTTCGCCGGGTGCCGCACGCGGAACAGGTAACCGGGGCCGTCGTCGTGGATCTCGGCCAATTCCTCGGCGCCAACCTTCCAGGCGCGGAAGCGCGCCACCGCTGCGGGCGACCAGCACACCACCCAGCCGACGTGGTAGCGCCGGCAGTAGTCCGCCAGCGCCGCGTCGCTCACCTGCGCGACGTGCCGGCCGGCGAGGTTCTGGTCAACGAGGCCGGCCTGGATGTGCTCGATGCCCGCGTCCGGGTCGAGGCCGCCGATGAAGCTCCGCCCCGTCAGCAGCGGTAGCAAGGCAGACCAGTGGGACGCCGCGCGCGCCGTCGGCCGGTCCTCCCAGAGGATCCGCGCCTCCGCTCCCGTGTGCCGCGTCAGCGCCTCGACGAGCGCCAGCCGGTCCGGCCCCAGGCCCACGATCAGCGGCGCCGTCCTGGCGCAGCGCCCAGCGAAGACGGCGATGGTCGTGTGGAACACCAGTCCGGCCGCCAGCAGCGCGCCCGCGCCGACGAGCGCCGCCCGTGCCCGGCCTCGCGCCAGGTGCTCCAGCAGCCGCCAGCCCTGCGTCCAGGCGTGGGCCGCCGGCAGTGCCGCGAACCACAGCGCCGGCGCCAGCAGGTCCGCCGTGCCCACCCGCCCCACCGGCTCCCAGGCGATGCCGAGGACCGCCAGCGCCAGCAGCCCGACGGCCCCGAGCCCGAGCAGTCGGGCGGCCACGCGCTGCTGGCACTGGTTGAAGACGCACACGCCGGCCACGGCACTGGCGAGCAGCAGCACCGCCAGGTTGCGGTCCGCGGCGCCGCCCCACAGCGGCGACTCCCAGATCGTCTGCAGCGTGCGGTGCTGGAGCATGCCGGTGGCGCGCGGCAGCGGACTGCGCAGCCACCAGTAGCTCACCCAGTCGCTCAGCCAGAACAGGTTGATGGCGACGGCGCCGGCCTCGGCGGTCAGCAGGCACAGGTGCCAGGCCCAGTGGGGGTGGCGGGCGCCGATGCTCAGGTAATAGAGCAGCAGCAGCGGCAACAGCAGGGGAAAGACGAGCGGGTGGGCGAACCAGCCCAGGGCCGCGGTCGCGAACAGGCCGGTCCACGAGCGGAAGCCGGGCGCCCGGTCGAAGCGTACCAGCACGCCGACGTGGGCCAGGGCCGCCAGCGCCGCGAGGAGCAGCTCGATGTCGCCGGCCTCCAGCGCCCTCCGCCCCGGGTTGCCCCACCACACGAGCAGCCCGGTCGCGATGGCGAGCAGGGTTGCGGCGGGGCTAAGGCCGGCGCCGCGCGCCCCCAGAAGCAGGAGCCACGGCACGAGCAGACACGCGGCGGCGAAGCCGATCTTGTACGCCGCCGGGCAGTACGCGCCGCCGGCCAGCGCCAGGAACAACTCCGCGGGCCGGCTGCCGCTGTCGAAGACGGGCGTCTTGGGGTAGCCGGCCTGGAAGGCGGGGTCGTAGCAGCACAGCCGGCCGGTGGTGTGGAAGGCGTAGGCCCCGAGATAGCCGTGGTAAAGGTGGAGCGGGTGCCGCCCGGAGAGGACCGGCTCGTCGTCGAGGAGGCGCTGCCAGGGCTCGTCGAGGCCGAACAGGCTGAGCGTCAGCCAGGCCTGCCAGGCGACGAGAGCGAGGAACAGCAGGCGCCACCAGGCGAAGGCGAGTCGAGGCGCAGGTGCCGGACACCGTGCCGGCGCGGGGGGGGGACGGTCCATCGGGGCCGATGGTAGCCCGCGGCCGCGTTTTCGACAAGGCGAAGATACTCCAGGGAGTATCGGGTTATTACTGCGGCGCGGAAGGGGGTCACACAAGCCCGACGCGCCAGCGAGGGACCCCTCGCTTGCGCGTCGGGCTTGT
>JBBRPS010000251.1:0-12433 GCA_038227745.1 Gemmatales bacterium | reverse complement strand
TCGTTCTGTTGCAAGTCGTCCTGCGGATGTCCGGTCAGGGGGATTTTGCCTGGCTGGGAAAGGCTCTCCGGGGGAGGGAGAGGGCGTGAGGGAGAGGACAGGTGCCGTCAGAGAGTGCAGCTGCCGTGCCAGGCGGCCGCGCCCCGGGGTCGCCGTGCGGCAACGCTTGCTGGCCACACCAGTTCAGCACGGTCGTCCGGCGAAGGCCGGAGAGCGGGGCAGCGGACGAATGCTTATAATGTGGGCAGATCCTTGCGGAAGTTGAGCAGGCTCCGCGCGGAAAAAGCCCCGCCGCCGCGTACAAGGAGACGGCAGTCGGGTGGTACGGCGGCCCGGGCGGGACGGGGCCAGCCACGCTGCCGCGGCCCTCCACGTAGGAGAAGAATGACCTGGACCCCGGAGATCGACAGGGAGCACGGTCTGCGCGACCTCGGCCCCGCCGCCCGCGATGCCATCCCGGCCCTGCAGGAGGCGGCGCGCACGGGGTTCCTTGACGTGCGCCGTGCTGCCGACGAAGCGCTGAAGAAAATCCAGCAGGAGTGACACCGATCACCGGCTGCCCCACCTTGGGGCGACCAGCAGGCGAGCGGAATTGGACGCTATCTGCTTGACTTCCGCACCGTAAACCCTTACCGTAGCAAACACAACCGCTGGCCGGCTCTCCGACCGCACCGCCCCCCTGTGCGGTCCCTACCTGCGGCCCCGCCGCGGGGCCGCCAGCCCGCCACGCGACCTGCCTCCCACACGAAAGGGGTCTTCACGCCATGCTCACGATCTGGGGCCAGAAAAGCCGCTACTGCGACGGCGTCTCCCGCCGCAGCTTCCTCAAGATCGGCGCCTTCACCTTCGGCGCCACCTGCCTGTCGCTCGCCGACATCTTCCGCGCCGAGGCCCGCACCGCCTCCGCCTCGCCGCACAAGGCCGTCATCAACATTTTCCTCGGGGGCGGACCGCCGCACCAGGACATGTGGGACCTGAAGATGGAGGCCCCCGCCGAGATCCGCGGCGAATTCCGGCCGATCCACACCAACGTCACCGGCCTGCAGATCTGCGAGGTCTTCCCGCGCATGGCCCGGCTGATGGATAAGTGCGCCGTTATCCGCTCCATGGTCGGCGCCACCGGCGGCCACGACGCCTTCCAGTGTACGACCGGCTTCCCGCAGTCGTCGCTCGCCCCGATGGGCGGCCGGCCCGCCCTCGGCGCCCTCGTGACGAAGTTGCAGGGCACGGTCGATCCGTCGGTGCCGCCGTCGGTCGGCCTGGCCGCTCCGACGACGCACCGGCCCTGGTCGGACGCCGGCCGGCCCGGCTTCCTCGGCCCGGCCTACGCCCCGTTCCGCCCGGACGGCCCCGGTCTGGACAACCTGCGGCTCAACGGTGTGACGGCCGACCGTCTCGCCGACCGCCGGCAGCTCCGCGCCAGCTTTGACGGCCTGCGCCGCGACCTGGACGCTACCGGCGCCCTCGGCGCCATGGACGCCGCCACCGAGCGCGCCCTGGGCGTGCTGACCTCCAGCCGGCTCCTCGAGGCGCTCGACCTGTCGCGCGAGAGCCAGCGCGTGCGCGAGCGCTACGGCGACGGCAGGCCGTACCAGTTCCAGTACGACGGCGCCCCGACGGTGAACGAGCACCTGCTGATGGCGCGGCGCCTGGTCGAGGCGGGCGTGCGTTCGGTGACGCTGTCCTTCGGCCGCTGGGACAGCCACGGCCAGAACTTCAACCTGGTGCGCGACCACGGCCGCAAGCTCGACCAGTGCCTCAGCGCCCTGATCGAGGACCTGGAGCTGCGCGGCATGCTGAACGACGTGTCGGTGGTGGTGTGGGGCGAGTTCGGGCGGACGCCGCGCATCAACAGCGGGGCGGGCCGCGACCACTGGCCGCAGGTCAGCTGCGCCCTCCTCGCCGGCGGCGGCATGCGCACCGGCCAGGTCATCGGCGCCACCAACCGCCTGGGCGAGTACGCAACGCAGCGGCCCGTCCACTTCGACGAGGTGTTCGCGACGCTGTACCGTAACCTGGGGCTGGACCCGATGACATCGTTCGTGAACGACCCGACGGGCCGGCCGCAGCACCTCGCCGACCGCTCACCGATGCGCGAGCTGGTGTGACATCCCGGCCGCCGAAGGGCGCCGTCGGTGTCTGCCTTGGCGGCCCACAGACCACGAGAGTCGACCTGGTCCCGGTCGTTGGCCTACCGCTCGGCGAACTCTCGGGCGGAGTGGCCGGGGGACCGCCGGCCCGGTCGGCGGGGTCGGGCAGTGCCTGGTTTGCGGGCCGCGGTGGGGCCGCGGACGGGTCGGGGGTGGGGGACGGGGCGGACATGCGCCCTCCTTTCTCGCGGGCTGGCCCGCGGGTCGGGAGCGGCGAATTCCTGCACCCATTACAGGCTGGAACGGCGCCACAATTTCGGTCAGGACGACACGGGCCGGACGGCGGCCGCCGGACGGCGGGCGGGTCCCTTCGCGCCATTGAGTGAGTCATGGCCGGCCCAAGGCGACGTCCCCTCTCGGACAACAGCAGGCTGTGTCGGCTGCTCGGCGTGCTGCTCGTGTGCGGGGTTGTGGGCAACCTGCTCGCGCAAACGGGCACCAACGACGTGATGATCACGATCACGTGTGACCCGGCTTCGCCGTTCGCGGCGGACTTCGGCGAATGGTACGAGACCACGGTGACGGCCACCGCCATCCCGCCCTCCCCGGCAGGCCTCACCGGGCCGACCTGGGCGCTGGATTGGATCAAGGCGGTGGACTTCCTGTACGCCCCGCCGAGCGACGGCCTCTGGGCGCCCGCGGATTCGACAACCGGCAGCTGGATGATCGTCGAGGTGCCGGGGCCGGGCAGCCCCTACGGGGACACCACTTCCGCCCTGCTGTCGTTCTCCGTCCTGGAGCCCGGGGACCTGCGCTTCACGCTCCAGAAACAGGTCACCTACGCCGGCGGGGGCCAGACGTGGACGGGCAAGGCCGAGTCCCCGTTCGTGGCGCAGGCCCCCACCCAGCAGATTTTGAACATTATCAAGCCGAACACCAAACGCGGCCCCGGGACCGGCGGGACGAAAATCGTCCTCGAAGGCGGAAACTACTCCATGGGGAACGACCTCCTGGCGATCTTCAAGAACGGCGTGACGCTGAGGCAAGGGGACGACTTCAAGCTCATCCAGTTCGGCAAGGAAGTGCAACGGATCACTTCCGGGGGGAAGGACACGAAGTTCGAGTTCACGGTCGAGCTGCTCGAGGGGGTCAATCTGAAGGCCGGGGATTACTTTATCACCGTCTCGAAAGGGCAGAAGGAAAAGCGGCGGGACAAGTATACCGTCCTGAAATGACGGCGAGGAAAAGGAGGCGGCGGGGCGCCCGTGGCCCCTTCGCACCCGCGCAGGAGCCCCCATGGTACTTCGAGCGGTTCTCCTCCTGGCGGTCTTGTTGGCCGGCCTGCCCGTCGCGGGTGCGGCAAGGGCGGGGCCGCCGCGGCCCGGGACGGACCGGCACGGCGACCCGCTGCCCCCCGGCGCGGCCCTCCGGCTCGGGACGGTCCGCTTCCGGCACGCGGACGACCTCACCTCCCTGGCCTTTTCACCGGACGGCAAGGCGCTGGCCGGCTTCGGCCTGCGCGACATTGTCCTCTGGGACGCCCCCGCCGGCCGCAGGCGCCAACGGATCCCCGGGGCGGTCTCGGCCGGGGGGCTGACCCTCCGCTGCCCGGGGGCGTTCTCGCCCGACGGCAAGACGCTGGCGCAGGCGAGCTGTCCCCGCGCTGCGGAGTGTCTCGTCCGCTTCTTCCGGGCGGGCGAGCCGAAATGCTTGTGCGAAGTCACGCTCCCGGGAGACGACGAGCAGGTGAACGCCGACCTCGCTTTCTCCCCCGATGGCCGCCTGCTCGCCGTCCGCCCCGGCCGTTCGGACGTCGCCCTTATCGCGGTGCAGACCGGGAAGGTGCTCCGAACTCTCAAGGTGCCGTTCGTCGTTTGTTTCGCCTTCTCCCCCGACGGCAAGCAGTTGGCGGCGGTCGGTCTCGGGGACGATGGCGTGTCGCGGTGTGTGCTCTGGGACGTCCAGACGGGGGCGAAGGGCGCCGGTTTCTCCGCCCCGCGGGACGACACGGTCTCGACCGTCGCCTTCTCCCCGCAGGGGGGGGCAATTGTCCTCGGCACGGGCACGGGCCTCCTCGTCCTGTCGGGAGACGGCCGGACAGAGGTCGCCCGCCTGGGCGCCCCTGGCGGCCGAATCGGCTTGCTGGCGTTCGCCGCCGGCGGCAAGGCGCTCGTGTCGGGGGCCGAGAACGGGGAGGTGCGCGTCTGGGACTGGGCCGCGAAGAAAACGCGCCTCACGCTGAAGGCCGCGGCGGGCCCCCTTGCCGTCTCGCCGGACGGCGCCACTCTGGCGGCCGCCCCGCACGGGTTCTCGGACGTACGGGTGTGGGACCTGCGCACGGGGCAAGAGGTGGCGCCGCCCGCGCCGGCCGGGGGCCATCGGTCCCCGCTCCTGGGCTTGACCTTCTCGCCCGACGGGACGACTTTGGTGTCCGGAGACAGTCAGGAGTCCGTCTGCTGCTGGGACTTGCGGGC
Organism: Gemmatales bacterium; assembly: GCA_038227745.1. Classification (GTDB taxonomy): domain Bacteria; phylum Planctomycetota; class Planctomycetia; order Gemmatales; family Gemmataceae; genus DASPXY01. The sequence goes on along the minus strand of JBBRPS010000251.1, from coordinate 7,869 downwards.
CGGGGGGAGGCTGTCCGCCCGGGTGAAGGAATGCGCCCACCACCTCGCGTTCCTGCCCGACGGCAAGGGCGTCCTCATCGTCCCCTGGTCGGAACCCCAGGCGGTCCGCTTCTGGGCCCCGGGCTCTCCGAATCTCCGCCCGGTGGTCAAGGACCCGCACGGGAAGGACTCCCAGGGGTTCTGGGCGGCGGCCGTCGTTCGGCAGGGGAGGGCCCTGGTGACCGTGGCGAATAAGCGACGGCCGGACGAGGAGTCCCCGGCGGCTGCCTGGGTGGCGCTCTGGGAGCTGGAGACGGGCAAGCGGCTCTCGGAAGTCACCCGGGAGGGAGTCGAAGCGCGCTCCCTGGCCGTGACGCCCGACGGCAAGACCGGGTTCCTCGGCGACTTCTCCGGCCAGGTGCTCTTCGTCGATTTGACGACCGGGAAGGACATCCTGAGTTCCCCGGCCCACGCGGGAGACGTCGTCCTGGCCCTGTCCGCGGACGGGCGGAGCCTCGCGTCGGCCAGTTCCGACGACGACGCGGTTCGCGTCTGGGAGGTCCTGACGGGCAAGGAAGTTGTCACGTTCAAGAGGGGCCAGGGGGGCGCGGCCCCCGGCCTGGCGATTTCCCCTGACGGCCGCCGCCTGGCCGCGGGCGAGGGGGATTCGGTCCACGTCTGGGACCTGCTACGCGGACAGCTGATCCGGACTCACCGCGGCGCCGACGGGGGCGTCCGGTGCCTGGCCTTCTCCCCGGGCGGGCGGCGACTGGCCGGCGGGATGAGGGACGGCACGGTCGTCCTCTGGGACGCCGACCCGCCCGGCCCGGGGGGAGGGCCCCACGCCCTGGCGGACAAGGACAGGTCGCTGCTGTGGGAGGACCTGGCGAGCCTCGACGCCCGGAGAGGGTACGGGGCGGTCGGGAGGCTGGTTTCCGACCCTGTAGGTACGGTGGCCTTCCTGCGGGCCCGCCTGCGTCCCGCCAGGCCGGTCGAGGCGAAGGAGCTGCAACGCCTGCTGCAGGACCTGGCCCACCCCAGGTTCCCGGTCCGGCAGGCGGCGTTCCAGGAGTTGGCGCGCCTGGAAGAACAGGCCGAACGGGCCCTGCGGCGGGCCCTGGAGCTCAAGCCGGCCGGCGAACAACGTCGCCGGATCGAACAGCTGCTGTCGCTGCCCCGCGTCGTCCGGGCGCCGGACCGCCTCCGCCCTCTGCGCGCCGTTCAGGTACTGGAGTACGTCGCCACGGCGGCAGCGGCGTCCGCGCTCCAGGCCCTCGCGGCCGGAGACCCGAAAGCGCGGTTAACCCGTGAAGCGGCCGCCGCCCTGGAGAGGCTTTGCGCGGCGAGGAAATGAGCGCACCTTCTCAGAAGGCGCGGGACGGCCGAGGCCCACGAAACGGCCCGCGCAGGTCATCGACCCCTTCCCTGGCCCCCTGGAAACCATGAACCGTCTGCTCCTTCTGGCCTCCTGCGCGTTGAGTACCCTTCCAAGCGCCGTGCGCGGTCAGCCCCCGGACAGGGCCCAGCCCGGCTGGGCGGACGTCCTTCAGCAGGACCCGCGTCTGCAGGCGCCGGTGACCTTCAAGTTCAAGTCCAGGCCTGCTCCCCGGGAAGTGTTCGAGAGACTGCAAGGGGCGACAGGGGTGCCCCTTTCCCTCGCCGATGCGGCCGAGGGCGACGCCGTTTTCGGGAGTATGACGGTGTTCAACGTACCGGCGTGGAGGGTGATGAGCCAATTGGCCGGGACGCAGGTCCGTGGCGGGAAATGGGAGAAAACGGGTGACGGGTATGTCCTGCACGGCGCGCCGCGGGAGTTCCCCGCCTCGGACGGGACGCGGCCCGCCGCCGGCTCTTCCCACCCCGGGCTGCTCGTCGCCATGGGCGTGCTCGGGGGCCTCGTGGCCGGCCTTTGCCTCCTCCGTTTCCTGCGCGGGCCGTCGAAGAAGGCGAACTGAAACGGACCCGGCGACCTCCGTCGGGGGCGTCACGCAGGCGGGCCAGTTCGATCAGCTGAACATCAGCGGCCAGGCAACGTTCGGCGGGGAGCTGACCGTTGACTGGGATGCCAATTACACTCCCCAGGCAACGGACCAGTTTGCTCTCCTGCTGTACGGGAGCACGAGCGGCGGCCAGTTCTTTGAGTCGTCCCTGGATCCATTCTGGACTCTGGAGTATGGGGCGAATCAGGCAACCTATGTCAAGGGCGGCTGAACGCACCTGGGGCTACCTATGGCGCACCACTGCCCCGACCCGACGCGCTGGAGAGTGTGCTGCTTCGACCGTGCGTAGCGGTATGCTGGAAACCTACCCGGCCTGGCGCACGGTGGCGCCTGGGCCAGGTCCTGGATCGGGAGGATACTGCCGTGAGGGCTGCCCCTCTGCTCATGTCCGCGGTGTGGCTCTTGCTGGTGACTCGTCCAGGGCTGGCCCAGGACGACATCGATGGACGTCTCAACCGCCTGGTGAAGCAACTCTGCGACGCCCGGAAGCCTGAGGTCCGGCGCGAGGCGATGGGCGAACTCGGCAAACTGGCGAAGCAGGTGCGCAACCTGGTCGCCGAGTTCGCCGCGGTCCTCAGGGACGATCGGGACGAGGGGATCCGCCTGCAGGCGGCAGCGGCGCTGGAGGAGATTGGGCCTTCTGCCTACCCAGCCGCCAAGGCACTGGCGGACGCCCTGTTCGACAAGAGCCCCGCCGTTCGGGCCAAGGCCGCCGAGGCCCTGGGGCAGATTGGGCCGGGGGCCGAGGAGGCCATCCCCGATCTGGTATTCGCCCTGCGCGACAAAGTGGCCTTCGTCCGCAGGCGGGCGGCTGGCGCTCTCGGCGTACTCAGGGCGAATCCCAAGTTGGCGGTGCCCGGCCTGATCCAGGCGCTTCAGGATGAGGACCGAGCGCCCGACCGTTCGAGTACCAGTGTGCCGGTTGTCGCGGCCTTGGCCCTCGCGAACTATGGCCCCGAGGCCAAAGCGGCCGTCCCTGCCCTCCTCAAGGCGCTCGAAGGGAGGGACGCCGACCTACGGCTGATGGCCATCCGTGCCCTGGGCAAGATCAAAGCGGATCTGCCAACCCTGTTACCGCTGCTGCGCCGCATCCTGAACGACCCCTCTCAGGAGGCTTTCCGGACCGTAACGGCCGTAGCCCTCGGGAATCTCGGCCCCGAGGCCAGCGAGGCCGTCCCGGACCTCCTCAAGGCCCTTGAATGCCAGAATCTACAGGATCCCCCGCGCGCGCATTGGATCCGCAGCGATGTCCTCGATGCCCTGGGGAAAATCAGCGCCCAGACCGAGCACATCGTCCCCGCGGTCATCAACCTCTGCAAGAACCCGGGGGTGGAGGAAGCCCTCCGCTCCACCGCGATTCAGACCCTCGGCCGCCTCCGCCCGGTGGCAAAGGAGACCGTCCCCTTCCTGATCCGGTGCCTCAACGACAAAGGCCCCGGGCGCGACGACCAGGCGATCTGCAACGGTCTGAAAAATGTGGGCAAGGCCGCAGTGCCGGCTCTGCTCGACAACTTGCGGACCCAGCAGGGGTATGCTCGCATCCGCACGATGACTGCCCTCCGGATGATGGGCGCTGACGCCGTCGAGGCCCTGCCCGCCCTCGAAGCGGAATTGACGAACCCCGTTCGCTTCCACCGGAATAGTGCCGCCATGGCCATTTACTGGATCAAGCGACGGAGCGCACCCTCCCTGCGGACCGGGCCCTGAGCCGTGTGGGGCGCAGGCCATTCGGTCCCAGGCGGGCCGTACGCCCGCTGCAAACCCATCGGGAAATATTGGGCCGGGTCGGGGTGGGAGGTGACTCCCACCCCGACCCGGCCCAAATATTGTTCGAGCGGGCTGTCGCCGACTTCAACGCCGCCCTGCGGCTGGACCCGAAATCCGGCTGGGCGTACTCGGCGCGTGCCCTGTGCTACGCGGCCCAGGGCGAATACGAGCGGGCGCTGGCGGACGGCGACGAGGCGGTGCGGCTCAACCCGCGCGACGCCTGGGCGTACAACTGCCGCGGCGAGGTGTACCGCCTCAAGGGCGACACGGGACGGGCGGTCGCCGACTTTACCGAGGCGCTGCGGCTGGGGCCGAACGACGCCGAGGTGTACTGCAACCGGGGCATCACGCGCCTGGCCCGGGGCGAGCACGCCGAAGCGGCGGCCGATTTCGCCGAGGCGGTGCGGCTGGCGCCGCAGTACGCCAGGGCCACGGAGGCGCTCACCGCGGCTCGCGCGGAAGGAAATGGCCGCCAGGCCAAACCCCTCGCCGTCTCGTGAAGGCCAGGTCCGTAGCGAGAGGGGTCCCGCGCTGGCGCGTCGGGCTTGTGGGGGACGGCCAGGTAACGGCACACAAGCCCGACGCGCCAGCGCGGGGTCCCGCGCTGGCGCGTCGGGCTTGTGTCAACTTGCCCCGCGGCGAGTATAGCGACGCTTCGCAGAAGCGTTTTCGGGGGCACGCTTCTGCGAAGCGTCGCTAATCGGCTCGGACAATCTCACATCAGGAAGACCGCTGCCGCCCTGCGGGCTCCGGGCGAGGGTCAGAAGCGGCCGTCGCGCACCTCGAAATGTGTCGGCCTGTCGAGGCTCGGCCCGCCGCGCCGCACCCAGTCGGCGATCCACTGGATCATCTGCCCGGCGCCGACGCGCGGGTAGCCGAACAGGCGGTGGCCGAGCTGGCCGTTGCTCAGAAAGGCGTTGCCCGCCTCGCTGCCGCTGAAGCTCACCGGACGCCCCAGCAGCCGGCCGAACTCCTCGGCGACGCGGCGCACGCTCAGCAGCTCCGGCCCGGCGAGGTTGACCACGAACGGCGGCGCCGCGGCGTGGTCGAAGGCACACAGCGCCATCGCGTTGGCGTCGGCCTGCCACAGGGCGTTGAGGTGGCCCATCATCAGGTCGATCGTCTCGCCGGCGTGGACCTTGCGGGCCACGTCCACCAGCACGCCGTAGCGCATCTCCGTCGCGTAGTTGAGGCGCAGCAGGGCCGTTGGGATGCCGCGCGTGCGGCTGAAGTGTTCGTAGATGCGCTCGCGGCCGACGCAGCTCATCGAGTATTCGCCGGCCGGGTTCAGTACGTCGGTCTCCAGCGAGCCGCCGAGGCGCACCGGCGACAGGCCGTAGACGTTGCCGGTGGAGAAGGCGACGATGCGGCTGCCGGCGTAGCGGTTGCACACCACCGCGGGCAGGTAGGCGTTGTTCGCCCAGGTGAGCGCCTCTTGCCCCGTGGCGCCGAACTTCATGCCGAGCAGGACGAGGACGTTCGCCGCGTCGGGCAGGCGGTCGAGCTGGGCGGGGTCGAGGAGGTCGCAGGCGACGGTCTCGACGCCGTGGGCGTGGAGGCGGTCGCGCAGTCCCGGGCTGGAAAAGCGGGCCACGCCGACGACGCGGCGGCGGACGCCGGCGGCGTCGGAAGCGCGGCGGGCCATGCGCGCCAGCGTCGGCCCCATCTTGCCGCCAACGCCGAGGAGCACCAGGTCGCCCGGCAGGCGGCGCAGGGCCTCGACTGCCCCCGCGGAGGGCTCGCTAAGGAGGTCCTCGAGGTGCTCGACGTCGCGGATCGAACTGCCTGCGGAAGCCGCTTGCTGCACCGACATGACGTCCCTCCGTTCAGCGCTTCCGTGGCCCCTCGTTGGGTCCCGTCGGCTGCACCACCTCGAAGTCCGAGCCCTTGAGCTTGCGCAGGTCGTCCAGGCCCTTGAGGCGCCGGTCGGGGGCGACGGAGAGGCGCCAGTCGCCGCCGTTGTCTGCCATGAACATGCCGTACTTCTGCAGCCCCTTGGCGATGGCGCGGGCGTGCGGCGAGAACTTCGAGACGTCGTAGTCCTGGCGCAGGCGGAAACGCTCGCCCATGCGCGGCAGGTTCACGTCGGTCAGGCGGCTGGCGTAGTGCGTGGCGGGGTAGACATACGCCTTGCGCGTGCGGCGGACCGTGAAGCGCATGGCGTGCTCGACCATGCCGCGCTCGACTTCGTCGTAACGGACGACCGCGGGGAAGACCGGCAGGCCCGCCGCGTCGGACGACGTCCAGCCCTTCGGCCGCAGCTTGTTCGTCTTGAGGTCGAACGTGGCCGCGCACGCCGCCTGCCAGCCGGCGTCGGTCTTGCGCATCTGATAGAACTCGTACAGCATGCGGTTGACGGGGTCCACGACGAGGGCATGGCGGTCGCCCTTGCCGTTGCGCTGCACGAAGTCCAGCGTCGCGCCCTTAGGCGACAGCGGCCAGTCCTCGATCGGCACGTCGTCGGGCACGGGGTACGGCCCCTTGTCGGACTCGGCGGGGTAGGAGACGAGTTTGACGTGTACTTTCTTCTGACCGGCCGGCACGAGGATGAAGCCCATGTCGAGGTTGTACGCCAGCCGCCTGGCGGCCCCGATCGTCGCGATCATCTTGTCCGAGTTCGGGTGGACGGGGAGTTGCGAGACGTCCTCGTTCCACGGGTTGTCGGCCGGGAAGACCTGCAGGGCCGCAAGGATGCGGTCGGCCTCCGGCGTGTTGAACAGGACCGGCCTGGTGATCTCCGGCATCTTCGGCAGCGGCCGGCCGCTGGAGTGTTTGCCGACCGGCTCCTGAGCGTGACCGATCCAGAGCAAGCCGAGCATGGCCGCAAGAGCGGCAGCAAGGATCCTGGTTCGCATGACATTCTCCGTCTCAGGTCGCGGATTCCTTCTCACCCCAGTTCCACGCTTCGCGGCGCGCCCAGACACGGAGCAGATCGCGGTACTTCCGGGCGTCCACGGCGACGTCGAGCCAGACTTGCCTGCCGCGCCGGGTGAAGCGGAACCGCCCCACCTCGGCCTGCTCGACGTCGGGGGCGAGCGCGGAAGCGCGCGGCACCGGCGCTTGCTCCCAGCGGGCGGCGTCTTCGAGGAATTGCCCCAGGCGCACGCGGGCCTCGGTCGTCGAGCCGAAGGGCAGTACGCACGGCGCCCGGTTCCCCCAAATCTCCCAGCGGCGCTCGGGGTGGCCCAGGAGGAAGAAGTGCTCCAGGCCCAGGGACATCTCGGGCGGCAGCAGCCACTCGGCGACCGGCTCCAGTTCCTCGTCGGCGAAGTGGTCGCGGAACTTCTTCCACTGGGTCTTGAAGAGGGCGTCCACCGACACCGCCGCATCGGGGAAGAGCGCCGGCCGAAACTCCGCGCCCGCGCCGTGCGCCGCCGTCAGCCGATACTCCGCGCCGGCCAACTCGTAGAGTTCGACGGTTTCCAACTCCGGGTCCAGCAGCCACAGGTGCCGGACGCCGCTGCGGCGGTACAGGTCCTTGCGCGGGCCGCGATCGATCTGCCGACTGGCGGGGGAGAGCACCTCCGCGATCAGGTCCGGGACGCCGTGGAAGTAGGCGTTGTCGATCATGCACTCCGCCCGCGGCCTCCCGAAGTAATACTGGTCCGGGGCGACGGCAGCGGTGTCGGACAGGGCGACGTCGCTGCGCCCGCCGTGCGCGCCGCCGTGCTCCTTGCAGAAGTCCCCGAAGAGGCTCCAGAGGTTGAGCTGCACGTCGAAATGCCGCTGGCTCCACTCCCACCCAGCCTCGCGGCCCGGCGGCTGCGCCGCCCAGAACTCCCGCCGCCAGGCCGCCTCGTGGAACGCATCGAACGCCTGGAAGGCCAGCGGGACGTCCAGGTCGATGGGCCGCGGGAACAGTTCGAGGACGAACCCGGCCGCCTCGACTTCCCACGTCCTGGGGCCCTTGCGCACGGCAGGGCGGTCGGCGACGCCCTTCCAGCGGCAGAGCGTCTCGATCCAGGCGGTGAAGTGAGCCTCGGCCTCCGCGCGGTCGAGGAACGGGAAGGCGCAGCGCGACTTGCCGTCCATCAGTTCCAGCTTATTCCCCGGGACACCGAACAACAGGGCGTATTCCAGTCCCCACATGCCTCGGTCCTCCAGCGGAGCTCTCGGTCACGCC
>JBBRPS010000250.1:0-12440 GCA_038227745.1 Gemmatales bacterium | reverse complement strand
CCTTTTTTTTGGTGGACAGGCCCGCGCTGCACCACCACGGTCAGGACACGGGACGGCAGAGGCTCATCTGCGGCCCGGGGAACGGAGGTGTTTCCCCACCCGCGGCCGGGAGAATTATGCAGCCACCCTATTGTCTTGGCGAGCGCGGCATGAGAGAATCGCTCCCTATGCTTCCTCCACGCACGAACGCACCGTGCCAGAACGCTGGCCCCAGAGGCAGTCATACGCCCCTGTCCTGCAGCCCCCTTCCCGCCGCGGACCTCGAGGCAGCGCCCGACTTGCCCTGGCCCGGCAAGCCCTTCCCGGCGGCCGCGACCCGACCGGCGGCGCAGCCGCGCCTTCGGAAGGCGCGGTAGGCGAGCGGCGGGAAAACCTCTCCCCGTAGGACGGCTCTCCCGAGCCGTCCTGTCCGCGAGAGGACGGGTCAGGAGACCCGTCCTACAGGCCGTGTTCTTTCGGCGCTCCCGTTATTCCTCAGGCCGGCGGCGGCGGCGTTCGTTCGGTCTCCTGCTCGCACCTGGGGTGGTCCGGAGGCTCAGGCAGCGGCGCCCCGCGCAACCGCTGCCGCCCCGACAGGACCACTCGCGGGACAAGGACTGCGATGATCACTTGCCAGTGCCCAGCGTGTTCGCAACGGATGCAGGTGCCGGAGAGCGCCGCCGGCATGGCGGTCCGTTGCCCGCATTGCCAAACCGTAGTCCGTGCCCCCGCCGTCCCGGTCGCGGTCCCGCCTGCCCCCCGGATCGCCGAGGCCGCCCCCGGGGCCGGCCTCGGACAGGAAGCCCCTGCCCGGCAGCAGGCCGACGAGTCCGATGCCCCCGGCCACCCCGGGCAAGCGGTCGCCGCCCCGCCCGCCGTCTGCCCGGAGTGGGACGTCTTGACCCCGGACACCATCCTCCCCCGCGAAGGTTCCGAGGGGGCGGCGGCGAACCCGGCGCCGGAGCGGACGCTGCCCTCGGCCGCTGACGCCGGCGGCGATACGCTCGGCTCGCCCGCCGAGCAGGAGGCGGTCTTCGCCACCCTGCTGGCCCCCCCGCAGACGGCGGACGAAATGGGCCGGCTCGGGCCGTACCGCATCCTCAAGACGCTGGGCGCCGGCGGCATGGGCGTCGTCTTCCTCGCCGAGGACACCCAGCTAGGGCGGCTGGTCGCGCTCAAGGCCATGCTGCCGGCCATGGCCGGCACGCCCGCCAACCGTCAGCGCTTCGTGCGCGAGGCCCGGGCCGCCGCCGCCGTCGAGAGCGACCACATCGTCCCCGTGTACGAGGCCGGCGAGGACCGCGGCGTGCCGTACCTCACCATGCAGCTCTTGCAGGGCGAATCGCTCGCGAAGTGCCTCCGCCGCCTGGGCAAGCTGCCCCTCGCCGAGGTGCTGCGGATCGGCCGGGAGGCGGCCGAGGGGCTGGCGGCGGCGCACGAGAAGGGGCTGATCCACCGCGACGTCAAGCCGGCCAACCTCTGGCTCGAGGCGCCCCACGGCCGCGCCAAGCTCCTCGACTTCGGCCTCGCCCGCGTGGTCAGCGACCGCCGCCACCTGACGCAGACGGGGGCCATCCTCGGCACGCCGGCCTACATGGCCCCCGAGCAGGCGCAGGCCGAGGGGGTGGACGGCCGCGCCGACCTCTTCAGCCTCGGCTGCGTGCTCTACCATATGTGTACCGGGGCGGCGCCCTTCCAGCGCCCCAACATCATCAGCACCCTGATGGCCATCGCGACCCACCGCCCGCCGCCGCTGGCCGAACTCGACCCCGCCGTCCCGCCGGCGTTCTCCGAGCTGGTGGACCGGCTGCTGGCCAAGGACCCGGCGCAGCGCCCGCAGTCCGCCCGCGTGCTGGCCGAGCAGCTCCGGGAACTGGAAGGCCTCTGCGCCCCCGCCCCTGCCGGCGCGGCGCCTTTCGTCCTGCTCGATCTGGAGAACGGCACGGCGGCCCCGGCCCGCCGTGGGCGGGGCCGCCGTGCCGCGATGACGGCGGCCGCGGCGCTCGCGCTGCTTGCCCTCGCCGGCTATGCGCTCTGGCCGCGCGGCGGGCCGAACGAGCCAGGCGGGCAGTCGCCCGCCGAGCCCCCGGGGTTCCGCAAAGTGTTCTCCCTGCGGGGGCACACGGGCGACGTGATGTGCGCGGTCTTCAGCCCCGACGGCAACCGCATCGCCAGCGCCGGCTGGGATAGGACCGTCCGCCTCTGGGACGCCCGGACCGGGCAGCCGCTTCGGGAGCTGACCGGGCACACGGAAATGATCCGCGAGGTCTGCTACAGCCCCGACGGCAAGCACCTGGCCAGCGCCGGCCTGGACAGGACCATCCGCCTCTGGGACGCGCAGACCGGCCGCCAGGTCCTCCTCATCAAGCAAACCCCGGGCCTCGTTCACAGTCTGGCCTACAGCCCCGACGGCAAACGCCTCGCCAGCGCCGCGGCGGATCGGACCGCACGCCTGTGGGACACGGCGACCGGCGAGCCGGGCCTGGAGTTCAAGGGCCACACGGGAATTATCCGGGCCCTGTGCTACCGCCCCGACGGCAAGCGACTGGCCACCGCCTCGGACGACCGAACCGTGCGCCTTTGGGACACCGAGACCGGGCGCCAGACCGCCGTCCTCAGGGGGCACACGGGCGCAGTCCATGCGCTGTGCTACCGCCCCGACGGCAAGCGCCTCGCCAGCGCTGCCCTGGACCGCAAGGTGTGCCTGTGGGACGACGGCGTGGAGAAGCCGACGGCCACCATCACGCCCCAGGAGTTCGTCTACCGCCTGTGCTACAGCCCCGACGGCACGCGGCTCGCCAGCACGTCCTCGGATGGGACGGTCGGGATCTGGGACGCTGGGACCAGGACGGTGGTCCTCACGCTCACGAACCACGTGGGGCCGGTCTGGGGAGTAGCCTACAGCCGCGGCGGCCGGCGGATCGTCACCGCCGCGCGCGACGGCACCGTGCGCGTCTGGGACGCGCAGACCGGGAAGGAGTCCCTAGCGGCCCTCGAACTCGAAGGCGGCTGGGTAGACTTCGCTCGGCCCAAGACAGGGATACCGCGGGCGCGGCGTCGCCGTCCACCGCACCCTGGACGTGGAGGTCTTCAGGGCGCTCCGCCGGGCGGTCGTCGCCGGGCGCGCCGCCGCGGCCTGCGGCCGCAACCGCGACGAGGACGGCGCGGGAACCGATGGCGTGGAGAAAGCGGCCTGAGTGCGCCGCGATCTGACCAGCCCGCCGCCGTTGCCGCCGCTGGGAACGGCCCGGCTGCGGCCCTGCTACCGAATGGACGGGCAAGCTGCGCAGCTTTTGTGGACTTTGCCGACAAATTGTGTTGCTCCTGGGCAACGGCACCTGATACGCTCGCATCCAGGGCCAACCCTGCTTGCCGCCCCTGGTCAAGACAGGCGTCGGACCTCTTCACTGGGAGGGAGATTCAATGGCGAAACGTTCCTGGTGGCGGTACTGGCTCAAGCCCTTGACAAACTCGCTGTCCGCCGCGCTGCGGCCGCGGCGCTCGGCCCCGTGGCGGCCTGTCCGGGTGCGGCCGCTGCTCGAAGCACTGGAAACCCGCTGCTTACCGGCCACGACGGTGAGCATCGCCGATGCCCGTGTGCTCGAGCCGGCGCCCGGCGGCAAGGTGAACATGGATTTCACGGTCACGCGCAGCGGCGACCTGTCGGCGCCGCTGTCCGTGGACTACACCACGGTCGCGGGCAGCGCGCGGGCCGGGACCGACTTCACGCCCTCACCCGGCACGGCCACGTTCGCCGCGGGTGCCGCCACGGCGACCATCCGCATCCCGGTCTTCGGCACAGGGGCCACCAGCAATCTGACCTTCTCGGTGCAGTTGCGCCCCCTGTTCACGGACCATACCGACTTCGCCACCGGCAGCGGTCCCTCCTCCGTGGCGGTGGGCGACTTCAACGGCGACGGCAAGCCCGACCTGGCCACCGCCAACGGCGGCACGGTGTCGGTGCTGCTGAACGAGACGGCGCCGGGGTCCGCCACCGCCGCCTTTGCCCCCCAGCAAACCTTCGCCACCCGCAGCTTTCCCGACTCCGTGGCGGTGGGCGACTTCAACGGCGACGGCAAGCCCGACCTGGCCGTCGCCAACCAAAACGCCGACACGGTGTCGGTGCTGCTGAACAAGGACAATGAGGCAACCGGAACGATCACAGCGACCCTGGTGGACCCCACCTTCACGGGCGCACCGGGGAGCGCGCCCGCCGGCGCCCCGCCCGGCGCCATCCTGGGCGTCAACGCCTTCGCCAGCGTCGGCCAGGCGCTGGCGGTCGCCCGGGTCGGCACGCTGACGCTGGACGCCGGCACCTACGCCGAGAACCTTGTCTTGACCAGGTCGGTCATCCTCCAGGGAGCCGGCTCGGGCAAGACCATCTTCGCCGGCAAGGGCCAGGGCACCGGCATCGCCGTGGCCGGGGCCAACGGGGTCGTGTTGCGCGGCCTGACCATCCAGGGCTATACCGCCGGCCTCGTTGCCGGGCCAGGCACCACCTACCTGGAACTCGACGACGTCCACCTGACCGGCAACCAGTTCGGCGCGTCCGTCAGCGGCGTGAGCACCGTCCTCATCTCGACCGACCTGAGCGCCACCCAGGCGGCCACCTTCTTCGTCACGCCGACGCTGATGGCCTGGGCGGGCGCGCAATCGCTGTCCTACAGCGGCGTCCACTCCCTCACCGTGGGCCCTGGGAGCAAGAGCCTGGACGTGTTCCTCAACGACAGTAGCGCCCCCGACACCGTCTGGGTCAACGCCGCCGGCATCGCCCGCGACCAGGCGCGCTTCTTGCTCTTCTATCGGTCTCCGGGCAATGTCGCCGTGGTGCTCGGCAATGCGCCCGACACGGTCGTCGTCCAGGGTCAGCCTGCCGGGGCCTTTACGACCCTCTACGTGTCGGCAGGCGCCAGCATCGACGTCTTCAACGTGGCCGTGACGACGAGCAGCTCCTACGGCCCGCTCGTGATCGATGGCGGCGGCGGTAGCGCCACGATCAACGTCTACGACCAGAGTGGCCGTGGGACGGTCCAGGATAGTGTGGACGCCAGGGGGACGGGGCACCTGGACATCGCCTACCCGAACGGCTCTGACAGCGCCATCACCTACCAGAACCTGCTGCTGGCGCCGGACAGCGTCTTCAGTGACGGCACCAGCAGCCAGGCGCTGTAGCTCCAACGCCGATCTCTGGAGAAGCGACCTGCCCAAACTCAAGGCCCTCTCCGCGGCCCAGCGGACGATGTTGCGTAGTCCGGCGCGCGTGTTGGCGCGGCAGAAGGAGCTGCGGGCGGCGCGGCGCCGGTGTGGCAGTGGGCCGCCTTCGTGCTGTCCGGCCCCGGGCAGTCTGCGCAGGCCGTGCCCCCGGCGCCGAAGGGCGCCAAAGGGCCATGAGGGGGGAGCCGCCAGGAGGCCACCGGGAAACGTGCGGGGCTGTCGGCGTGCGACACCGGGCGGGGACGCATCGACGGCGGCGAGGGCGTGCAGAGCCTGCAACGCGGCTTCCAGATGGCGGGATCGCAAGCCCTGCTCGTCAGCCAGTGGAGCGTCCACGACGCCGCGACGAGCGTCCTCATGGAGGAGTTCTACGCCAACCTCTGGCAACGACAGCTGCCCAAGGTCCAGGCGCTGACCGAGGCGCAGCGCACGGTGCTGCGCAGCCCGGCGCGGGTGCTGGCGCGGCAGAAGGAGTTGCGTGCGGCGCTCTTGAAGCGTGGGGTGTCGGGGACGGAAAGGGGACGCATCCTGCGCCAAGAAAGCTTGGGAGAGGAGGAAGTAATGTAGCCCATTACGGAAACCTTTCGTCGGAATCCTGCGGGTCCGAATCCCGCCTGGTAGAGCCTGGCCAGTAACCAGAACCGAGTCTTGCGTCCTCCGCGAGCAATCCGGCGGGCGAAGCGTAGACAGGGAGTGCTGAGGCCGTGCCATTCAGCCCCGAAATTACCTCTCGCGAGGAGCCTTCGTGGTGATGCGTTCGGGGGCCATGTCGGCGCACCGTATTGCGGCCTGGTGCGTCCGGTCCTGCCGGGGTCAGAGAACACGGCATAGGCACAGGAGGATTCCCCAGGAACTTGGGACGCCCGACCGTCTCCGCCTCGATAACGACAGGCTCTGGGGGTGGCCTGACCTGAACACCCCTGGCCCCAAGCCGGCGTCGGGCTTGGCCGGAGCGACGAACACAGGCGCGCGGGGCTGTAACCGTCTTGCGAAGGAAACGAAGTGGGACGGGAAGGACGGTTGGGAATCGGAGCGCTCCATAGTACCGGCGAAGCCGGGGAACTTGTGCCATGAGGACCCGGGGGAGGGAAGGGGGCGCCTCGCCGCGGGGCCGTGGCCGGGCAACAGTGCGGGGGCTTTGGACCCCGATCCGCTGTCCACGGAGCGACAAAGGTGTCAGGAACCTTTGTCGCTATCGAATAGTGACAAAGGTTCCTGACACCTTTGTTTCCCTGACACCTTTGTTTCCCTGTCCCCTTTCCCCCTCAGAGCACGGCTCCTCTCTTTTCCCATCCATGCGGTCAATCGGTCAGTTCGCGGAGGTTGACTGCTTCTCCCCCCGCGATAGTAAGCAAGGACTTCACTGTTTCGCGCCGGACGTTATTCTTCACCCGCAGCAACGACGCATCAGCAAAGCACACGCACGGACCCAGCGGGTCATAGGAGGAGATACTCGGGCTCTTCTCGTCGTTGATTGCGAGACTCATGTCCTCCAATTGGAGGTCACGTGGCTCTGTCCAGCCGATGGTCGAATCCCGGATCTCCACGATGACGGCGGTCGTGCTTCGGCCGTCCATCATGTCGCGCAGCGAAGTCGTTCGTGCCCCCGGAAACGCGGTCCCGTCCCCCACCACGACAACGTAACTAGTCGTGGTGGGGGAACCGGAGCCTTCGTTAGGGCAAGAGAAGCACTGAGGCCGGCGCCCGAGCACGATCCGGTTGTTCGGGCCGTTCCAGGGCTCGTTAAAGTTGTACTGCCGGTACAGGGCGGGATCGAGGAACTCAAGTACCAGCGTCCGCCAACTGTGCGCAGGACGGCCGTCCGCCCCCAGCACGTAGGCGGGCGGGAACCGTTTGTACTTGTCGTGGTACTCAAGGAGGCTGATCGCGATCGCTTTCATGTTCCCGTAGCAGTCTGCCTGCCCCCTCTGCTCGTTCGTGGTCCTGACCCCGACGGCGACTGCGCCGGCGAGTGCGACGAAAGCGAGGAGCGACAGGAACAGGAACAGGCTGTTTTTCCCGGCCATGCTCATGACCTCCCAGGCTAATACCCTCCCAAGGGAACTCCCGGGGGTGTCGTCCAGTAAATGTTCCCGTCCCGATCAATCTGGGCGGTAGGCCCGCGAACGTACCCGATGATTCGGATCCCTCTCGAATCGAGTCCGTACCGGACACTCCCCATCGTGTCCGCCATCGTCTGCTCGCTCCCCGCGAGCCTCTCCCCGCCACAGATCACAGCCCGGTAGCCACGCAACCGTGCCCGGTGAACGGCCGCGCCGAGAACCGCGTCGAAGGTGTCCGCGGGGTTATCGAGGGCCGTGAAATGGAACGCATAGAAGGTTCCGTTCCGGCTGGGCGGGATCAGAATGACGCCGATACACGGGCCGCACTGGTGTGGGCCGAGCAGCGCACCTGGCGGAAGTTCTCCGGCGAAGTAGTGCCCTCCGTTAACGCCCCTCCGTACCCAGTGCGCCGGGGCCCTCGGCAGGTCACCGGGGCCGAGCACAGGGACTCCACGCAGGTAGCGGTACTTGTCAGTCAGGTCCACGAACCACCCTTGGACCGCGCTGAAGGGGCTCGTCAAGGCCGACAAGACCATCTGCGTGTTGGTCTGCCGATGGTTCTCCCCCGATTCGCCTTCGATCTCCTGCAGCCCGCTCGGGTCCGCTCGGTTCGGCGGCGCGTTGTGAACGTAGCGGTAGAGGTTCACGTCTCCCGCCTCGAAGCCGATGGGGTCCTCCGAGATCCAGCGACCAATGGTCGGGTTGTGCAGCCGTTCGGTCGAAATCGAGCGGTACGGACTTGTGCAGAATCACGTCCACCGTACCGTCGGAAGTTGTCGGGTACTTGATCTCGATATGGGCCAGGGGATTCGACGGCGGCAGCCTGCCATCCCGGCGAAGCGGTCCCCAAAATGC
This sequence comes from Gemmatales bacterium, assembly GCA_038227745.1. Classification (GTDB taxonomy): domain Bacteria; phylum Planctomycetota; class Planctomycetia; order Gemmatales; family Gemmataceae; genus DASPXY01. The sequence goes on along the minus strand of JBBRPS010000250.1, from coordinate 4,329 downwards.
TGCTTGAAGCTTGCGGTCGTTCAGCAGGTTCTCTTTCGTCATCATGTGGACGATCCCCTGCTCCAAGTCTTTGGGGATCGACGGGAAGCGCCGTGGCGGAAAACAGATGGTGAGGCCAGGAAATCTAGGCATCAGGCGCGACCGCAGGTGACGGTCCCAGCGATTCATGGCATCGACGAGCGAAGCCGAGTGCGCCTCATTGGGCGGGTCCAGTTCGCAAGCATGGGCGTAGGCGGCTACCGCGAAGCGCAGATGGCCATTTTCGAGGAAGCAATGACCACGGTTCCCCAAGAAGGTGCCCAACTCCTGCCGCGGCGTCAAGGAACGCAAGGCCCCGAACCGGCGGATCTGGTCGTCGGTCAGCGGCCGTGGCCAGGTCCGGTAATAGTCATCCGGATGACTTACGAGCCCCCGCGAGGTGCATTCGATGTTGAAGCGCTCGCCCGCGCCGTCGTCCCAGCGGGCGAACAGGTGTCGGGAGCCCGTGACCAGTTTGAGCGGATACCCCAGGCGCCTGCCGATGGCGACATACAGGGGCGGCAGCGAGGAGCAGGTGCCGCCCTTCCTCAAGAAGCACCCCATGCACAAACAGGTGCTCAGGCCGGCTGAAGAAGAAAGCGTCGTCCGCCTCAATGAGGGCCTGGTGGTAATGAGCACCGAGGTCACGCTGAAGCACCGTGACCATGTCCATGACGCGACAGAAGGCCCAAGAATCGTTGAACGCTTCCGGACGGCGCCGGAATTGCTGAGCAGCCTGGGCGCTGTGGTCACGGATGCGATCTGCCCAGGCGTCGATTGTGCGAAGACAAGTGATGACGCCGAGATTCTCTGTCCCAGGGAGGCCACAAGCGCAGGCAAGGTTTACCGCGGCGAGGTCCAGCCGCGACAGTTCCGCGTCCGAGAGCCGAACAAGCTGCTGCCACTCCATCATGGTGGCCTTCCAGGAAAATGGTCTTTATCGAAGCCCAGCCGTTGCGGGTGTGTATTATAACTCGTTTCGGCTCCCAGGCAATCAATTTGCTCTTTTTTCCTTTTTCGCTTTTTCGGGATCAGCGCCGCCAAGTGAGCGTAAGCCGTCTCCCCACGGACTCCGCCACGGGCCTGCCGGCCACCCAGATCCTCTCCCCGGCAGCCTCCCCCAGGCCCCGGCGCCGCCGCGCCCTCCTGGCGGGGGCGGCGGTCGCCCTGCTCGGCGTGGCGGTCTACGTCCTGTGGCCGCGCGCCGCCGGCCCGGCCATCCCCGATTCCCGGCCGGTGCCGCAGGCCGCGGAAAAGGCCCCGCCCCCGGCGAAGCCCGCTGCCCCGGTCCAGTTCGTCACGCCGCCGGCTTCCGTCCCGGAGGGTTACCGCGAGGCCGCGCCGATCGCGGGAGGCGTCGGGAATCGGATGCACATGAACTGCGTCGGTTACGGCCCCGACGGCAAGCGCTTCGTCAGCGACAGCCGGGACACAGCCGTCAAACTCTGGGACGCGCTGACCGGCCGGGAAATCGCCACCCTCGAAGGGCACAAGGCGCCGGTCTACGACGTGGCCTGCAGTGCCGACGGCAAGTACCTGGCGAGCGCCTCCGGGGACGGAACGGTTCGGCTGTGGGACGGCAAGACCGGCAGCCTGGTCCTGGCCCTGACGCACCGCCCCGTTGACCTGTCCGGCACGAAGCCGGAGGACGTTCGCCCCGCGACGGGCAAGCAGGGCTTCCTGGCGGGCGTGGCGCTGGCCGCCGACGGCCGGCTGGCCGGAGCGTTCGAGGGCCGGGTCGCGACCTGGGACGTGCAGGCGGTCCCGCCCATTTTGCTCTCCGCCCGGTCGCTCCCCAAAACGGTTTACCGCGTCGCCTTTGACCGCCCCGGCGAGCGCCTGGCCGGCGCGCTCGAGGACGGCACGGTCGAGGTGTGGGATCCGCGCCGCGGACGGTCCTTCCAGCTCAAGGGGCACACGGCCGCCCTGCGCGCGCTCGCTTTTCACCCCGACGGGAAGCAACTCGCCAGCGGCGGCGCGGACCGGACGGTGAAACTGTGGGACCTGCAGACCGAGAAACAGGCGTTCGCGCTGAGCGGGCACCGCGGCGCCGTCACGGGCACGGCCTATGGCCCCGACGGCAAGCGTCTCGCCAGCGCCTCGCAGGACGGGAGCGTGCGGCTGTGGGACACGGCGACGGGGACGCTGCTCGTTGCCCTGTGGGGGCACGGGGCCGCGGTCAGCGGCGTGGCGTACGCCCCCGGCGGCCGGCAGCTCGCCGTCGCGTTCCAGGACGGGATCTTGCAACTGTGGAACGTGCCAGGCCTCCCGGAGGAACGCCGTTGATTGGCACCGATGAATTGCGCGCGCGGAGGAAGGTGCCGCGAACGGATGCCGGTAACTCTCTGGGACGTTCGCGGGCCGCTGGAGCAGGCGCGCAAGGTCTTCCGCGGCCTCGTCCGCCGCCGGTACGCCTGAGCGCTGTCCTGGCGAGCGGCGGGGCTTGTCCCCGCTGTCTGGAGGTTCGGACAGCGGGGACAAGCCGCAAAGCGCTTCTGCGGTTTACGACTCCTTCTGCGGGGGGCAAACGAGCCGGCGGGTTTACCCCGCCGAGGCCAGCCCGGCGGCGCGCCCACCCCATCGCCAACCGCGCGCGCGGTTACTTTCCGGCATCAGGAAGCTCGCGAATGTAGATGTTCTTGAACCACAGCGGGTCGTTGTGGTGCTGCAGCTCGATCGGGCCGCGCGTCGGCAGCGGCTGGCCGCGCTCCCAGTAGTTCTCCAGCGGCGTGTTCTCGACCACCCGCTTGCCGTTCAGGTCTACCGTGACCTTATCGCCCTTCATGACGATGTGGAATGTGTTCCACTGCCCGACCGGATTGTCGGCGACCAGCAGCGGCTTGCGCGCGTGCTTCTGGTTGTTGTACAGGCCGCCCGAGCCTTCCGGGTTGTCCCAGATCTGCACCTGCGGATTGCCGCGCAGGTAGAGGCCGCTGTCGCCCTTCTTCTCGATCTTCCAGTCCACGTACAGCTCGAAGTTGCCGTAGTCCTTCTCCGTCTGCAGGTTGTTGTTCTTGCCGTCGTAGTGCAGCACGCCGTCCTTGACGGTCCAGTGCTTCTGAGCTTTCGCGGTGGCCTCCTTCACCTTGGCGGCGTACTGCTCCGGCGTGAGCTTCTTGCGCTGCGGCAGCGTCACGAGGCCTTGCCAGCCGGTGAGGTCCTTGCCGTTGAACAGGGCGGTGAAGCCCGGCAACGGCGTCTGGTCCCGGGTCGTTTTCTTCTCCCCGTCCTGGGCGGGAGTGGAGGCCGCCAGCAGCCCGCACAGGGCCACGGCCGACATCGCCAGCGCTGTCTTCATGGGTGCTCCTTCGCTTGGTAGAACCACGGTCGTGTACAACGCGGAGGGGCGCCCGCCCCGGGTTGGCCTGCTCCGGTGGGATCCTGTCAATGCTCTCCCGGCGGTGGGGAGTGGGCTTGCCGTTTCGCGCTCTGCCGGCTCGCCGCGACGGTTGCATCCGGGTCGGGCAGCCATTATCCTCGACAACACTTCGACATCCTCTTTGTATGGAAGGAGCTGACGCATGAGCGAACCGACCTCCCGTCGCCTGGCCCTGACTGCAGCCACCCTCCTGGCGGCCGCCATCTTCCTGACCGCCCGGGCCACCGGCCCCGCGAAAAAGCCTGCCCCGCCCAACCCCGTCCAGCAGGAGAACCGCCAGCCCGGCGCGCTCGACTGGCAGTTGACGCGCGTCCGCCTCGACCAGAGCCACTACCGCTCGCCGTGGATCGAGGGCTACTGCTCGCACCAGTCGGTCAAGGCCGGCGACACGCTGCGGCTCATGGTCAGCACGGACCCGCCCGCACGCTTCCAGGTCGAGATCTTCCGCACCGGCTACTACGCAGGCCGTGGCGCGCGGCTCCTGAAAACCCTCGGCCCGTTCCAGGGCAAGGCCCAGCCCGTGCCGCCCGTCGGGCCGCGCCGCCTGCGCGAGTGCCAGTGGGAGTCGTCCGCCGCGCTCGCGATCCCCGCCGACTGGCGCAGCGGCATCTACCTCGGCCGGCTCACCACCCTGCCGGAGCGCGCGGACCAGCCGTACTGGCAGAGCTACGTCGTCTTCGTCGTCCGCGACGACCGCCCCGCCGACATCCTGTTCCAGGTCAGCGACAACACCTGGCAGGCGTACAACCGCTGGCCGGACAGCTACTCGGTCTACACCGACCCCAAGGGCACGCAGGGGCCGTGGAGCGACGTGAGCTTCGACCGGCCGTACGCGAAGTACGCGCAGATCTACGACAACCCGCAGTCGCTCGGCTCGGGCGAGTGGCTGTGCTTCGAGTTCCCGCTGGCCTACTGGCTGGAGCAGCACGGCT
>JBBRPS010000249.1:0-12472 GCA_038227745.1 Gemmatales bacterium | reverse complement strand
GTGCAGCCGTGCCGGTCTGAGGGCAGGCAAGGGCGGCACGGCCAACGGCTTACCAGGAAAGAATCGTCCACACGCCTCTGGGTCGCCGTGCGCGCCGGCAAACTTCCTCGGAACACGCCCGGGGTTATTGAGATGTTACGGGGAAAGGACTCGTCACGGTGACGGGCAAGCAGTTCGGCGACCCTTCCCTTGAGGAAGCCTATATCTACCCGCCTCCGGGGAAGTGGTTCAAGGGCTTCGAGGAGATCGAGCGGCACTTCCCGTCTGCGGAAGTTTTCTCAATCCCGATCCTGGGGGAGGACATGCGGCGTGTAGACAGCGGTAGCCTGATGAGCCGCATCAACGCCGCCGAATTTGAAGGAATGGCTCCTGGCACCGTCATCTTTGTCGGCCCTCAAGGCAGCGGCGGCAATCCCCGTGCGGAACTCCTGTTCGTTCACCGCCCGGAAGGGTGGAACACGTTGTTCAGGCCGGATACGGGGAGGTGGGAAGAGGTCGTCCATGGGGAGACGGGTCAGAAACTGTACGCGTCGGCTGATTTCAGTCCACTGGCCGCGCTGAAAACACAGAGAAAGCCACACCAAGAGAAGATCGACCACATGAAAAAGTTGCTGGCGGAAGGGTGGATGCTTACCCTCCCCCCGGATACGACGCCGATCCGCAACATCCCGTTCACGCCCCCCGTGAAGCCCGGTGAAGGACTGAAGCCGCCGCTTGACTGGGAGGATATCCGCAAGCACCTGGAGGAAGGGGGGAGAATCAACCTGCAGGGGCCGCTGGGGAAGAACACCGCCTGACCCTGAGCCGTATGCCCGCGCGCCTACCTCTGCCCAAACAGTGGTGCCAGTCCCCGCACCGTCTCGGCACCGTACCGCGAGCCATGTGGCGGCTTCCGGCCCGTGAAGATGGCCTATGCCTGGGAGGAGGACGGGCAGGCGAAGCGGCACGTCCAGGTGGCGCGGAAGCCGCGTGAGACGTACGCGATCGCCTGCGGGGCGCGGCCGGTGATGAAATCGCTTGTGCTGGAACTGGCGGAATGAGAGCGGTTGCATTCGGACGGCCGGCGAACGCCGGCCGTCCGCGTTTTCGGGTCATTCCGCCGCGCACTCCTCGGCAATCCGCCGGTACGCCCGCCGCGCGTGGTCGTACGCCGCCTGCGCCGCCGGCCGCTCCTCGGCGCGGATGCGCGGCCACTTCTGCGTCCAGCACCGCTCCACCGCCTGCAGGCACCACTGCGCCGACTTCTTGCTCGCCCGGATCGCCTGGTCGCCCACCAGCACGAACACCGGGTTCGTGTGGCTCGACCCCAAAATCCGCAACGCCACCCAGCTGCTCGCCGCGATCGGCACGTCGAAGCTCACCTCACGCTCCTTGCCATCGGCGTCGATCTCCTTCTGTGCCACCGCCTTGCCGTTCACGACGACCTCGACCAGCACCCTGCGCGAATCGCCGAGGCGGCAGCGCTCCAGGTCCCAGTACGGCCGGGCGTTCCACGGCGCCTTGCGGATCGCCTCGGTCGCCGCCGTCGGCGCCGCCTCCAGCAGCGCCGCCACGTTCGCCTTGAGCCGCACCGTCCCCGCCTTCTCCAGGCGCAACTCGCTGCCCTTCAGGCCCACGCCCAGGCCGTTCACCGTGAAGTCCAGCAGGTGGCTCTTGCCGTCGCTGACGTAGCAGCGGCCCTGCTTGATCCCCTCGGCCCAGTCCTCGAACGTCAGCTTGCCCGGCAGCTGGACGTAGCTGCGGCCCAGGCCGACACGCTCGCCGTAGATGCACGGGAAGTCCGTCTCGCCGCTGACCCGGCAGCGGTAGCCACAGTTCAGCGTGTGATACCAGATGTTCAGCTCCCAGATCGCCGGCGTGTCCACCGTCGAGATGAAATCGCACAGGTCGTGCGTGACGTCCACGATGTATTCATTCGCGCCGATGCCGCTCATCGGCGGCACGATGTAATTGGGCAACTCCTTCGTCGGCCCGACGTCCAGGCCCCAGCCGCTGTGGGCGAAGCCGATCACGCCCCCCTGCTCCCGCGCCCACTTGAAGATCGGCAGGTCCCAGCTCGGCCAATCGTCGATGATTTTACTCTTCGGATAGTCCTGCTCCTTGAGGCGCAGCAGGCAGATGTGGCCGCAGTGGCTCGACGGGAAGCCCGACACCTCGACGTCGTAGCGCAAGAGATGTGTCGGCGTGGACAGCGGGTGGACGGGGTAATGCGCCTGTTGGTTCGTCTTGGGCTCGAAGTAGCGCTTCTGGTGATACCAGCACGGCCCCCAGCTGAGGCAGACGCCGACGTTGAGGTCCTCGCCCAGGACGTGGCGCATCATGTCCTCGGGGGCGACGCCCTCGGTTGGGCTCTCGTAATGGGCGCAGCCGGCCGCGTGGATGTGATGGTCGCCCGAGTACCAGCCCTTGGCTCGCGGGAACACCCAGCGCGTGAGGCGGAAACTCTCGCTGTGCGTGGCCTTCGCCGGCACCGTGATGTTTCGTCGCTCGACGAGGTACTCCGGGCCGCGCGTCCAGCTAACGGTGTAGGTGCCGGGCTGCAGCGCGACGGCCTCGCCGTCCTTGCGGTAGATCTGCGGGTGGAAGCCGAAGTCGGGAGCAAGGCGGCGGCTGAGGGAAGGATAAACGCGGCCCTGGCTGTCGCGGAAGGTGAACGCCGCCATCACCGGGGCGCCGTCGTGGTCGTGGACGCGCAGCCGCACCAGGACCGCCGGGGCGCTGTCGATGACGTGGGACACGAGGTTGCTGCTCGCCGCCGCCTTCTTGTCGCCGTCGCGGAACAGCACGAAGCCGAGTTCAGCATCCTTGCGGCCGGCATCGCGGCAGTAGACCTGCAGGACGCGGTACTCCACCTCCAGGCCGGCCAGGTGCCGCAGCAGCGGCTGGCCGTTGTACATCATGAGGTCGAGAAAGCGCTTGCCCGCCTCACCGACCGACATCACCCGGGGGTCGGGCTTGCCGGTGGAGCGATAGAACATCGGCAGGGCGTTGGGGCTGGCCGGCTTCAGCTCGACCCTGTCCAGGCCGGCCGCGTTGTGGACCTTGACGAGGAAGACGCGCCAGCCCTGTTCGGCGAGCGCGGGGCGGGCGGCGCCGGCGCGCGTCGTGAGCTTGCCCTTGCCGCCGATGCGGACGTGGGCGAGGCAGTGTGGGTCGAGGATTTTCTGAATGGCGGCCACGGCGCCGGCGGCGTCCTTCTCCCCGAAGGCGGCGGTAAGCGCCTCGCGGTCGGCGGCGGGCAGCGGGGCGCCGAGCAGTTCGAGCGTGTCGGTGACGCGCTTGACCTGGGCTTCGAGCGGCTGACGCTCGACCTTGACCGGGGGCTGGCCGGCGGCGCGTGTCGGGGCGAGGGACAGGGCGAGAAGACAGGCGGAGAGCAGGAGTCGGCGTGGCGGCATGGTGCGATCCTCCAGGTCGTGAGTGGTGGCCGAGGTCCGAGCGCACTCACGTTAGCCGGAATGACGGCCCGCTGCAAGGGTGCAGAGTGGTGCCAGACCCTCACCGTGGCTCCTGCCGAACCTTCTGGGGTGGCCGCTGTCCTGTCCTGTGAGTATCCGGGACCAAGGAGAGGAGGTACGCCATAAACGTCATCGCGACACCCAACCTGGGTGAGCATCTGCTCGGCGAAGTCCCGCCGCCGGTGCTGTTCAATACCTGGAAGCACCACGCCGGCGCCCTGCGCCAGCGCATCGCCGAGACCGCGTGCCTCGGCGCCGCCGCGCTCCCCGAACTGGCCGGGCGCCTGGTCGTCATGGGCACCGAGCTGATGGACCTCTACACCGGCAGCCTCACGCCGGCGGACATCGCCGGCCGGGTCGTCGCTACCCTGCGCGCCGACGGGCGGCTCGACCCGGAGCCGTACCGCGCCTGGCTGGACGAGGGCGGCGGCTACACGGTCCTCACGTTCGCGGAGGACGGCTCCCGCTGGGTGCTGCGCGGCGGCGCGGAGGGCGAGCGCTACGTCCACGTCCACCCGGCCCGCTGGGCGCCTCAGACGCGCCGCGTCCGCGCCAACGTGCTCAAGACCGCCGTCATGGCCCGCGCCTGCGCCGGCGCCCACGGCGGCGACCCGCTCGACGTGCGGCTGGTCAACAAGGTGCGCACCACGTTCCTCGGCCTGTCGAAGGTCCGCGCCCTGACCAACGATCAGGGACTCAGCGCGGTCATTGACGTGCTGCGGCCCGAAGGGAAATGACCCGCGCCCGAGAGGCCCCTGGGCGGGAGACGACGCGGCCCGGTGTCGGTTCACGCCGATGCCGGGCTGTCTTGTTTGGGGGAGAACGGCTCACGCCGCGGCCTGCACCGGCATGGCGGCGCTGAGCGGCTTGAACGCCTTGAGGACGAGCAGCCGGCCCATCACCCGCTCCAGCACCGGCAGCGGCAGCCAGCGCCACACGTGCGGCACGTCGGAGCGCCGCAGCTGCCGTTTGTAAACGCGGTGCTCGGCGAACCGGCCGAACAGCCCGCGCAGCCCCCGCCCGGAGAACTGGGCCCCCTGCGGCGGGGCGGGCGCCCGTCGCGACAGCCAGCGCTGCCAGAAGAACCAGGCGCGATACCAGAAATCCACGTCGTAACGGGCGGGCGTGACGGCCAGCACCTTGCCGCCCGGCTTCAGCACCCGGTAAACCTCGTCGATGACGGCCCGCGGGTCCGGCGCCACTTCGAGCAGGCCGCTCAGGCAGACCACATCAATGCTCGCCCCCTCCAGGGGCAGCGAGGCCGGGGCGATGTGGAGGAACCGGGCGGACAGGTTGCGCAGCTCGAAGTTACGGCGGACGAGGGAGAGTTGCGGCGCGGAGGGGCTGCAGACGACGACGGCGGCGCCGTGGCGGGCGTACTGGGTCCAGTCGGTGCCCAGGCCGTGGCCCAGTCCCAGGAGCGTCTCGCCGCCATGCTTGGCGAACTCCAGCAGGCGGGGGAGCCAGCGCCCGTGCCGGCCGTGGCGTTGCCGCTCGATGTTCAGGAACCACTGCAGCGAGTACGGCTCCGGCCCCTCGTCGCCGCCCCGCCGCCGCCGCACGGAGGCCAGGGCCTCACAGGCGTACAGCCGGTCGGCGTAGTCGGCGTGGGCGTGCGGCCCCTGAAAGGGCGGGGCGGGACCCTGGGCCGTCCACGTCGCGGGCTGCCCGGACAGCTCCGCATTCGAGCCGTCCCAGAGTCGCAACTTGCTGGGGTAGGAGCCATCCATGCCGTCCCTCCCCGGTATCACACATCGGCGACCGGGCTTCCATGACCCAGTCCAGCCGCGTGAACCAATTTCTGGGACATAGTCAATTCCCCCCGCCCGGTCAAGCCGAACCCGCCCGTGCGGCGGGCCGGGAAAGCCGGGCGAACTGGGAAAGGCGGCTGGCCCGGGCGATCCGCGGAAGCCCCACGTGGCGCGGCCCGTGGGCTTGCCTTCCCTCCTCCCTGCATTCGCCGGACATCGCCGGGCGTACAATGATCCGGAGACGTGAAGACCGTAGGCCCTGGAGACCGGTGGCGCCATGCTCGAGAAGCTCAAACAACTGTTCTCCTCCGAGGAGCGGGAAGCGGCCCTGCAGAGGCGGCTCGAAGAACTGCGCCACCACACCCCCGTCCCGGTGTTCTGGTTGTACGGCAAGACCCAGAGCGGCAAGACCTCGCTCATCAAGTTTTTGACCGGCGCCGACGACGCCGAGATCGGCCAGGGGTTCAAGCCCTGCACGCGCTACTCGCGCCAGTACCAGTTCCCGACCCCGGAGACGCCGCTGCTGACGTTCCTCGACACGCGCGGGGTGGACGAGCCCGGTTACGACCCCGCGGAGGACCTCGCGCGCTTCCGGAACATGGCCCACCTGGTCGTCATCACCGCCAAGGTCATGGACCACGCCCTGGAAAACGTCCTCGAGCACTTCCGGCCCATCCGCCGCAGCGAGCGCAGCCTCCCCGTCATCCTCGCCCTGACCTGCCTGCACGAGGCCTACCCGCAGCAGCAGCACCCGCAGCCTTACCCCTTCAGCGGCCCCGACGGCGAGGCGAACCCGCCCGACGCCGTCCCAGAAGGTCTGCGCGCGAGCCTCGCCGAGCAGCGCCGGCGGTTCGCGGGGCTGTACGACTTCCTCGTGCCGATCGACCTGACCCGGCCGGAAGAGGGCTACACGGACCCGAACTACGGTGGCGAGCACCTCAAGGAAGTGCTCATCCAGGCGCTGCCGTCGGCGTACCGGCGCACGCTCATCACGCTCGACGCGGCGACGCACGAGCTGCAGGACCTGTTCGCCCAGCAGGCGCTGCCGCACATCCTCGGCTACAGCAGCCTGGCGGCGACGGCCGGGGCGTTCCCGATCCCGTGGGTGGATCTCCTGGTGATCCCCGGCATCCAGACGCGCATGATCTACCACCTGGCGCGGCTCTACGGTCAGCCGCTCAGCGGCGAGCGCTTCCTGGAGTTGGCGAGTACCCTGGGCATGGGCATGGTGGTGCGCCAGGCGGTGCGCGAGGTGGTGAAATTCATTCCCGTGATCGGCTCGGTGGTCGGGGCGGCCATGGCCGGCGCCGCGACGTTCGCGCTGGGCAAGGCGTTCTGCTACTATTACCGCGCGGTCCACAAGGGCCACGTGCCGAAACCGGACGAGCTGCGCCGCTACTATCAAGAACAATTGGCGCAGGCGGAGCACCTGTGGAGAAAGGGGAGAGGGAAAGGATGAAGGCTGAAGGCTGAAGGCTGACTGGAAGGCAGAGCTCTTCCATTCAGCCTTCAGCCTTCAGCCTTCATCCTTTCCTCGGTGGGCATGCAAGCAAAATGGCGTCTCGTCGTCCTGGGCCTCCTGGTCGCCGCGCCGATCGTGTTCCTGATCGGCTACGGCTCGTACCACCTGTGGCTCAGCGGCTGGGGGTTCTGGGCGTGGTGGCCGATGGCCTCCTCGTTCGCCCTGGCCTATTACCTCGCCTGGCGCTGGCAGTGGCAGTCCAAGCTGCTGCGCGTGGACTTCGACACGCCCATGCACTGGACCGACCGCGACAAGCAAGCCTGGCACCTCATCGAGGCCCGGGCGAAGGCGGGCGCCGGCATCGACGCCGACAAGCTCAGCTCCGTGCAGTTCTACGTCGATACCGGCCAGGAAATGGCGATCGAGCTGGCCCGCTTCTACCACCCGGGGACAGACGACCCGATCGGCCAGCTCACCATCCCCGAGATGCTCGCCGTCGTCGAGCTGGCATCGCACGACCTCGCCGAGATGGTGGACAAGTACCTGCCGGGCGGCCACCTCCTCACGGTCAACAACTGGCGGCAGGCGCGAAAGTATGCCGACTGGTACAGCACCGCCAGCAACATCTACTGGCTCATCTCCAGCGTCTTCTCGCCGGTCACGACGGGCGTGCGCTATTTGGCGTCGCAGGTGGGCATGTCGATGCCGTTCCAGAAGCTGCAAGAGAACCTGCTGCTCTGGTTCTACACCGCCTACCTCCACCGCCTCGGCACCTACCTGATCGACCTCAACAGCGGCCGGCTCCGCGTCGGCGCCCGGCGCTACCGCGAGCTGATGCAGCGCCAGACGGGGGCGCTGACCGCCCCTGCGGTTGCCGCGGGGGAAGCGCCCCCGCCCGAGGCCGACGCCGCCGACGAGGTGCGGCAGGTGACGCTGACGCTGTTCGGCCAGGTGAAGGCGGGCAAGTCCAGCCTCGTCAACGCGCTGCTCGGCGAACGGCGGGCGGTCACCAACGTGCTGCCGGAGACGTCCGAGGTCACGCGCTACGAGCTGCAGCTGGAGGGCATCGCCACGAAGCTGCTGGTGCTCGACACGGTCGGCTACGGCCACAGCGGCCCGCGCAAGGACCAGCTCCGCGCCACCGAGGAGGCCAGCCGTGGGTCGGACCTGCTGCTGCTGGTGCTGCAGGCGCGCAACCCGGCGCGGCAGACGGACCTGGAGGTGCTGCAGGCGTTGCGGGCCTGGTTCGACGGCCAGCCCGACCTGAAGCGGCCGCCGATCCTCGCCGTGATGACGCACATCGACCTGCTGTCGCCGGCGATGGAGTGGGCGCCGCCCTACGACTGGCAGCACCCCAAACGACTCAAGGAGGAGCAGATCGGCCAGGCGCTGGAGGTGGTGCGCGAGCAGCTCGGCGAGTACCTGGCGGGCGTGGTGCCGGTCTGCACCGCCGAGGGCAAGGTGTACGGCATCCAGGAGTGGCTGCTGCCGGCGGTGACGGGGCTGCTGGACCAGGCGCACGCGGTGGCGCTGCTGCGCTGCCTGCGCGCCGAGGCCGACACGCGCAAGGTGCGGCGCGTGTTCGAGCAGCTCCTGGCGGCGGGCAAGGAGATCGTCAAGGCGATCTGGCAGCCGCCGCCGAAGTGAGTCCTTGCAGGGCGCAATGGCGGCGCGGTATCATCTCATGGGGTTCTTGAACCGAAGAGGGGGAGTCATGTTCACTGCCGACGACATTCAGCGCCGTATCCACCAGCGACCGTTCAAGCCGGTCCGCATCCTGATCAGCGGGGGACAGTCGTACGATATTTACCATCCCGATTTGGTCATGATTGGACGGCGTGAGGTGACCGTGGGGACGGCCAGCACGGACAACCCGACGCACTACGAGCAGTTGAGCCGGCTGGCCATCATGCACATTACCGCGCTCGAAGACCTGCCGAGCGCGTTAGCGGTCGGCAACGGCAACGGCGCGTGAGCCTGGCCCGCGCTCATTCCCCTTCGGAGACAGGCCGCGGGGGCAGGGCGGACACGCTCAGGATCGGCGCCTCCGCGGCGCTGAACCGCTCCGGGCGCAGGGCGAACGGCCCGGACCACAACGCGCCGATCGACCAGCGGCCGAAGATCGTCCCCTCGCCGTCGTACTGACCGCGGTACACCACCGCGTGCCGGCCGGCGTACTGCTTGACCAGCGTGACCGTGCCGTCCGCGCCGTACCGGCCGCGGAACGTGAAGCGGCCGATCACGTCCTCCCCCTCGCCGTTGATTTCACCCCCGTCGAAGCGGAGCACCAGGTCGCGCATCGCCTGTCGGCCCCACTCCGCCTGCTCCCAGTAGCCGCGCCAACTGCCGGAAAAGTACATCGTCGCCTCCGAGTCGGGTCCGAGTACACCTCGCCCTGGACCGGCGAGCGTGCCATGCCACCTGGAGTATTACGGCATCGCGGAAGGCCCTGTCAAGGAGCCATGCCGGGCAGTAGGCAGTAGGCAGGAAGCAGGAAGCAGCCAGGAAGCCCACGGGTTGCCACCCGTGGGCTTTGCTTCTTCCTGCCTGCTGCCTGCTGCCTGCTGCCTGCGGAAAGGTGCGGGGGAAGTACCGACCGCGAAAGAAATCTCCGGAAATCCGGAAATGATTTGACCGAAGGCGCACATCGGATAAAGTTAGCTTTCCCCTGTCCAGGGTGGCAAGTCGGCCGCCGCGGGCCAGGGGTTCCCGACCGTCGGAACATCGAGGCGGAGAAGTGACTCGTCCCACGCGTCTTCCCGAGGTTCTGCGCACATGTCCTGGACTCACTGGTTTCGCTCCCGGCAGGCCGAGGTTCCGTCGCACCGCCGCCAAACCCGCCCGCCCCTGACCCTCGAACCCCTTGAGAACCGCATCGCCCCCGCGCTGCGCACCCTCACCCTCGCCGACAGCCACATGCTCTCCGACACGGCGGCCGGCAGCGCCTCCGCCCCGTCGGTCACGCAGGACGGCCGCTTCACCGTCTTCACCAGCTCGGCCCCCAACCTCGTCGCCGGCGCGACCCTCGACCGCCTGTCCACGAGCAACGTCTACCTCTACGACCGTGACGCGGGCAGCCCACAGCAGGCCGTCACCCTCCTCAGCCACAGCGCCGCCGGCGCCACCGTCTCCGCCAACGGCAACTCGTTCAGCGCCGCCATCAGCGCCGACGGCAACTATATCGCCTTCGTCAGCACCGCCGCCAACCTCGTCGCCAACCAGGGCACCCCGGCCGCCGGTATCGACCCCACCCAGCGCTACGGCTCGAACGTCTACCTCTGCGACCGCTCCGACCCCCTGCACCCCAGCCTCCGCGTCGTGAGCCACACGCCGGGCAGCGCCCTCACGCCGGCCGACGGCGCCTCCGGCAGTGCCGCCGTCGCCCCGTCGCTCAGCGCCGGCGGCGAGTTCATCGTCTACCCCAGCACCGCCTCCAACCTCGTCCCCAACCAGTCCCGCAGCAGCGGCGGCACCGTCAGCAGCATCTTCGTCTACGACCGCGCCACCGACGCCACGACGCTGATCGGCCGCAAACAGGGCGGCGGCGCCGCGGCCGTCACCACCGCCAACGACGCCTCGACGTACGCCACCCTCGACGCCAGCGGCGACGAGATCGCGTTCACCAGCAAGGCGAACAACCTCGTCGCCAACTGGTTCGACCCGGTGGGCTCCGCCTACGACAACGTCTTCGTCGCCCACCGCGACGACACCGCGTGGAGCACGACCAACGGCAGCACCACGACCGACAACTTCTCGGTCCGCCTCGTCAGCCACCGCTTCAACAACAGCAGCACCGCGGGCAACCCCATCGGCGTGACGGTCGGCGGCCAGAACGTGTACGCCACCCTGCCGCCGCCGGCCCTCAGCGCCGACGGCAGCTTCCTCGCCTACGCCAGCACCGCGACGGACCTGGTCTCCGGCGAGACGGCCGGCAACGGCGTGAACGTCTACCTCTACGACTTCGGGGGCGACGGCAGCACGCTGGTCAGCCACCGGACCGGCAGCACCAGCACCGCGGGCAACAGCCCCGACGTCCTCCTCACCCTCGCCCAGGCACCGGCCGTCAGCGACGACGGCAATTCTATCGCCTACCTCAGCAACGCCACGGACCTCGTCCCCGGCAGCCCTTCCAGCTACAACGTCTACCTCTACGATCGCTCCAGTCGCAATAACAGCAAGCTCAGTGGCAGCGGCACGGCGCTCGCCAACGTCACCGCGCCGCCGAGCCTCAGCGGCTTTGACGGCAGCAACCACGGGCGCTACGTCGCCTTCACGGCGCACGCGGCCGACCTGGTCTCCGGCCTCACGAACCAGGGCGGGAGCGCGGGGCTCGACGTGCTCCTCTACGACCGGACCAACGGCAGTTACGCCCTGGTCAGCCACGACGGCGGCTCGGCCACGACGACAGGGAACAACCGCGCCCAGGCCGCGCTCCTGAGCGGCGATGGCGGCACCGTCGTCTACCTCAGTGACGCGACCAACCTGGTCCCGTCCGGCAAGCAGGACCTCAACGCCGCCACCGACCTGTTCGTTTTCACCCGCGCCACCGGCACGAACCGGACGGCCACGCTGACCGCGGCGAGCTCGGCCAGCGCCACGGCGAACGGCTACAGCCTGGCCCCGCCCGTCGGTTCCGTCAGCGACAACGGCCGCTACACCGTCTTCGAGAGCCTGGCCCCGAACCTCCAAAGCGGCCAAATCGATAACAACCTGGCCCCCGACGTCTTCCTCTACGACCGCGACCAGCAGACGGTCACGCTGATCAGCCACGCCGCCGGCGCGCCCTTGACCGCGGCCAACGGCGGCTCCACGAACCCCGTCCTCAGCGCCGACGGCGCCTACGTCGCCTTCAGCAGTTCCGCGACCGACCTCGTCAGCGGCCTGACCTTCTCCGGGGCCGGCAACACCGCCGTCTACCTCTACGACGTCCAGCACGGCACCGTGCGACTCGTGAGCTACAAGAGCGGCGCCCCGACGACGGCCGCCGACGCCACCCTCACCCTCGCGAACCTCGGCGACCCGACGACGACCTTCCTGCTCGGCGCCCCGACGCCGGGCATCGCCACGACCGCGGACGGCAAGGTGCGCGTCGCCTACCTCAGCAACGCCTCGAACCTCGTCGCCGGCCAGGTCAGCAGCGGCGCGCGCTTCAACGTCTTCCTCTACACGCTCGACACCACCGGCGGCAGCGACGGCAACACGCTGGTCAGCTACCGGGCAACCCCGACGCCCAGCGCCGCGACGACCGCCAACGGCGCCGCTCGCTCGGTCACGATCGGCGCCGACGGCAGCAGGGTGGCATACACCGACGCCGCCACGGACCTTATCACCGGTTGGACGGGCGGCGCCGCCACGGCCCCGCTCAACGTCTTCCTCTACGACGTCGCGGGCGGCACCAGTACGCTGGTGACGCACACCAACGGCAGCGTCACCAACGCGGCCGGCGGCAGTTTCGGGGCGACGTTCACGCTGCCGCCGTCGCTGAGCCGGGACGGAAGCAGGCTGGCCTACCTCAGCAACGCCACCGACCTGCTCGCCGCCCCGATCGCCAACAACGGCCAGAACGAGGTCTTCCTCTACAACGCCGCCGACGGCAGCAACAGGCTGGTCAGCCACCAGGCCGGCGCCCCCACCACCGCGGGGAACAACAAGGCCAACGCGCGCGCGGTGCTGGTCCGGCCGGTCCTCAGCGCCGACGGCCGTTACGTCGCCTACACCAGCAACGCCACGAACCTCATCGGCGGCCAGGCCAGCGCGACCAATCAGCCGACCGGACAGGTGGATAACCCGGACGGCGCCCC
>JBBRPS010000248.1:0-12477 GCA_038227745.1 Gemmatales bacterium | reverse complement strand
TTCTTCTACTGCGGAGGTACGCTTCTCGGCGTGTGCCATCCCTGGCCCCTTTCAGGACTTGGGGGGAAAATGGGGTCGCGTTCGCTCAGGACAGTGTAGGACTTCCCCCCGGCAGGTGCAAACCGTGTCGTGCGCCCCCTGGCCTCCGGGTTGTTGGTCTTTACACCGGCCGGCAAGATCGCTTCAATAGCCGTGGGAAGCCGCGCGGTCTGAAGCGACTGTACCGCGCGGGGCGTCACCAGGCGAGCGCCTTCCCCGCAACCGAGATCGCTGCCTCTTCGACCCTGGCAAGCCCCACGTTCTGCCCAGGAGTGACGTCCCATGTGGTTGGTACACGCCGCACTGCGCAACCCGTATTCCGTCTATGTCGGCATGCTGCTGACCGCCTTCCTCGGCGTCATCGCCTACCTGCACACCCCGACCGACATCCTGCCGCAGATCAAGACGCCCGTCGTCGTCGTGTTCGCCTCCTACCGCGGCATGCCCGCGCCCGACATGGAGCGCAGCGTCACCGCCGTCCTCGAACGCGCCCTGACCCGCTGCGATAACCTCGAGCACATCGAGTCGCGCTCGCTCCTGGGCATCGGCATCGTCAAGGTCTACTTCCGCCCCCAGGTCGATCCCGACATCGCCGCCAGCCAGGTCATCTCCCTCGTCAACGGCGAGATGCAGTACATGCCCCCCGGCATGCTGCCGCCCTCCATCCTCAAGTTCGACGCCAGCGCCATCCCCGTCGGCAACCTCGTCATCTCCAGCGCCAGCCGCGACGACCGCGAGCTGCTCGACCTGGCCGACCACGACATCCGCGACGAACTGGCCAACATCGAGGGCCTCGCCCCCGCCCCGGTCTTCGGCGGCATCTTCCGCCAGGTGCAGATCTACGTCCACCCGCGCTCCCTCGAGGCCCTGAAGCTGTCGCCGATGGACGTCGCCCGCATCGTCAACACCCAGAGCCAGGTCATCCCGACCGGCGAGCTCCGCATCGGCCCGCCCGACAAGGGGCAGACGTACTACGTCAGCTCCAACAGCATGGTGCAGGAACCCAAGGATTTCGAGAAGATTCCCCTCTTCAACGACGGCCGCAAGATCGTCTACCTCGGCGACGTGGCCAACGTCATCGACGGCAGCCGCTGGCGCACCAACACCGTCCACGTCAACGGCCGGCGCGCGGTCTACATGCCGCTGCTGCGCCAGGCCGGCGCCAGCGCCGTGCGCGTCATCGATCGCGTCAAGGCGTTCCTGCCCGAGATGTACAAGCGCGGCAAGGTGCCCGAGGACGTCGAGGTCGAGGTCGTCTTCGACCAGTCGCAGTACGTCCGCGACGCGCTCGCCAACCTGCGCCTGGAGTCGCTCCTCGGCGCCGGCCTGGCGTCGCTGGTGGTGCTGCTGTTCCTGGGCAGCCTGCGCAGCACGGTGATCGTGGCGCTGTCGATCCCGCTGTCGGTGCTGGCCGCGTTCCTGGGGCTGTACTTCACCGGCCACACGCTGAACATCATGACGCTGGGCGGCCTGGCGCTCATCCTGGGCCGCGTCGTGGACGACTCGATCGTGGACGTCGAGAACACGGTGCGGCACCTGAACATGGGCAAGTCGTCGATGGACGCCGCCCGCGACAGCGCCAACGAGATCGCCACGCCCGTGCTCATGGCCACCATCACCACCGTGGTCGTGTTCTTCCCGCTGGTGTTCATCAGCGGCGTCGGCAAGTACCTGTTCACGCCCCTCGCCGTCAGCGCCAGCCTGGCGATGGGCGCCTCCTACCTGGTGTCGCGCACCGTCTCGCCGCTGTTCTGCGCCAGGTATCTGCGTGTACACGGCGAGCATCAGGAGCGCTTCCCGCTCTGGCTCTTCCTCCTCGCCCTGACGCTGGCACTGGCCGGCCTGGTGCTGCCCGCCCTCGCCTACTGGGCGCCCGGCGTGCTGCCCGAGGCGCTCGGCGAGGCCGTCGCCTTGCCGTTTTTGTCGCTGACTCCCCTTTTCCAGCGGATCGTGCTCGGCGTCGGCCTGGCCGCGGGGGTGACCGTCCTCGTCGCTCTGATCTTCTGGTGCGCCGGCCCCTTCGATCGGCTGTTCCAGGCGTGTACGCGGGCCTACGAGAGCGCCCTGCGGCTGTGCCTGCGGCGGCGCCTGGTGGTCGTCGTCCTGGTGGCGGCCGCCGTCGCTCCCGCCGTGTGGTGCTTCAACCGCACCGGGCAGGAATTGTTCCCCGAGGTGGACGCCAGCGAGTTCACGATTCACCTCCGCGCCAAGGGCGGCCCGCGCGTCGAGACCACCGAGCGGCAGATCCGCGAGATCGAACAGATCGTCCGCAAGACCATCCCGCCGGAGGACCTGAAGCTCACCCTGGCGAACATCGGCATCTCGTCGCGCTGGTCGGCGATCTACACGTCGAACAACGGGCCACACGCCGCCTTCCTCCGCGTCGAGCTGCGCGGCGGCTTCGCCGGCCGGCACACGCCGACGCTGGCCTACGTCGAGCAGATGCGCCAGAAGCTCAAGGAGCGCTTCCCGGGGGACGACTTCTTCTTCGAGACGGGCGGCATGATCCGCGGCATCCTCAACGGCGGGGCAGTGGCGCCGATCGAGGTGCAGGTCCACGGCCGGGACACGGCCTCGCGCCGCACCGTCGCCCGCTTCCTCGACCGCCGTATCGAGCGCATCGCCCAGGTCAAGGACACCTACCTGCCGCAGGCGATGGACCTGCCGCAGCTCAAGATCGAGGTGGACCGGACCGCCGCCGCCCGCCTCAAGCTGAACCAGACCGACGTGGTGCGCAACGTCATCACCGCCCTGATGTCCAGCGCCCAGCTCGCGCCGAATTTCTGGATCGACCCGAAGAGCGGCAACCCCTACGTCATCGGCGTGCAGTACCCCGAGCAAGCCGTCGTCGATGTGCAGACGCTCGAGAACATCCCGCTGTCAGCCGACCGCAACCGCAGCAAGACGCGGGTGGCGCTGGTCAAGGACGTGGCCCGCATCGTGCCGACCGAGGCGCCGGTCGAGGTCTACCGCTACGACATCGGCCCGGTCAGTCAGCTCTTCGTGAGCGTCGGCGACAACGATCTGGCGCGGGTCGCCGCCGAGGTGGAGCAGATCGTCGCCGAATTGCCCCTGGAGTACGCCCGCTCGAAGGCGCCCGCCGACAAGCTGATGGCGTACGCTCTCAAGGTGCTCGGCGAGGAGAACAGCCCGCTGCTGGCCGACGCGGAGTTCAAGGAGCAGCTCCAGTATTACTTCCAGATGCCGACGCCGGCCGGCCGCGCCGCCATCGGGGAGGCCTGGGAAGTCGATCCGGAGAACCTCAGCCTCTTCCACAACGACGACTTCCGCGACAAGATGTCGGCGTACTTCAAGAAGCCGCGGACGACGACGCGCGACACGATCCTGCACGCCTGGGGCCTGGACCCGACGCCGCTGCGACTGCCGAAGAACGTCCGCGTTGTGGTGCGCGGCGAGGTCAGCAGCATGCGCGAATCGTTCCGCGAGATGGTGTTCAACCTGGGCCTCGCCGTGCTGCTCGTCTACCTGATCATGGCGGCGCAGTTCTCGTCGTGGCTCGACCCGCTCATCATGATCGTGGCGGCGCCGCTGGGGCTGATCGGTGTGTCGGTCATGCTGTGGCTCACCGGGACGTCGCTGAACGTCCAGTCGCTGATGGGGGTGCTGCTGATGGTCGGCATCTCGGTGTCGAACTCGGTGCTGGTGGTCGAGTTCGCCAACCGCCTGCGGGACGAGGGCAAGTCGGTGTTCGAGGCGATCATCGAGTCGTCGCGGACGCGGCTGCGGCCGATCCTGATGACGACGGTGGCGACGGTGGTCGGCCTGTTGCCGCTGGCGATCCACCGCCACCCGGGCGACGAGATGAATCTGCCGCTCGCCCGGGCGGTGATCGGCGGGCTGGTCGGCTCGACGGTGCTGACGCTGTTCGTCGTGCCGGTGCTCTACTTCCTCTTCAAGCCGCGTGCCGTCGCGCCGGCGACCGCGGAGGGGCCCGGGGGCGATGTCCGGGGGGAGGCCCGGGGCGTTGCCCCGGTCTAACGCAGCGCGCCCCGTTGGGGCTCAAGAACCATCATGGACCCAGCCCCAAGGGGGCGGAATGTGGAAGACCGGGGCAACGCCTCGAGAGGGATGACCATGAGCAGGCTGACGCGACTCGGATTGCTGGCGGCGGCACTCGCGACGCTGGCGGGGTGCGGCACCAAACCGACGAAGAAGCCCCGCTTGCAGGAGATCGAGCGCATCCCGCGCCTGGAGACCATCGCGCCCGAGAAGCGGCCGACTCTCACCCTCCAGCGCCAGTACACCGCCACGATCGAGCCGATGGAGAAGGCGGACCTGCACGCCCAGATCCGCGGCGTCGTGCAGACCATGTCGCTGAATGCGGACATCGGTCGTTACGTCCACGGCGAGAGCGTGTCGCCGCTCGCGATCGGCAGCAGCCTCCCCCTCCTGAACGGCTCCCCCGCCGCGTCACCGCTGCTGGCCGCCGCGATCCTCGTCGCCGGCCGCACCGAGAGCGAGGTCCTGATCACCCTGGCGATCCCCGACGTCATCGCCGAGCGCGACAACAAGCGCGCGCAGCTCGCCCTGGCGATCGAGTTGAAGCAGCAGGCCATCAAGGCGCGGGACGTGGCCGCCGAGGAGATCAAGGAGGCCACGGCGGCGCGGCAGCGCTGGGCGGCGGATGTCGAGTTCCGCGAGTCGCAGTACCAGCGCATGGTGCGGTTGGTCAGCACCGACACAGTCCAGAAGCAGATCGCCGAGGAGTCGCGGCTGCAGTACAAGAGTTCCCAGGCGGCGCTGGACGCGGCCGACGCCCAGATCCTGACGAAGCGGGCGCGGCTGCGGTCGGCCGAGGGCGAGATCGCCGTGGCCGAGGCGAAGATCAAGGTGGCCGCCGCCGAACTGGAGCGCCTGGAGGCGACGGTCGGCTTCGCCACCATCCGCGCCCCGTTCGACGGCACCGTCACCAAGCGCTGGATCGACCGCGGCGCCCCGATCAAGGACTTCAGCATGCCGCTGCTGACCGTGATGCGGACCGACGTGCTGCGGGTCATCATCGACGTGCCGGAGCGCGACATGCCCTACATCCATGCCGCCTCGGACCCCGGCGTCGAGGGGAACCGGGTGCTGCTGCGGGTGCCGGCGCTGAAGGACCTGGTGCTGAACGGCGAGTTCACCGGCGAGGTGACGCTGACGGCGGCGTCGCTCGACCCGGTCACGCGGACGATGCGGACTGAGGTCCACATCCCGAACCGGGCGGGCCTGCTCAAGCCGCAGATGTCGGGGACGGCCACGGTGGTCCTCGCCGAGCGCAAGGACGTCTTCACGATCCCCTCGTCGGCGCTGGTGCGGCAGGGCGACAAGGTGTACGTCTTCTGCGTCGCGGAGATCAAGGGCGTCACGGACCGCGGCGCGGTCCGGCGCGTCGAGGTGGAGGTCGGCGTGGACGACGGCCACGTTGCCGAGATCCGGCGCGGGCTGACGGGCCGCGAGCAGATCATCACCAAGGGCAACGGCATGGTGCGCGAGGGCGACTTCGCGATCGCGGTGCCGGTGCGCTGAAACTCTCGTTTATACTGCCGCCGTTGTAATCCCGCCTTTAGGCGGGATTCCAACGGCTCCGGTATATAGACACCATTGTCGCGCGCCCGGCGCGCCGGTCAAGGGTGGCCGGAGCCGTTCACGGTGCGGGCGCGGCGCTGGACGAAGGCGGCGCCCACGGCGTGGCGTTCAGCCCCGACGGCAAGCTGCTCGCCAGTGCCGGGGACGACTGGGCGGTCCGCCTTTGGGACGCGGAGACGGGCGGCAAGGTGCGGACGGGGACCGCACGGCACACCTTCAAGAAGAGGCACACGTGCGTCGTGCGCGGCCTGGCCTTCAGCCCGGACGGGAAGCGACTCGCCAGCGGCTCGGCGGACACGACCGTCAAGGTGTGGGACGTGCAGACCGGCATGGACACCTTCACCCTCAAGGGCCACCGCGACGCCGTCACCGCGGTGGCCTTCACGCCCGACGGCAAGCGCCTCGCCAGCGCGGGGGAGACGGTATAGGTCTGGGAACTCGCTCTAGCGTCCTCAGCATCGCCCAATTAGCCCCGGGGATAGCTCAGGGGCCGGGACCTCGCTCCATGCCACCGGACGGGCGCGTCAGTCCCTGGGGGCGCCCCTGGAACGGCGCCGGCAGAGCAAGTCGGTTTCCTCGCGCAGGATCGCCAGCGCCAGGCGCGTCTCGAGCACGAGCAGCCCGGCCCGGCGATCAGGCCGCCGACGCCGGTGGCGCCGCCGGCCAGCGCCACCCACAGGGCGACGTCGCGCAGGGCGATACTGCCGGCGGTCACCGCGACGGCGCCGAAGAGGGCGGCGCGGCTGGCGGCGGCGAACGCGCCGACGGCCCCGTAGAAAGCGGTCAGCGCCCGGACCAGCAGCAAGGCCCGCCGCTCCGCGGACGCCAACTGCCGGACGCGCAGCGCGGTCTCCGGGTCGGCGTCGTTCTCGTGGCCCCTGACCTCCTTCGCGAGACTGCGGGCGCGGTCGATGGCGCGGGCGAAGCGGTTCGCCGTCTGCTGGCCCATGACCGACGAGGCGTTGGTCAGGACTGCCGGCGCCACGATGAAAGTGAAGACCGCGAACGGGTTTGCCGTGAGCGGATCCATCCAACCGCCCTCAGCGCCCCTTTTTCTCCGCGATGCAATACAGGTGCCCGTCGGAGCGCAGGTACAGCGCCCCGTTGGCGGCCACCGGCGACGCCAGGATCTTCTCGCCCACCTCGCCGCCGCCCAGCACCTCCGCCCTGGCGCCCGCGCGCAGCACCGTGGCGGCGCCGTCCTCGTTGACCACGTAGATCTTGCCGCCGGCGGCCAGCGGCGACGCCGCGAACGCCCCCTCCAGCCGCTGGCTCCACAGCGGCTTGCCCGTCGCCAGGTCGGCGCAGTTCACCACGCCCTTCGCCGACACCGTGTACACCCGGCCGCCGTACGCCACCGGCGAGGCGTACCCGGTCGGCAGCTTGTTGCTGCTCCAGACCTGCGGCGGCGCCTCGCCGCTCGTCTCCGGCCTCAGCGCCAGGAAGCGCTCCCCCGGCACCAGCAGCAACCCGTCGGCGTAGACCGGCGACGGGATCGTCGAGATCCCCTTGCCCGCGAACGTCCAGCGGCTCGTCCCCGTCGCCGCGTCGTACGCCGTCACGTCGCCGCCCGACTGGAACACCGCCTCCGCCCGGCCGCCGTGTTCGATCACCGCCGGCGTCACCCAGTTGATGCCGCGCGGCCGCGCCACCCGCCAGCGGTTCTTCCCCGTCTTCTTGTCGATCGCCACGCCGAACGACTCGCCCGCGTTCTCCACCGCGATGAGCAGCAGGTCCTTCCACAGCACCGGCGATGACGCCATGCCGACGTTGTTGCCGACCGTCGGGTAGTCGCCGGTCAGCGAGCGATACCAGACGAGGTTGCCGGCGGCGTCCAGGCACGCCAGGTCCTGCGTCGCGAACAGGGCGTAGACGTGCTTGCCGTCGGTGCAGGGCGTCGGCGCCGCCATGTTCGTCTTGGGGTGGCAGAGCGTGGTGCCGGTCGCCCGGAAGCTGCGCTCCCAGAGCTTCTTGCCGCCCGCCTCGTCGAAGCAGAGGACGTGAAGCCGCTCCTCGTCCGGGCCGCTGCAGGCGGTGACGTAGACGCGGCCGTTCGCGATCACCGGCGCCGACAGGCCGCGGCCAGGCAGAGCGGCCTTCCAGCGCACGTTCTCGGTGGCGCTCCACGTGACCGGCAGGCCCTTCTCGTGCGCGACGCCGGAGCCGCCCGGCCCGCGCCACTGCGGCCAGTCGGCGGCGCGCACGGAGAATGAGACGAGCGAGACGAAGAGGATAACGAGCGAAAAAGCCCTTTGGTGGGTCATGCGTGCCGAACCTCTTGGCGGGTGTTTTGTCTTGTTATCTTCGCAGCGGAGGAAGGATACAAGCCCGAAGCGCAAGCGAGGGATCCCTCGCTAGCGCTTCGGGCTGGTGTCCTTTTTCCCTTGGGTCACCACCGTCAGCGGCACGGCGCCGCCCAGCGCATCGCAGACCCGGAGCTGGAAATGCCACTGCCGCGTCCACTCCTCGGTCTGCTCGTTCTGGCAGACCTTCACGAGGATCTCGTTGCGGCCGGCCTTCAGCACGCCGCGGCCGACGTGCTGGTCCATGCGCGTGCCGTGGTGGTACTCCTCACGCGCGAAGACTTCCTTGCCGTTGAGGTAAATGCGCACCGCGTCGTTGCTCGTGGCGCGCAGCTCCACGGGCCGCTCGGCCGGGGACTCGATGGCCGCGAAGGCGTACGCCGTCACGCCCTTCAGCTCGCCAAAGATCGCGTTGAAGTCCACTTCGCCGAGCGGTTTAGTGGCGACAAGCTCCTTCCAGCGCACCTCCTTGCCGTCCTTGCCGCGGTAGACGGCCGTGGGGCCCACGCCCTTCTCCGGCGGGTAGGCGTTGTGGAAGCCGGCGCCGCCGCTGTTGTCGAACGGGCCGGCCACCAGCCAGTGCGTGACGTAGCCGAAGTGCTTCGTCAGATCGACTTCAGCGCCCAGCGCCTTGAGCTGCTTCGCGATGAGCTGGACCTGGTCGCGGTCGCGGGCGTGCTGCAGCGCCTTGCGGTACACGGCGGTCGCGGCGGCGGTGTCCTTCCCATCGGACAGGGCCTTGGCCTTCGCGAGGACGACGGCGACGGCGTCGCGGCGCAGCTCGGCGCCCGGGTCGTCGAGCATGCCGGGCAGGAGGCGATCCGGCGTCTTCGGGTCGATGCGGACGAGGCAGTCGTAGGCGAGGCGGCGGCCCGCGCCGGCGTGGCGCGTGTCGCCCACAAAGGCCTCAAGCTGTTCGCGCGGCAGCGGTTTGCCGGCGGCCAGCGCCCGGTCGGTGATGACCTCGACGGCGGCGCGCAGGTAGTTGGCCGCGACGGGGCCGGCGTCGTCGAGGGCGGCGAGGACGGCGGGCAGCACGGCCGGCCCCTGCGCCGTCAACTCCTTCCAGGCCTTCGCGGCCGCGGCGTTCCCGGCGCCCTCCTTGCCGACGGCCTTGATGCGGGCCAGCAGCGGGCCGGCGTCCGCGCCGGCGTTGCAGGGGAGGGCGAGGAGAAGGGCGAGGAAGCCCGCCCAGGGCTTGCACGTTCGCACCATGAATACCTCAGGGACGTACAGCAGTGCCGTCAAGGCGACAGGGCTTGAGGTAGGGTCGCCGCGGGCCGCCGTCAAGGCGGGCCATGACGCGGGCCGCGCGCAGGAAGCGCTGCACGAACGCCGGCTTGGCGGCCAGGTCCTTGGAGAGCACTTTGACGGCGACGTCGCGGGCGGTCACCCGCGGCGCGGCCGGTTACGTCTCCGGTGCGGGTTGTGGAGACGTGGACTGGCCCGGCCCCCCCAGCGCGTCGAGGGCCTTGCGGCTGGCGACCGTGTCCGGGTGGTTGTCGCCGAACAGGTTCTGCCGGGTGCGCCACGCTTGCCCCAGCTCGCGCCGCGCCCCGTCCCCGTCGCCGGCCGTCTGGAGTACCACTCCCAGGACGTGGCGGATGAACGCCGCGTCGCCGTGCTCTTCGCCGGTCTTCCGCACCTGGGCCTCCAGCGCCAAACGCAATCGGGGAAGGACGTCTCGCGCCCGTTTCCGTTGCTGGGCCGGCGAATCCGCGCGCGCCGCCCTCTCGCAGTCGCGCAGCGTTTGCAGGGCCGCCTGGTAGGGCTTGCCGACCTTGTGGTACTTGGCGTCCTCCTCGATTTTTCTGCTCTCCTCGTCCCGGGCCTGCTTCACCTCCGGCCCCTCCTCCTCCAGGACGGCCAGGAGGCGGCTGCTTTTCACGGCCGCCTTGTATTCGGAACCCAGGTGCTGCCACTTCTTCCACAGGGCGGCCTCCAGGGCTTCCTGTTCGCGGAGGTGGCGGGCCTTCAGCTGCTCGACCGCCGCCGGGTCGGTCCCGGCCGGCCGGGCTCGTTCCTCTTTTTGCCGGGCGGTCAACTCCTTTCGTTGTCCGCTCAGTTCCTCCAGGGCCGCGAACCGCTCTCTGGTTTTCTTTTCCTCCTCCCTCTCGAATCGATCCAGCGTGGCCTGGTCGAGCCCCGCCGGGTTGCCGAACTCGGTGGCGAGCCACGCTTCCTTCACGTCCCGTTCCGCGGGAGTGAACGGCCCGGGGTCGTCGGTCATCTCATCGCTCAACAATTCGATGAGCTTCTCGTGCTCCGGGGCCTGACGGCCGGCTATCTGAGCATTAGCCTGTTTCAATTGATCTCGCACCATCCGCCTGGGATCCGTCACTTTCTTGCGAACCTCCGGCGGCACCTTCGTGGCCAGCAGGTCGGCTTTGGCCGCGAACCACTTTGCCCACTCCGGGTCTTTCCAGCCGCGCGACGCCTCCGCCTGGGCCAAAAAGATGGCGTAGGTCAATTCCGGCTCGCGGTCTGCCCGACCTTCCCCCAGTTGGAGGCAATTCCGCAATGGGGCGCCCGGCCGCGGTCGAGCGCCGGCGTCGGGCCCGCCCCCATCGGCGACGTCGGCGTGGCGTCGAACGCCGGGTTGGCGAACACCACGGCCCTGCCCCCCAGCCGTCTCCGTCAGGCGCTGGGCGAGGTAGCGACCGGAAATGAGCAGCCGGAGCGTGTGCCCCTCGACCGCGTAACGGCCGTCGCTCAGGGGCAGCGCCGCCCACGGCAGCAGCCACAACGGGCCGTCCGGACTCAGGACCCACTCCTCGTACGAGCTGATGGCCGGCTCCAGCGGCCGCAGGAGGCGGACGGCGACCGCCGTCAGTGCCTTCTTCAGCTCTGCTTCCGCGTTCGCCTCGTCGTAGCGGCGGATCTCCGTCAGCGCACCGTCCAGGCCCTTGCGGACGGCGGCGATGTCGGCCTCGACGGCGGCCGCGTCGCCCAGGTCGAAGACGCGCACCGCCCCCGCGCCGGCCGGCGGGATGACCCACGCGGCGTAGCGCGGCTTGCCGGCCGTGGGCGTGATGCGGACCATCTCGATGAGCACCGCCTGCCTGGGCAGCGCTTTCCGGACGTCGTCCGTCTTCACCCATACGGTACCGGGCTGGGCCGGCTGTTTTCCCCACCCGAGCTTCATCCAGACCGGCCGCCAGCCGGAGAGCGAGCACTTTCATGGTTTGGTCCTCCTCACCCTTTCCGGTCACAGTTCCGAGTAGCAGCCCGCCAGGCCCAGCGAGCGGGCAGTCTTCTGGAAGCGCGACACGGCCCCTTGCACCGCTTCCCACTCCGCGCGCGGCAGCGGCCGCTGCGGATCAAGCCCCGTCAGCCGTTGCCTGGCCGCCAACTCGTCCGGCGTCGCCAGGCCCAGCTCCGCCGCCATCGTCTCGCGGGTCAGGTCGCGCTGATACCAGTCGCCGACCTGTTGGACGGCCTCCGCGCAGTGGCCCATGAGCGGATCGTCCGCGCCCCCGCGCAGCTCGCGCCCCAGCGCTGTGCCGTGGACCGCGAGGACGAACCAGTCGCCGCGGATCAGCGGCTGGGCGCAGCCGGTCTTGCGGTAGACCGCGGCGGCGGTTTCATAGTCCAGGCCGTAGCGGTAGCCCTTGAGCAGCCGCGCCCAGTGGCTCGCGTCCCAGCCGAGCTGGTCGAGGTCGATGGCGAAGATCGTGTCCTGAGACTTGGCGACGGCGTGCAGCACCGCCCGGCCCGACCGGGTGAACGACTGAACGGTCTCGGGGAGGGCGAGGCGGTGCGCCCGAAGCACCTCCTCGGTGACGCCCGGCTGATGGAGGAGATGGGCCAGACTGAAGTAGCGCCGCTGCGCTTGCCGGTCGCCGGGCTGCGCTTCGAGGTCGGCGTGGACCATCGCGTAGATGGCCGCACCGGTCATGAAGCCCGGCGGCGGCGCCTTCGGCCCCTGGGCCCGCGGCGTGCGGGACAGCAGTTGGTAGCCGAAGTAGCTCCCGAAGACGACGGCTATCAGCCCGAGGGTGACCGCCCCGGGGCGAGCATTCCCTTGAAGCCGCTCTCGCGGTAGCGCATGCACAGCTTGACGGCGGCGGCCGCGAGGGCCAGCAGCAAGGTGAGGTGGTGTCCCCGCAGTATTGCCAAGATGACGTAAGTCTTGTGCGAGTAGACGGTTGCCGGTTCGGCGCCGAAAAGTCGGCGCTTCCGGAGTTCGCGGAAATAGCTGGCATTTTGAAGGTTGGCAATACTGCACGGACACTACCAAATGACCGGGGGCTGCGGGGATGGAGGAGAACCAGAGAGGCGGCCCGGGCGGCGGGTTGCCGCCCGGGGCGTGGGCCGCGGCCCTCTTCCTGGCAATCTGCGTGCTGGCCAGCATCTATTTCGTCGTCTTCACCGTGTGCCAGGCCGTCCTCTTTTGAGGGGTGAGCAAGCAGGGTAATCGCATCAAAAACCCTAAAAAAGCTCCAATAGCTTCTCCAAGTTCTTGTCGTTCCATCCTGTCTGGAGGCGTTTCTTCTCGATGCTGCCCGTAACGGTTTTGTTCTGAAGCTGCACGGACAATGCCCAGCGA
>JBBRPS010000247.1:0-12481 GCA_038227745.1 Gemmatales bacterium | reverse complement strand
CGGGCGCCGCGCCTCCGGCCGCGCCCGCCTGGCCCGGCAGGTGCCGCCCGAGGAAGGCGGCGAGGTGGCGCGTGATGGCGGGATCGCTGACGTAGGGTAGGCCCATCTCGTGCAGGCCGACGCGCGCCCCGCGCACCGGCTCGGCGTCGCGCGGCACCTCGGGGAAGAAGCCGTCGAAGATCACCCGGCGCACGTCCGCGGGCGTCAGCGCCGTGTGCAGGGCGCCGCCGATCACCGAACGGCCGCGGCCCATGACCGTGACCGCGTACGAGTCGGACGGCTTCGGCGCCAGCAGCACCTCCTTGGCCTGGCGGCAGGCCTGGGTGAGCGTGCCGTACTGGGCCGCGTCGAGGCGGCCCGCCGCGGGCAGCTTCGTCTCCACGGACTTCGCCAGCGCCAGGTCCATGTTGTCGCCGCCCAGCAGCAGGTGGTCGCCGACCGCCTGGCGCACGAACGCCAGCTCGCCCTGCTGCTCGACCGCCTGGATCAGGCTGAAGTCGCTGGTGCCGCCGCCCACGTCCACCACCAGGCAGTACGCGCCCGGCTTGAGGCGGCCGGCCTCCCGCGCCCAGTGCATGGACAGCCAGCAGTAGAACGCGGCCTGCGGCTCTTCCAGGAGGGTGAGGTTCTCGATGCCGGCCTTGCGTGCCGCCTCGACCGTGAGCGTCCGGGCCATGTCGTCGAAGGACGCCGGCACCGTCAGCACGACGGGCTGCTTCTCCAGGCGATAGTCGGGATTGTCCCGCGCCATGACGTGGTTCCAGCTCTCGACGAGGTGGCGCAGGAAGCGCGTGGAGACCTCGACGGGCGAGATGCGCGGCACGTCGGGCGGGGCGCTCCAGGGGAGGAGCGGGGCCGAGCGATCGACGCCGGCATGGCACAGCCAGGACTTGGCGGAGGTGGCGAGGCGACCGGGGACCCTGGCCCCGTGGTTGCGGGCGAACTCGCCGACGACGTAACCGGGGTCGGGGTTCCACGGCAGGGCGGTGGCGCCGGGCGGCAGGTCGTGCTGGCCGGGCAGGTAGAGGAACGACGGCAGGAGCGGGCGGTTGGCGACCTCGCCGGCGGCGACGAGCTGCGGCACGGGGAACGGCCGGACCTCGGCCTGGCCCGGCGGGCCGCGCCGCGGCCGCTCCAGGTCGATGTAGGCCAGAGCGCTGTTCGTGGTGCCGAGATCGATGCCGATCAGGTAACGTGGCATGGCGGTTCACGAAAGGACGGAAGAATGCACGACCCCACTCCCTTGGAGGGTATTCTATCAGCTTCTCGCGAGCGGCCGCGGGTTTTCTTCCACCCCGAGGCGTGGCTTGGGGTTCGTAGGACAAGCGGCCGCCTTGTCCCTCTCCTTGGGCGCAAGCCGGCCGCTTGTCCTGCGAGCCGCGCGGCGGACGCCACCGGAGAGGCAGCCTCCCGCGACAGGGACAGATTGGATCCCGAAAAGCGCTTGCTTGGGGCGCGTCAAGGGGCGATAATATCCCCATCTCCGGCAGCCGAAGCACCCATCTCGCACAGCGCCCCGTCGCCCCTCGTGCTCACCTGGCCCGGCGGCCGCTGGTTCCCGGGGGCGCCCCCGCTCCCAAAGCAAGGTCGAACCATGAGGCCCCTCATGAACTTCTCCCTGCGTTTCCTGAGATCCCTGTTCCCAGCAAGGCCGCCTGCCGCGAAACCGCGACGGCGGCGGACGCCCCTTACCCTTGAACCGCTGGAGGACCGCTGTGTCCCGGTCGCCACCGTTCAGACCTTTAACGCCCCCGACATGGGCAGTCACTTTGTCCCGGGGCAGTTCAATAACGGCCCCGAGCCCACCGTGATGGACGGAGGGCCGACCGGCACCGGCAAGTTCCTCCGGCTGGTCTCCGCCGATCCCACGCCCATGCCCCCCAGTTTCAACACCATCGCGTTCGACCGCACCAACGCCGGCCCGTCTCAGAAGCTCGTGGCCGACTTCGATTTCCGCATCACCCCCGGGAACGGACGGGCGGACGGCTTCGGCTTCGCTCTGCTGAACACCCAGACTTACGGGAGCACCGGCCCCGTGGGCGGGACCGCGGAAGAGCCGAACTTTACCGGTTCTCTCGGGGTCGGGTTCGACATCTACCGCAATGCCGACATTGGGGACATCGGTCCCCCCAACATCCGCGGCAACGTCTTCAGCAACAGCATCTCCCTCCACTTCAACGGCGCCGTGCTGACCCAGGTGGACGTGACACCCGTGCTCGACCTGGCCAGGGGCATCTGGACACACACGCGGATCCTCGTCCAGGCCGGCGGCGGCGGGGCGGACGTCAGCGTCCTGCTCTCGCCCGCCCGCGAGCAGGCGCCGGTCACCGTCATCGACCGCTTCCACATCGCCGGCTACACCCCCTACGAAGGCCGTGTGCATTTCGGGGCGCGGGCGGGCGGCGAGACGGCCGCTTTCGACCTCGACAACGTCAACGTGCGCTTCCTCCGCCCCTTGCAGGGGACGCTCTCGTTCAGCGCCGCCGCGACCAGCGCCGCGGAAACGGGCGGTGCCGCCCAGGTCACCGTCACGCGGACGCCGGCCGGCGTTGGCCCGGACGTCGCGCCGTTCGCGTACGGCGCCGCCGACTGGATCCCGGTCGCGGGCGACTGGAACGGCGACGGTGTCGCCACCCTCGGCGCTTTCGACCCCAACACCGCCACCTGGTATCTGAAGAACAGCAACAGCCCGGGCGCGCCCGACTTCAAGCCCTTCCAGTACGGGGCGCCGGGCTGGATCCCGGTCGTAGGCGACTGGGACGGCGACGGCGTCACCTCCATCGGCGTCTTCGACCCCGCGACGGCCACGTTCTATTTGCGGAACAGCAACAGCCCGGGCGCGCCCGACGCCGGCCAGTTCGTCTACGGGGTGCCCGGCTGGGTGCCCGTGGCAGGCGACTGGGACGGCGACGGGAAGACCACCGTGGGCGCGTTCGATCCGACGGGTCAGTTTGGTCAGCCGCCGGCCACCTGGTATTTGCGGAACAGCAACAGCCCGGGCGCGCCCGACGCCGGCCGGTTCACCTACGGGGCGCCCGGCTGGGTGCCCGTGACAGGCGACTGGGACGGCGACGGCCAGACCACCGTGGGCGCGTTCGATCCGACGGGTCAGTTTGGTCAGCTGCCGGCCACCTGGTATTTGCGGAATAGCAACAGCGCCGGCCCCGCCGACGCCGGGATGTTCGCTTACGGGGGTGCGATGTGGAGGCCCATCCCCGCCGACTGGGACGGCAACGGCGTCAGCACTGTCGGCGTGTTCGACCCGACGGGCCAGTTCGGTCAGGCGCCGGCCACCTGGTATCAGCGGAACAGGCTCCCGAGCGCTGCGGTGACCGTGCGGTTCTCCGCCACCGGGCTCACGGCGACGGCCGGCGCGGACTTTACCCCTGTCTCCGGCATGCTCACGTTCGCTCCCGGGGAGACCACCAAATCCTTCAGCGTGCCGGTCCTCCCCGACCCGGCTCGGGAGGGCGACCTGTTGGTGCAGGTGTCCCTGAGCAATCCCACGGGCGGGGCGGAGTTGGTCGGCCCGTCGGCGGCCGCGGTCACCATTGTCGATAATGAGACGGCGCGGTCCCTCGGTCACTGGAGCGACATCCAGCCGTTGTCCATCCTGGCCATCCACATGCAACTGCTGCCCACCGGGCGGGTCATGTTCTGGGACCGGCTCGGTAACGCCCGCCTGTGGGATCCGGTGACGCAGACGGTCAGCATCCCCGCGCTGGCCGGTTACGACGCCTTTTGCAGTGGGCACACCTTCCTGGCGGACGGCCGCCTGCTCGTCACCGGCGGGCACCCCGATGAGGGGGACGCGACCCAGGACGGCGTTGGCGTGAAGAACGCCACCGTCTACGACCCGTTCGCCAACACCTGGACGCCCTTGCCGGACATGAACGCCGGCCGCTGGTATCCGACCAACACGACGCTCGCCAACGGCGACGTGCTGGTGACCTCCGGCAGCATCGATACCGTCTTCAACAAGAACACGCTCGCCCAGGTGTGGCAGCCGGCGACCGGGACCTGGCGCAATCTCACCGGCGCCCAGGCGCAGGCCGTCAACGCCGCCGCCCTCGGCGTGGACCTCTACCCGCGCATGTTCCTGGCGCCCGATGGCCGCGTCTTCAAGGCCGGTCCGGACAAGAGCACCTGGTTCCTGGACACCACGGGGACGGGTTCCTGGACGCGGGGGCCCGACAGCAACTTCGGCCTGCGCACCTACGGCGCCGCGGTGCTGTACGCCCCCGGCAAGATCCTGATCGTCGGCGGCGGCGACGTGAACAACGGCGCTACCCCCAACGACGACGCCACCGCCACCGCCGAGGTCATCGACCTCAACGCCGCCACTCCTGTCTGGCGCACGGTCGCGCCGCTGGCCTTCGGGCGACGGCACCTCAACGCCAGCCTCCTGGCCGACGGCAAGGTGCTCGTGACGGGCGGGGTCGGCCCGGCGGGGTTCAACAACGAGCGCAACCCGGTGCTGCCCGCGGAAGTCTGGGATCCGGGCAGCGAGACCTGGACGACCCTGCCCTCCGCACAGGTGACGCGCGGCTACCACTCCACCGCCCTGCTGCTGCCGGACGGCCGGGTCGTCTCCTCGGGCGGGGGCGAAGGGGCCGGCGCCACCGGCGTCCACAACGATGCGGAAATCTACTCGCCGTCTTACCTGTTCGCCGGGACCAGGCCGACCATCGCCGCCGCCCCGGACGCGGTGGGCTACGGCCAGTCGTTCACCGTCGGCA
Source organism: Gemmatales bacterium (assembly GCA_038227745.1). Classification (GTDB taxonomy): domain Bacteria; phylum Planctomycetota; class Planctomycetia; order Gemmatales; family Gemmataceae; genus DASPXY01. The sequence continues at coordinate 7,742 of JBBRPS010000247.1, read as the reverse complement.
CCCCCGACGCGGCGAACGTGACGGCGGTGAACCTGATTCGCCTGCCGTCCACCACGCACGCCTTCGACGCCAACCAGCGGTTCGTCAGCGTGCCGTTCAGCCGGACGACCGGCGCGCTGACAGTGACGGCGCCGTCGAATCCGAACCTCGCCCCTCCAGGGCACTACCTGATGTTCCTGCTCAGCAACGGCGTGCCCTCGGTCGCGAAGATCATCCGGATCGGGTGACCGGGATCGGCGTGGGGAAGGCTCCGGGAGCGGCTTGCGGCCTGGCCCGGTTGGGGGCTCGGCCGCAAGCCGCTCCCGGAGCATCGCCGCCCTCGGGGCGTCTCAAAGTGCAGAGCCGACTTGACACGTGCGCCCGGCGGCGCTACAGTAGTCCGACCGGACCCTACTTCCCCCTGGTCGAGGACGCCTCAGGCGTCGAGTGAAAGACAATGCAGCCATCAGTGATGCCCAAAGGCGTTGAACACCACGAAATACGGGCGGTGGACTTCTCACGGATCGCCCAGGACCTTCAGATCCGTAAAGTCCAGGTGGAGGCCGTCGTCCAGTTGCTCGACGAGGCCAACACCGTCCCGTTCATCACCCGCTACCGCAAGGAGCGGACGGGGGGGCTCAACGAGGAGGTGATCCGCCAGATCCAGACGCGGGTCACCCTCGCCCGCCAGCTCGCCGAGCGGAAACAGACCGTCCTCCGCAGCATCGAGGGCCAGGGCAAGCTGACCGACGACCTGCGCAGCGCCATCCTCGCCGCCGACACCTCCAAGCGCCTCGAAGACCTCTACCTCCCCTACAAGCCCAAGAAGCGGACGCTGGCCACCATCGCCCGCGAGCGCGGCCTGGAGCCGCTGGCGCTGGCCGTCTGGTATCGCGACCCCGCGGTCACCCACCTCGACGAAATGCTCCCCACCCTCGTCAATCCGGAGAAGGAGCTGAACACGGCGGACGAGGTCCGCACCGGCGTGCAGCACGTCCTCGCGGAGATGGTGGCGGAGACGGCCGACGTCCGCGCCACGGTCCGCGGCGTCCTGTGGGAAACCGGCAAGCTCAGCTCGGCCAGGAGCGAGAAGCTCGCCGAAGGGCAGGGGCTGGAGTACAAGGACTATTTCCAGTTCACGGAGCCGGCAAGGCAGATTCCGCCGCACCGCATCCTGGCGCTGAACCGCGGCGAGAAGGAGAACGCGCTCAAGGTCAGCATGGAGTGGAGCGTCGATACCGTGCGCGCCGCCGCCCTCCATGCCCTGGCCGAGTACCTCCAGCGGCTGCCGGCGCAGCCGCCCGCCCCCGCCGCGCCGCCGCCGGCCCCGGCCGCCGAGGGCCAGCAGGCCCCGCCCCCCGAGGGAGAACAGGCGCAGGCCCCGCCCCCCGAGGGAGAACAGGCGCAGGCCGCGCCGCCGGCCGAAGTCGCGCCGCCGGTCGAAGTCGCGCCGCCACCGCCCGCGCCGGCCCCGCTGCCGCCGGTCGCGCAGGTCGAGGGCGAGCCGCTGTCGCCCGACTCGGCGTACCGCTCGCCTCACGCCACCTTCCTCAAGACGGTCGTCGAGGACGCGCTGAACCGCCTGCTGCTGCCGAGCCTCGAGAATGAGATCCGGCGCGAGCTGCGCGAGGAGGCCGAGGCGCACGCCGTCGGCATTTTCGCCCGCAATCTCCGCAGCTTGCTGCTGCAGCCGCCGCTCAACGGCCGCCGCGTGCTCGCCGTCGATCCCGGCTTCCGCACCGGCTGCAAGATCGCCGCCCTCGACGAGACGGGCAACCTCCTCGAAGACGCGGTCGTCTTCCCGCACGGCAGCCACGGCAAGAAGGAGAAGGGCGGTCACGCCCCGACTCAGGCCCCGACCCCCGCGGCAGCACCCCCGGCTGCGGCCGCGCCAACCTCGGAGCCGCCCGCCCCGGCACCCGCCCCTGCCGGCACCCCGGAAACGGCCGTGACGCCGGCGCCGGCTGTTGTCGCTACGCCCCCCGAGGCGACGCCCGCTCCCGAGGCAGCACCCCTGCCCCCCGAGTCGGCGCCCGCCGCCCCCGAAGCCGCCGCCGCGCCGCCGGCCCCCGAAGCCGCCGCCCCGGCAGCGCCCGAGGCCGCCCCGCCTCCTCCAGCCCCCGCGCCCGCGCCGCCGCGGAACAAGCGCGAAGAGGCCAAGACGAAGCTGTACGACCTCATCAAGCGCCACGGCCTGAACGTCATCGCCATCGGCAACGGCACCGCCTGCCGCGAAACGGAGGAGTTCGTCTCTGAGCTGATCGCCGACAAGCTCCCCGACCTGGCCTACGTCATCGTCAACGAGGCCGGCGCCAGCGTTTACTCCGCCAGCGCCGTCGGCCGCGAGGAGTTCCCCAACTACGACGCCACCCTGCGCGGCACCATCTCCCTCGGCCGCCGCCTCCAGGACCCGCTGAGCGAACTGGTCAAGGTCGATCCGCAGAGCATCGGCGTCGGCCTCTACCAGCACGACGTCAACCCAAGGTATCTCAAGGAGTCCCTCGAGGGCGTCATCGAGTCGTGCGTCAACCAGGTCGGCGTCGATCTGAACACTGCGAGCGTCCCGCTGCTGCGCCACGTCTCCGGGCTGAACCAGATGGTCGCCCGCGACCTCGTCGAGTACCGCAAGCAGAACGGCCCGTTCAAGACGCGCGAACAGCTCATGCAGGTGCCGAACATCGGCCCCGCCCGCTTCACCCAGGCGGCCGGCTTCCTCAAGATCCAGGCCGGCGACAACCCGCTCGACCGCACCTGGATCCACCCCGAGAGTTACGAGGTCACGCAGCGCATCCTCGGCGAGATGGGCTACCGCCCCGACGTGGTCGAGGACCGCGGCCGCGCCGAGGAGTTCCGCGGCAAGCTCAAGGGCCTGTCGCCCGAAGAACTGTCCACCAAGCTCGACGTCGGCGCCCCGACGGTCCGCGACATCCTCGACTCCCTGGCTCGCCCCGGCCGCGACCCGCGCGAAGACCTGCCACCGCCGATCTTCCGCAAGGGCATCCTCAAACTCGAGGATCTGGTCCCCGGAATGGAGTTGAAGGGCACCGTCCTGAACGTGGTCGATTTCGGCGCGTTCGTGGACATCGGCCTGAAGGACAGCGGCCTCGTCCACATCAGCCAGATGGCCAACCGCTACATCAAGAGCCCGTACGACGTGGTGGCGGTCGGCGACGTGGTCACCGTCTGGGTGCTGACCGTGGACAAGGAACGGCACCGCGTGTCGCTGTCGATGATCAAGCCGGGGACCGAGCGGCGGGCGCCGGAGCGCAGGCCCGCCGCCGCGCCCGCCCAGCAGGGCCAGGGCGGTCCGCCGCGCGGCGCGCGCCGGCCGCAGCGCCCCCAGGGGCAAGGTGCCGGCGGCGCCCAGCAAGGTCGCGGCCCGGGGCGCGGCCCCGCACCCCACCGGCCCGGCGCCCGCCAACCCGCCGGCGGGGACGCTTCGGGGACGACCGCGACCGCCGAGGGGACCGCCAGGCCGACGCCGTCCCCCAGGCCCACCCCGCCGCCGCCCCGCAAGCCCCGCCGCGAGCCGCCCAAGCCGAAGCTCTCCCAGGAGGCCCTTGCGGGCAAGGCCCCGCTGCGCACCTTTGCGGAGTTGAGCGCTCTGCTGGCGGCGAAGCAGACGCCGCCCCGACCTCCGGCTCCGGTCGCGGAGACGCCTCCGGCCGAGGCGGCCGCGCCCCCTCAGGAGGCGCCCGCGGAGAAGACGGACACGGCCGAGGCCCCGCCGCCGTCGTGATCCCGTTCTCGAACCCACGGGTTGCAGCCCGTGCGCTCAGGCGAGTGGCAGGGGATCGTAGCCCCGTAGGACGGCTCTCCTGAGCCGTCCGGACGGCTCAGGAGAGCCGTCCTACGGGGTAACAAATCCTGCCCTTTCCCTTACGGGGTTCGCGCCTCCGCCCGCAGCAACCGCTCCAGCAGGGCCGCGTTGACGCCCCCGCGGAACCTCACCTTGCCGTCCACCGTCACGACCGGCACCCAGTTGCCGTGCAGCGCCACCAGTTCCGGGTCGGTGTCCACGTCCACCGCCTCCAGCGCGAAGCCGTACCGCCGCCGCTGCCGCCCCAGCAAGGCCCACGCCTCCTCGCACAGGTGACACCCGCGGCGCGTATACATCACCACCCGCAGCCGCCCCAGCCGCACCGACCGGCGCCACCACGACCAGAGCCACGACAGGGCCACGTTCCTCTCCCTCCCCCCCGCGCCGGCACGGGGTTATCGCCATAGTCAGGCTTCCGCTGGTTTGCTATCTTAATGGAATCTTCCGTCCCCGGGCGCGGCGCTCGACGCCGGGCGGCCCGGGGTATCGCCGTGTGAGGACGATCCATGCCTTCCCCGCGTGAGCAGCAGAACCCCCCCGGCAGGAACCGCCGCCGTCCGGATCCCCCGGCGCCCGGTAGCTGGCTGTGGCTGGTCCTGTTGCTGATGCTCGTCGTGGTCCTGGTGTTCACGGTCGGCATAGGCAGCGGCACCGCCATCCTCTACTCCGAGGTCCTCCAGATCGCCAAGGACGGCCGCGACGCCGTCCGCCAGGAGAACGCGAATATCAAGAAGGTGGTGTTCATCGGCCCCGAGCGCATCGAGGGCGAGTTCACCGAGGGCGCCAAACTCAGCGAGGCCCTGCAGAAGCAGATGCGCGGCGGCAAGCGCTTCACCTCGCTCGTGCCCGAGTCGGCGATCCGCAGCGGCGACGTCACGAAGAAGCTGGCCGAAGCCTTCGTGCCGTTCGGCCGGCAGGACGAGCACGGCGCCTGGATCCCGCAGCTGCTGATGCTGCTGCTCCCCGCCTTGATCCTGCTGGCGATCTTCTTTTTCTTCCTCCTGCCGCGCTTCCGCGACCCGCTCGGCGGCGGCTTTTTGAGCAACTACATCAAGAGCCCCGCCAAGCGCTACGAGAAGACCAAGCTGCGCGTCACGTTCGAGGACGTGGCGGACATGCAGGCGGCGAAGAGCGAGCTGCAGGAGATCGTCGATTTCCTCAAGGAGCCGCAAAAGTTCCAGCGCCTCGGCGCCCAGGTGCCCAAGGGCGTGCTGCTGATCGGCCCGCCCGGCACCGGCAAGACGTTGCTGGCTCGCGCCGTCGCCGGCGAGGCCGGCGTGCCGTTCTTCTCCATCAGTGGCTCGGAGTTCATCCAGATGTTCGTCGGCGTCGGCGCCAGCCGCGTCCGCGATATGTTCAAGACCGCCAAAGAGAATAGTCCATGTCTTTTATTTATCGACGAAATTGACGCCGTCGGCCGCATGCGCGGCGCCGGCGTCGGCGGCGGCTCCGACGAGCGCGAGCAAACGCTCAACCAGATCCTCAGCGAGATGGACGGCTTCCAGCCGAACGAATCGGTGATCGTGATCGCGGCGACTAACCGCCCCGATGTGCTCGACTCGGCGCTGCTGCGGCCCGGCCGCTTCGACCGCCACGTCACCATCGACCGGCCGACGTGGCAGGGGCGCCTGGCGATCCTCAAGGTCCACACGCGCAACAAGCCCCTTGGCGACGACGTCAATCTCGAGGCGCTGGCCCGCAAGATGATCGGCATGACCGGCGCCGACCTGCGCAACCTGGCGAACGAGGCGGCGCTGCTGGCGACGCGCGAGAACAAGACGCGCATCCACCGCACCGACTTCGAGCGCGCCGCCGACCGCGTGCTGATGGGGCCGAAGCGCGAGGAGGTGCTGACGCCCGAGGGCAAGCGCATGACGGCGTACCACGAAGCCGGCCACGCCCTGGTCGCCTGGTACGAGCCCGAGGCCGACCCGCCGCAGAAGGTGTCGATCATCCCGCGCGGCCGCGCCCTGGGTGTGACGTTCAGCGTCCCCGAGGAGGAGCGCTACCACCACGGTCAGGACTACTTCCGGGCGCGCCTGATCCTGCTGATGGGCGGCCGGGCCGCGGACCGCCTGGTCTTCAATCAGCCCTTCTCGGGCCACGAGAACGACCTGAAGGAGGCGACGCGGCTGGCCCGCTACATGGTAACGCACTGGGGCATGAGCGACCGGCTCGGCCCGATGTCGTTCCGCATCGGCGAGGAGCACGTCTTCCTCGGCAAGGAAATTCAGGAGCCGCGCGACTTCAGCGAGGAGACGGCGACCGTGATCGACGAGGAGGTGCAGCGCATGCTGCGCGAGGCGGACGTCCGCGCCTACGAACTGCTCGAAGGGCACCGCACCGAACTGGACCGCGTGGTCGAGGTGCTGCTTCAGCGGGAGGAGATCTACCGCGAGGACCTGGAAGAGGTGTTGGGGCCGCGGAAGGGCGGCAGCCTGGACGGCCAGCCGCCGCCGACGGAGTCTCCGGTGTTCGCGCCGGGGTCCGCGAAGTAACCATCCGCTCGTCGCAATCGTTTTCACGGATCGAGCGGCACCCAGTCGGTGATGTCGAAGCGGGCGTGCGGCGAACTCTGCGGGGACATCGCGACGGCCTCGTAGGTGACGCGGCACGGCCGCAGCAGTCGCTGCAGATCCTGCACCGTCAGCGGTCCCTGCTCGCGGCAGAACATCAGGTCCGCCTGCCCGGGCACGCGCACCACCTTCAACTCCGGCAGCGCCTTGACGAAAGCGTCGCCGAGCGTCTTGCCCACCTCGCTCGCCGGGATCAGCAAGAACTGCGACTGTCCGGCGCCCTGCGGGCGGGCGAACAGCGGCACCGAGCGCTCCAGGTACTCCTTCGTGCTCTTCTCGAAATGCGGCCCCACCGCCGCCTCCGGGCTGACACCCAGCTCGGCGCCGAGGATCTGCGCCACGTCCATGATCGGCAGGTGCCGGCCCAGCAGCGTGATCGCCTCGTCGAGCAGCGGCACCGTCAGCGTGCGCGTCATGTCGCCGCTGTTGATGCAGGCGCCGTGCAGGCCGCCGCGCGGCATCAGGACGCGCTCGTGCAGCTCGCGGTCCAGGTCCGTCCACTGTTCCGACTCCAGCCGCTGCAGGAACCGGCACGCCGCCCGCTCCAGGTCCTCCTCCTGGTCCGGCAGCACGACCCGCGCCGTCGGCGACTGGCGGATCGCCTCCCAGTAGGCCTCCGTCGAGGGCGCCGGCGAGCGGCTCATGGTCGAGTCGGAACCCACCACAGTGCCCGCCATCTCCTCGTCGGAATCCACCGAGACGTTATCGAGGTTCTCCTGCAAGTGCCGCAGCCGCTGCCGGCAGAAACCCACGTCGCGGAGCCGGTCGGTCAGCCGCGCCTGCCACTGGGCGAAGAAGTGCCGGCAGGCGCAGATGGCCTCCTCGGTGAAGCGCTGGCGGGCGTACTGCGCGAGGCAGTCGATGAAGGCCCGCAGCAGGCGGCGCGTGGACCGCCCGCCGAACAGGCGGAAGCCGCCGCCCCCGGTGGCGCAGTCGCGCAGGCTCGTCTCGAGCTGCTGCCACAGCTGCGCGGTCCGCGGCGCCAGCTGGGCCAGCCGCTGCCGCTGCTCCTTGCCGGCCGCCACGCAGAACTCCATCAGGCCATTCAGGGCGGCCTCGGCGGCGGCCAGGCGGGCGCCGGGGTGCTCCATCAGGGCGAGCACCTCCCGCGTCATCTCGCGGTCCCACTCCTCCGCCACCTTCTGGGCCGCGTTCGTCAGGGCACGGTTTAGCTTGCTCCGCCGCCAGTCGTTGCCCTCCTGGTTGGCGTCCGACCCACTGCCGACCCATTCGCGCACTCGCGTCAGCGCCTGGCGCGCCCAGTTGATGGGGTCCTCCTGGGCGACCGACTGCTGCGACTGCTCCTCGACCCCGGCGAGCAGGCCGGTCAGCGCCTCGGCCGGCGTCGCGCCCAGGTCGCTCAGGTT
>JBBRPS010000246.1:0-12483 GCA_038227745.1 Gemmatales bacterium | reverse complement strand
TCCGGGTGACGCAGCGTCTTCCACAGATGTTCCGCAGAGGCCGCCGCAGGGCGGGGGCGTCCGGATTGCGCGCCGGGCAGTGCCGAGGCGCCCGCGCAGCTGCGCTGCCCGGCGCCTGCCACGGCGGTTCCTCAACCCTGTCCCAGCCTGACCCACGTTGACCTTTCTTCGGCTGGGTGGGACAATAACAAAAATCGGCAGAAGGATGAAAGTCAAAGCTGGAATGGCATGGCCAAGAAATCAAAACCAGCCGCCCCGACGAGTGGCCCGACCCCAGGAAAGCAGCGGACACGCGAGCATGTGATCGCTGCGTTGAGCATTAATTTTGTGGAGCGCCTGGTGCTCAAGTGCGGCCACGTGGTGCAGCGGTCCGATCCGGACTACGGGTACGATCTGAGGCTGGAAACGTTCGATGAACAGGGTAACCTTGAAGCTGAGCAGGTGCCCCTGCAGCTCAAGGCCACCGCCAGAATCGACGAGTATGAACTGGCGCGGGAAGAGTCTTTTTCTCTCCCACTCAGCACGAAAGACTACCGCCTCTGGAGCGAGGAGGTAATGCCTGTGTTCCTGATCCTTTACGACTCCTGCTTTGAGGAAGCCTACTGGCTCCACATCCAGGATTACGACCGGACACATAAGCCCAAGCCAGCGGCGGATACCGTCCGGGTGCATATCCCCCGGAAGCAGGTGCTGGGTGTCCAAACCATTCGCATGATGCGCAGCGGAAACAGGAAATCCTGCGGACCGTCAAGGAGACCCTCCGGAGCAACCCGAAGCCGAAGGAGACCTGAGAAAATGACGCCTGCCATTACTTATGGGAAACTGTATGAGAAGTTGTGCGAAGTGGGTTTCAGCCAGCGTGGCCTTGAGATATACGGCAAGCCACGGTATGTCTTTGAACACAAAACCATCCCCAATGCCATGATCATCCTTCCCGAGCGTGACCGAGACGACCAGGTCGAGCCGTTCTACATGGGTTCGGTGCTTGCCACGCTCAAGGCGCACAGCCTCGTTCCTGAGTGCAATCCCCTGCTGACATGAGTGGGGCCGGGCGGGAAAAAGGGCCGACAGTTCCCCAGGCGCGGCCGTGGCCAGGATGGCCACCACCGCCCTTACTTTTTCGCCCCGGTTTTCAGGAGCTTGCCGCGCATCTGGTAGAGGTGAATCAGGGCGCGGTCCATCATACGCTCGCCGGCGCCGACCTCGACCGGCGCCACCGGCGCGTCCGCCCCGTAGCCGCCCTCGGCCGCCCCCTCGATCGTCGGGAAATACTGCTGGTAGTCGTTGCAGTAACCCAGGAACAGCAAGTGGTCGAGGCGCGCCCGCTTCCGCAGGCTCAGCGCGTGGCCGCAGAAGAACTCGCCCGAGACGCCGACCAGGCCGATGCGCCCACCGAGCAGCGCCGCCGTCAGCCGCGGCCGGATCCCTTCACGATATTCGCGCTCGTAGAACTCGATCAACGCGGGGAAGAACGCTCGCGAGTAGAGAGCCTTGACGGCGGCGTTCCCCAGGTCGATGCGCGTGCCGAAGCGAAACTCCTCCTCCCGCGCCTGCAGGGTCGTCTCCTTGCCGAGCGTGCATTTCGCCGTCTGCGCCAGTTCCAGCACCTGCCGGCCGAGCGCCTGCCCGAACTTCTCCGGGCCGCGCTCCGCGCCGGGGTCGGGACTCAGGTCGCCCGCCGCCCCTTGCAGGAACAGGCACGGCGCCCCCGTCTCCTTCTCGACCAGCGCCGCCAGCGCCCCCGGGTAGTCCGCCGAGAACTTCATCAGCTTCGCGTCCTGCATCGTCGCGTGGGCGGCGAAGTTGACGAGGTGCGCGATGGGCTTGCCCGCGGTGTCCTCGATCCGCACCACGAGCAACTCGTGGTCCACCGGCCGGTCCGGCCGCTTCGAGTGGCGGTTGCGGTTCAGCGCCACGGGGCGCGCGGCGACGCCGAGGTGGGCGGGGCGCAGATCCTTCGCGGCGTCGGCGATCGCGCCGGCGAGTTTCTCCTCCAGGCGGCGAACGTAGGAGTCCTTGGGGCTGGGCCAGTTGTCCAGTTCCAGGACGGGGCCGTGGTGGGTGTGCGAGGCGACGAGGAAGAGATGGTTGACGCCCACGGCCTTGACCTTCTTGCGGATCGCCGCGGTCGATTGCCGCGTCGGCGCCCGGCCCAGGTCGAGGCTGACGATGGCGAGGCGCTCCGCGCCGACGGCGAGGACCACGGCGCGGGCGTGCAGCGGGTCGAGGACGCCCTTGCTGGGGGCGTCGTGCCGGGCGCCGTAGCCCCACATCGGATAGCCGAGCGGGGGCGTGATGTCCACCTTTGCGGCGCCGGCCTGGAGGTCGTCGGCAAGAAGCGGGCCGGCGGTCGCGGCCAGGCACAGCAGGGCGAGGGCGGCGTGCAGACGGCGGATCATGGAAAATACACCTCGCGAATGTTCTGTTTAGCCGCGATCACGCCTCCCGCCGCACCACGCGCTCTGTCAGCATCGCCAGGATCGAACGGCACTCCGACGGCGGCAGGCACTCCAGTTCGGCCCGCGCCCGGGCGGCGAACTCCTCCGCCCGGCCCCGCGCATACTCCAGCGCGTCGCTGTCGTGCAGGTAGGGCGCCAGCGCCGCGCGCTTGTGATTGCCCGGGCTGCGCAGAATCTGCCGGACGCGCGACGCCGTCTCCGCCGGCGCCTCCCCCAGCAGTCGCAGCAGCGGCAGCGTCAGCTTCTGCTGCTCCAGGTCCGTCCCCAGCGACTTGCCCGTCGTCTTCTCCTCGCCCACCAGGTCGAGCAAGTCGTCGGCGATCTGGAAGGCGACGCCCAGCGCCCGCCCGTACGCCGCCAGCCGCTCCACGACACCGTCCGCCATGCCGCTGTACAGCGCGCCCAGCCGGCAGCAGCACGCCGTCAACTCCGCCGTCTTGCCGTCGATGATGGCGAAGTAGTCCTCCTCGCCCAACCCCAGGTTGCCGCGCTCGCAGACCTGGTGCAGCTCGCCGGCGCACACGCGGTTCGTGGCCTCGCCGATCAGCCGGCAGGCGCGCACGTCCACGGTGCTCGACAGGTGGAAGGCGTGCGTGAAGAGGTAATCGCCCAGGAGAATGCTGGCCTGGTTGCCCCAGCCGGCGTTGACCGTCGGCGCGTGACGGCGGACCGTGGCGCTGTCGAGGACGTCGTCGTGGACCAGCGTGGCCGTGTGGACCATCTCGACGACGGCGCCGAGGATGTGGTGGGCGGGGGTGACGCGGCCGCAGGCGCGGGCCGTCAGCAGCAGCAGCGCCGGCCGCAGCCGCTTGCCGCGGTAGTGCTTCAGGTGCGCCACCAGCCGCCCCACACCCGGCCGCGGGTTCTCCAGCGTCCGCGTCAGGAGGCGCTCGACCTCTTCCAGGTCGGCGGCGATGGGCCCGTACCAGTCGAGCGCCGGGCGCTTGGCCGCCGCGGTCGCCGTCAGCGTCTGGTTCATGCAATCCCCCGGAACGCGCTGTGTGTTTGAGTTTCTGAACTTTCAAATCCAATTGAATAGTACGCAGGACGTGTGACGGAGTCAATCGCTGCGCCGGAAAGTGCCGCTGCGGCCGCCGCTCTTCTCCTCGAGGCGGATGCGCTCGAGGACCATGCCGCGATCGACGGCCTTGCACATGTCGTAGACGGTGAGGGCGGCGACGCTGGCCGCGGTGAGGGCCTCCATCTCGACGCCGGTGCGGCCAAAGACGCGGACGGTGGCCTCGATGCGCAGCAGGTCGTTGGCGTCGAAGGTGAGCTGAACGCGGGCGGAGGTGATGGGCAGCGGGTGGCACAGGGGGATGAGGTCGCCGGTGCGCTTGGCGGCCATGATGCCGGCGAGGCGGGCGACCTCGAGGACGTCGCCCTTGGCGAGAGCACGGTCGCGGATGAGGGCGGCGGTGGCTGGGGCCATGCGGACCAGGGCGCTGGCGCGGGCCTCGCGCAGCGTCTCGGCCTTATCGCTGGTATCCACCATGCGACTGCCGCCCTGTTCGTCGAAATGCGTCAATTCGGACATCGCGAGTCTTCGTCCCTCCTGGCGAAAGCCCACGGGCCGCGCCCCGTGGGTCTGAGGCTATTCTATCCGGCGCGCTCGGTTCGCCCATCGCGTAGGGGCGCCCGCCTGGGTCAACGCTCATCCGTCAGGGCGTGTCAGGCGTCCGCCGTCCGCTTCAGCCACAGCCGCACCAGGTGGCGGCGCCGCTCCGGCTCGGAGTGGTCCGCGAACGCGGTGCGGTTGTGCAGGATCCAGCGGTTGTTGATGAAATACATCTGCCCCGGCTCCAGGGCGAACTCCGCCCGCAGCGCCGGATCGCCGGCCGCCTCGTCAAGGGCGTCGAGCGCGCGCACCTGCTCTCCCGTTAGTGGGGCGCCCACCCTGTCGTGGCCCGCGTGGATCCAGTAGCGCAGGTAACGGCACAGCAGTCCGCCGCCGCGCCACTCGAGCACCGGGGCCAGCGTCGTCGGCGCCTCGCCGGGCCGGACGCCCCCGCGGCGGTCGATGTGGACCGGCCGCGACAACACAGCCAGCGCCTCGGGGTGCCGCCGGCGCAGCTCTTCGCAGACGCTCCGGGCACTGACCACCTGGCTCAGGCCGCCGGAGCGCGCCGAACGCAGACACAGCAGGCCGACGTAGTCGAGGACCTCGTCCCCGAACGAGTTATCCGTGTGGAAGCTGCTCTCGGCATTGGTGACCGAGAAACGCGCCCCGTACTGTACATCCTGCCCGGTGTCGCGCACGTCGTAGAGCAAGGTTCCTTGCACGTTCTGTGGTAGGGGTTCGCCGAGCACGTGGCCGACTAGCCAGTAGACGGCCTGGGCCTGGGCGGGGGTGAAGCGGTCCAGGGGCACGCGGTCGAGGATGGCGAAGCCGCGGCCGGTCTCCAGCGCGGCCAGGACGGGCCGCAGGGCGGGGGCGCAGGCGGCGCGCAGCTCGGCGGAGGGGGTGAGGTCCGTCACCGGGCGCGGTTGCCGGCGCAGCGGAGCAACCGTGTCTTCGAGGGCCGCCCACGCCTCCGCGGGCAGCGGGTAGTACCAGTGGGCGGGTTCGTCGAGGGTGTCGGCGCGCCAGGCGCGCGGGTCGGTCTGCGGTTCAGGAGCGGTCGCCACGGTCGTCACCTCCGGGGCACTCCTTGGTGGCCGGATCGCGGAGCGGCACCCCGATACGATATGTCCCGAAGCCGCCGCCCGCAACTCGCGCCGTCACACGCCCTCCGCTACTTCGCCTTGTCCTTGCCGGCGCGGCGCGCTACCTCGGCGATGAACCGGCAACTCGCGCAGAAGCGGTCGATCTCCGCCGACGCGCCGACGGCGCGCGCCTCGGCGCCGACGTCGGCGGCCAGGCGCTCGGCGACGTCCACGGCGGCGGCAAACCGCTCCTTGGCCACCAGATCCTTGACCTCCTGCTTGGCAAGCTGGAAGCGGGCGAGGACGGCCTGCTGACGTCCCTCCTCGAGGCGCGCCCGCACGGCCTGCGCGACGGTCAGTTGCGCGGCGAATTCCGCGCCCAGGGCACGCAGCCGCCGCGACACCTCGGCCGGCTCCTTCGCCAGGAGCGGCCGGACGTCCGCGAGCACGGTATCGATGGTCCGGCCGACCCAGTCCACCTCCGCCCGCCAGAGCCTGTCCCGGTGTTCGGGGAACTCCTTCTGGACCTCGTGCCTCTTCGGGACGCCACGGGCAAAGCCGGCCCGGTCGCCGGGCGCCAACGCCTTCAGGTCCGCGCACAGGCGGTCCCCCAGGGCCAGCCCCGCCTCGCGCCGTGCGGCCACCAGGCGTTCGCGGAGTCCGCTCCCCTCGGGCAGGAAGGGGGACAGGTCGCGCAAGCCCCGCTCCGCCCGCGCCAGCGCCCCAGCCGGGTCACCCTGCCGCAGTTTGACCGCCTCCGCCACAACCAGCTCGACGGCCCGTTCGCGCAGCGCCCTTTGCGCCTCCTGAACCTCGTTGATGAGCCCGGCGGGCAAGGTGCGGAACGCACCGCTCGGGTGTACCGTCTGCCGGCCGGCCTCGCCGTCGGCGGCCGCGGCGGGGAGGAACTCTACCGGCCTCCACCCGTATCCGCGCATCCAATGGGCACTCTCCCGCGGCAACTCCCGCAGCCCCCCCTCCAGGGCCGCGAGCCGGAGCAGGGCCTGGGCCGGTCGCTCCGCCTCCGACGCCCTGGCGTCCGCGACGCTCTTCTCCACGGTCCGCTTCAGCCAGGCGCGCTCGGCTGCGTGGATCGGCCCGGCGTACTGGGGGAAGAGCCGGACCAGGCGCACGCGCTCCGGCGCCGCGGCGGCGAACCCGGGATAGTCGCCGGCCGGGTTGGCCTGTGCCCGCTCGACGAGATCCTGCGCCTGCAGCCGCGCCCCCCAGAGGTTCTGCCCCTCGGCGGTCGGCACGAGCCACCAGGCGAGGAGCGCGGACACGACGGCCAGCACCGGCCGGATGAGGCGGGACAGCCGCCGATGCTTGCCGCCCGCGCCCGGCGTCACGGCCGGCGCTGACCAGCGCAGACCGACCGCCACACAGGCCAGGACCGCGACGACGCGCGTGATGTGCGCCGCCGTCATTTCCCCGAAGGCGATCAGACCCACCAGGACCAGGACGAGCAGGAGGAGGTTGAGCACCCCCCGGACCGGGAACGGCTGCGAGGGCTGCGGGCGGCGTCCCGGCAGCCGGAAGTGGCTCGGCGGGAGGTCGAAGCGATCATAGGCCATGGGGCGTGTCCTCGATTGGAAGTGGCCTGGGCCTGTGGGTCAGGATTCCCGTCCTGACAGGTCGATGTCAGGATGGGAATCCTGACCCACAGGCCAAACCGCTTCTTCACGGTACAACGGATCTTCAAGGAAAGCGGCGGGCGTGCCGGCGCTGACGCCAGCGCTGCCACCAGCGCCGCCAGAAGCCGGGGGCGGGCAGCGCGGCGGCGTCGCCGAACAGGCCGAACACGGCCCACGCCAGCGGCGAGGCATCCGGCGCGGCCAGGGCGTCGCGCTGCGCCAGCGCCAGCGCCCGCCCCAGGTCGTTCGTCAGCCGGTGGCGGTAGAAGCGCCACATCAGTGCCACGGTCTGCGCGTCGTCGGGCACCGGCCACAGCCCCGCCAGCACCGCCCGCACGCCGGCCGCCAGCAGCCCCGTCGCCAGACCGAACACCTCACGGCCGACCAGCGGCGCCACCTCCGCGGAGCGGCAGGCGCTGAGCGTCACCAGCGGCAGCCCCGCGACCGGTTCGTCCAGCCAGTCGAGCGCCCGCCAGCTCTCGCCCGACGGCAGCCCCACGCAGGCGGCCAGCGGGTGCGCCGCGTCGAAATAGGCGTGGCAGGCGAAATGGACGGCGCCGGCGCGCGGCAGTCGGCGGCGCAGCTCGTCGCGATTGCCGGCCGGGCCGTGGAGCGAACGGCTGCGCCAGAAAGTCGCCGCCACGCCCTCCGCCTCGCGCGGCGCCTGGGCCAGCACCGCGGGCGACTCCGCCACGACCAGCGCCGGCCCGAGGCGGCGGCGCCACGGCACGCGCGTTCGCGCCTGGTGTACCCACAGCGACCCGCCGAACGCCTGCACCACCTCATTGCGTTCGATCAGGTAGCGCCCGGCGCGGCGCAGGGCGTGGACCGGCAGGCCGTGCAGCGGGCCGTCCGGCACCCAGAGCAGGCGCTCGCCTGGGGACAGGGCGCCAGCCAGCGCCGCGCCGAGCGGGCCGTCGCCCAGTTCGGCGAGGGACTCATCGAGGTCGCGGCGCCCCAGACGGCCTGTGACGGTGTAGGCCTGCAAGCCCGCCGCGAGCCGCTGCCGGAACGCCTCGACCTGCTTGCCGACCGCCGCGGCGGCGCCCACGGAGACCACCTGGCTGCCGGAGCGGCGCGCCACCAGCAAGAACAGCTCCTCACCGGCGACGGCCGGCGCGGCGTAGACGGTCCCCACGGGCAGGGTCTGTTGCAGGCGGGCCAGGTCGGGCAGCAGGGGGACGGCGGCGGTGCCGTGCCGACCGACGTCGCCCAGGAAGTCGTCCAGCAGGCGGTCGCGCTGCCGCAGCAGTTCCTGCCGCTGCCGGAGCAGCGACCGTCGCCCCGCCCCGTCCCGCTCGACGCTCTCCGCGTCGTGACGGGCCAGCCGTTCCTCCACTTCCGTCAGCTCGCGCTCCAGTTCCGCCAGCCGCGGCGAATCGCCGAGCGGCGCCCGCCCGTGTCCGCGCGCCTCGGAGCGCCACAGCTCCAGCAGCAGGCGGCCCCTTTGCAGCTCTTGATAGTGAAAGACCTTCGCCGGCTCGCCGCGGCGGCACGCGGACGCCAGCAGCAGCTCCAGCACGCCGGCGCCGAGCTGGCGGTAGCTCGACCGGGCCATCGGCTGGCGCAGCCCCGCGGCCTGCTGCTCGAACAGGCCCACGGCGCGCTCGAAGTAGTCGCGGGCGCGGGCGTCGTCGCCGTCCTCCTCGGCCGCCATGCGGCCGCGCGTCTGGAGGGCGCGCCACAGCACCTCCGGCAGGTCCCACTCCGTCGCCAGCGTCTCGGCCCGTTCGAGGTAGCGCTGCGCCTCGTCGGCATCTCCGGCGCCCCACGCCAGCAGCCCCACGGCCAGGGCGAGCCGCGCCCGCCGCTCCGGCGAGCCGGCCTTTTCCACCGCCCGGCGGTAGAGCGCCCGCGCCGCCTCGCGGTCGCCGCGCTTCGCCAGGCGGTAGGCCTGCAACTCCTCGTCGGCGAGTGCGGATGGGTCGTCACTCAGCAGGCCGCTGACCGCCGCCGCCAGCCCGCGCAGCTCCTCGGGCAGTTCGGCGAGAGGGTGCTCGCGTGCCAGGTCCGCGAAGCCGGCGCGGGCCTGCGGCCACTGGTTCAGGTCGAGCAGGACCAGCAGGCGGCGCAGGCGCGCCTCCGGCCGCTGCCAGCCGCCGGGCCGCGCGAAGGTCGTCGCCTCGGCGTAGCAGTCCAGCGCCGCCTGCTGCCGGCCGCGCAGATGTTCCGCGCGGCCCAGTTGCAGCAGCACCTCCGCCCGCAGCGGGTCGCGGCCCAGTCCGCGGCCCTGCTGCTCGGCGTGCCGCAGGCATTCCACCGCCCGCCCTGCGTCGCCGTGCTCGAACCAGGCCCGGCCCTCCTCGCAGGCGAGCAGCACCGCGTTGGCCAGATCCTTCTCGCGCTCCAGGACGCTGGCGCACCGCACCAGCTCGTCGCTCAGCGACGCGACGTGTCCGAGCCAGAGGCGGATACAGAGTTCGCGGGCCCACTGAGAGGGATGGCCGTCGGCGCCGCTGCCGAGTCGTTCGGCCTGCGTCAAATGCGCGCGGCCCGCGTCGTGCTGTCCCTGGCGTGTCAGCGCCTCTGCCGACAGCAGCCAGAGGCGGCGGGCGAGGGCAGGGGGGAGGCCGCCCGCGAGCGGCAGCAGCGGTTCGAGCAGCTCGGTGGTGCGCGCCAGCTTGCCGGACGCCAGCGCCACCTGGGCGGCGAGGTAGCGGGCGCGGAACGGCGCCGAGTGGGCTGGCCGGCCATCGGGCGCCTCGGCGCCGGCTACCCCCAGGTATTGCGCGGCCGCACGCTCCGCCCGGTCGAAGTCGAGGCCGGCGAGGGCCTCGTCGATCTCGGCCTCGAGCCGGGCGAATTCCGGGGCGCTCACGGCTGGACAGGCCCCGGCTGGCGCTTCCGCGCCGCCTCGGTGAGGGCGGTGCAGATGCGGTTCACGTCGGCGCCCAGGCGGCGCAGCGCGCGCGCCTGTTGCCGCTCGTCGGCGGCGAGCGGACGGCCGAGCCGCGCCTCGACGGCGGCGATGAGTTTCGCGTCGTCGTCCTGGGCGGCGGGATCGTTCTTCGCGACGACCGGGTCGACGGGTTTGACGGCCTGGTGGGTGACGAGCTGCTGGAAGCGGGCCGCCTGGATGCCGACCTCGACGCGGACCTGCTCGGCCTGTTTGCGGGACGTGAAGAGGGCGGACGGCAGCCATTGCCCCTCGACCGCGCGGCGCAGCGGCTCTTCGAGGTGGGCGGGTGTCTCCCAGGGGGGCAGGTCTTCGAGCGCCGCGGCGCGCGCCGTAGAGCGACCGCCCTGCGCCTGCCCTTCCGCCTTAGGCACCATCAGCACGACTACCTCGGGCGGCCCGCGCGCCTCGGGCGGCAGGCCGGGCATTTCCACCGCGGCCGCACGGTCCGCCGGCCAGGTCTCGACGTTGCCCTCGCCGATGAAGAGCTTCTTGAGGTCGCGGAGCTGCGCCGCGAAGCGCTCCGGCGCCCCGCCCTCCGGGAGCAGCTGCTGCGCCTCGCCAGGCCGGCCTTCGAGGAACGCCTTGAAGGCGAGATCCTGCTGCAGGCCGTCGATCAGCCCGGCGGACTCCGGCCGCGCCTCGCGCAGCCGGCCCAGCGCCCCCTTGACCGCGACCGCCTCGGACAGGCCCTTGACCATGCCTTCACCGAAGGCGCGCACCTCCGCCAAGCTCCGCAGGCCGTCCAGCGCCAGCCGCACGCTGTCCGGCAGGGGATCGCCGTGCAGCGCGGTCCAGGTCTTCGGGTCGGCCTGGCGCCACGCGCCCGGGCCGCCCTTCGCAGGGGCCGCCAGCGCGGCCTCGACCTTCTGCACGAACTGGAGCCGCTTGCCGACCGCGGCGACCTTCGTGAGGGTTCCGCCCCCCTCGACGCCCGCGCCGAGGAACTTCCCGCGCTCGACGGCCAGGCTACCGGCCTCGGCCCACTTGCCGCCGGCGATCAACTTGCCCGCGTCGCGGAGCGTCAGGTCGAGGAAGCGCTGCTCCAGATCCCGCCGCGACTGGGTGACCGACTGCCGCACGGTCGGGGGCAGCTCCGCGCGGGGCGTGGAGGGTTTCTCCAGGGCGGCGACCTTTTGCAGGAGTGCCGAGACGACCGCCACGTCGCGGGCCTGGCGCACGGCCAGAGTGAGTTCCTGCGCCGCGCGTACCGCCAGGGTCTGCCGCTCCGCCGCGGAGAGGACAGTGCCGCGGGACTGCAGGGTGGACAGGGCCTGGGTCGGGGATTTTTGCAGGAAGCGCTGGAAGTCGGTGCGGACCTGCGACTGCTGCATGCGGAGCATGTGGGCCGCGTCGTGTACCTGCGGCCGGAACTGCGGCAGCTGGAAGTTCGGCGGACGGAACTGCGGGAGGGGGGCGGGCGGACGGAACTCCGGAATGTGGATGGGGGGACGGAAGGGCGGACGGATGATGGGCGGCGGCGGCGGCGGCGGCCGGAAGCGCTGCCCGTCGGCGGGCGGGACCAGCAGCAGCGCGGTGAGCGGGGCCAGGAGGAGGCCGGCGCGGAGGAGACTTTTCATGGAGCGAACTCCTGAACGGGGCCGTGAGCGTTCGGACCACCAGACATTCGGTATACCATACCCGAAAATGATGTCAATCAATCGGGCCAACTCTTTCGCCGCGACCGACGAAGACAGGCGCCTTCCCGCGTCTACTTGACACCTCCGCGGCGAGGTGATACGCCAGCAGAGCGCCCCCCGCGAGCCCCTTTCCTCTTCACCAGGAGTCTGTCCCGATGACCACGCGCGACACGGCCGGGCTGTCCCGGCGCGGCTTCCTGCGAACCGGCGCCGCCGCCGCACTCAGCGTGGCGGCCACCCCCGCGCTGCTTCACGCCGGCAACGCCGCTCAGGGCCCCTTCGGCGGCTTCACGGTCGGCGTCCAGACCTACAGCTTCCGCGAGTTCAACCTCGAACGGACCTTGCAACAGACGCAGAAACTCGGCCTGCGTTACGTCGAATTGTACCGCGGCCACGTCCCGCTCAACAGCACGCCCGAGCAGATCAAGGCCGTCCTGCGCCTGTGCCGCGAGCACCAGATCACGCCCATCGCCTTCGGCGTCGAGGGCTTCACGCGCGACCACGCCGCCAACCGCCGCAAGTTCGAGTTCGCCCGCGCCCTCGGCGTTCGCTACCTCAGCGCCGACCCCGACCCCGACAGCTTCGACAGCCTCGACAAGCTCGTCGCCGAGTTCAACATCGCCATCGCCATCCACCCGCACGGGCCGCAGGGCAAGCAGCTCCACCGCTGGTACTCCGCCGAGGCCATCCTCGGGGCGGTGAAGAACCACCACCGCCTGATCGGCTCGTGCCTGGACACCGGCCACCTGATCCGCTCCGCCCAGGCGCCGTTCAACCGCAAGCTCGACCCGGCGGCGCAGGTGCGCCTGATGGGGGCGCGCAACTTCGGCCTGCACCTCAAGGACCACGACAACAAGCGCCACACCGATGTCGTCTTCGGCCGCGGCCCCCTAAACGTGGTGTCGGTCCTGCGCGCCCTGCGCGAGGTCAAGTTCCAGGGCTACCTCAGCATCGAGTACGAGGCCAACGCCAAGAACCCGGCGCCCGACATCCGCGCCTGCCTCGACGTCTTCCGCGACGCCGTGCGCAAGCTCGGCTAGTATCCCGACAGGTCGAGCCTGTCGGGATACTAGTGTTTCTGGCACGAAAACTTGCATCCAAGTCGGTAGCGATGACAGTGTGGTGTCACTCTTCGGAAACCGCAGAATTCATGCGGAAAGCGCGACAACACGGGCTGTCGCGGCTCTCCTGAATTCAGTGCAGGTTTT
>JBBRPS010000245.1:0-12508 GCA_038227745.1 Gemmatales bacterium | reverse complement strand
CGCTGCGCGGCTACCAGGGCTGGGTGAACGGCCTGGCCTTCTCGCCGGACGGCAAGGCGCTCGCGCTCGCCGGCGCCGACGCCGAGACGCTGCACCTCTGGGAGGTGGCGAGCGGCCGGGACCTGCGGCCGCAGTGCGGCCACCGCGGCCACGTCCACGCCGTGGCCTTCGCGCCCGACGGCGGCCTGCTCGCCTCGGCGGGCGGCGACCGCCAGGGGCAGGACACCGCCATCCGCGTGTGGGAGCCGGCGACCGGCAGGGAACTACGCCTGCTGGAAGGTCACGCCGACACGGTCCACTGCCTGGCGTTCGCCCCGGACGGGACGCGCTCCGGCGGATCGTCGGTCCTGCTGGCGTCGGGCGGTGAGCGGGAAGACTTCGTGCGCCTGTGGGACGCCGGCAGCGGCACGTGCGTGCGCCAGCTCAGGCCGACGCGCGGCAAGGGCGAGGAGGCCCCGTCGGACCGCCGGGTCAGCGCGGTCGCTTTCTCGCGGGACGGCACGCTGCTGGCCGCGGGACTCGACGAGGGGCTGCTGGTCGTGTGGGACGTAACTTCGGGGGCGGAACGGCGGCGGCTGGTGGGGCACGAGGGCCGCATCACCTCGCTGGCGTTCTCGCCGGACGGCGCCCGGCTGGCGTCGGGCAGCCTGGATCGCTCGGTGCGACTGTGGGACCTGGCCGGCGGCAAGGAGGTGCGCACCTTCGGCAAGCATGAGGACACGATCCGCACCGTCGCGTTCAGCCCGGACGGGCGGCTGCTGGCCGCGGGCGCCGGCGACTGGGAGGGCGTGTGGCTGTGGGAGGCGGCGACGGGCAAGGAGGTCGGCCGCATCGCCGTGGGCGACGCCCGGCTGTACCACCTGGCCTTCGCGCCCGACGGCCGGACGCTGGCCGTGGGCTGCGCCGGCCGTGGCCTGCGCCTGTGGGAGGTGGCGACGCGCAAGGAGCGGCGCTGCCTGCCGGGGCACGCCGGCGGCGTCCACGCGCTGGCCTTTTCGCCGGACGGCCGGACGCTGGCGTCGGGCAGCAAGGACAGCACCGTGCTGCTGTGGGACGTCCATACCGCGGAGGGGGCGGCGCCCGGGCTGACGCAGGCGCGGCTGGAAGAACTGTGGGCCGACCTGAGTGCCGAGGACGCTTGCCGGGCCGACCGGGCGATCCGCGCCCTGCTGGCGGCGCCGGAGCAGGCCGTGCCGTTCCTCACGGGCCGGCTGCGGCCGCTGCCGGTCCTGTCGCCGGAGCGGCAGGCGGAGATCGTGCGCGACCTCGACCACTCCCGCTACCGTGTGCGCGACCGGGCCACCAGCGAGCTGGCGCGGCTGGGCGAGCTGGCCGAGCCGCTGCTGCGCAGGAAGTTGATCGAGGCTCCGTCGCTGGAGGTGCGGCAGCGCGTGCGGATGCTGCTCGACCGGCTGGACACGGCGACGCTGTCCGCGGCGAACCTGCAGGCGCTGCGGGCGTTCGAGGTGCTGGAGCGTATCGGCACGGCGGCGGTGCGGCCGGTGTTCGAGGCGCACGCGCGGGAGGCCCCGGCGGCGCGGCTGGGCCTGGAGGCGCGGGCGAGCCTGGAGCGGCTGGCGCGGCGCGAGCATTGAACGATCCCGGCCGCGACTCGTGGGGACAAGCTGCCAGCTTGTCCCTGTGAAGAGGGACAAGCTGGCAGCTTGCCCCCACGAGGTTCCGGTTGTCCCCGGGCGAAAAAACGGTATGCTGCCGTCACAACCTGACGCACACCTCTCCCCGCCGAGGCCCGGATGCGCTACTGGACCGAGTGCCGCGAGTTCTTCCAGCAGTTCCGCCGGCAGTACCACACCACCGGGTCGATCCTGCCGAGCAGCCGTGGACTGGCCCGTGCCCTGGTGTCGCAGCTCCGCAGGCGCAGCGGCCCGGCCCGCGTCCTCGAAGTCGGCCCCGGCACCGGCGCCGTCACCGCCGAGATCGTGCGGCAGATGAAGCCCGGCGACCGACTCGACATCGTCGAGATCAATGCGGACTTCGTCGCTCTGCTGAAGCGACGTTTCGAGGAAGAGCCGCTGTTCCAGGCCCGGCGCGGCCAGGCGCGGCTGATCCACGCCCCGCTCCAAGAAGTGGAGGGCGAGGGCGTGTACGACTACATGATCTCCGGCCTGCCGCTGAACAACTTCGCGGTGGCCCTGGTGCGCGACATCTTCGGCGCCTACCGGCGGCTGCTGCGGCCGGGGGGCGTACTGTCGTACTTCGAGTACCTCAAGATCCGCCAGCTCAAGATGCTCCTCATGAGGGGCGACGAACGCGAGAGGCTGCGCGTGCTCGACGGGCTGCTGGGGCGGGAGATCGCCGCCCACCAGTTCCGCGAGCAGTGGGTCTTCCTCAACGTGCCGCCGGCCGTCGCCCGTCACTTTCGCTTCGCGCCGTAGCCGCCCGCCGGGCGGGCTATGGGACAGGGATTCGTCACACAGGGCGGGGCCTGCCGACCCAGGCCACGCCCTTTCTTCAGGAACGGAGGGAATCGTTCATGTCGCACCGCTTCGCCAGCGTCTTGTTGACCGCGGCCCTGCTCTGCCCGGGCTGGGCCGCCCTCGCGCACGCCGCGCCGGAAGGCCCGGCTCCGACCCGGGAGGAACTCTCCGAGGAGAACACTCCCGGCGAGCTGGACACGCGCCAGCCGTGCGAGCCGCCAGACGCCACAACCTCGCAGCTGTCCGAGTCGGTGTCGCGGCGTGGCAGTGCGGCCGCGCCGGAGGGAGTCGATCCGCGGCAGCACCAGCACGCCCGGCGGATGTACCTGATCGGCGAGCAGTGCCGGCGCAACGGCGATTACCACATGGCGCAGAATTGCTACGAGGAGACGCGGCTGATCTGCCTGGCGAGCGACTACGCCCGCCAGGCGGAGGGGCGCCTGCGCCGGCTGGAGGCGCTGCGCGACGCCGTGAAGGACGAACCGATCGGCGAGGAGCAGGAGCCGGCGAAGGAAGCGCAGCCGAAGGAGGAGGATTATAACATTCAGCTCTCCGTGCCCCGTCTCCCCCGGACCGGCCGCCTGGAATCGCCGGAAGCGCTGAAGGCACGCATGGACCAGGAGATCAAGCGGCTTGAGGCACAGGAGACTAAGACCGAGGAAGAAGCACCCTTCGCCTGCCCTTGCATGCCCTCCGGATTGTTCCACGAGACGACGGAGGATCTGTACAAGCTGACCGCCGCACACACGCTGTACCGCATCGGCGAGCGCTGCCGCCGCAACGGCGACCCGGAGATGGCCCGCAACTGCTACGAGGGGGCGCACCTCATCTGCCCGGAGTGCCGTTACGGCCGGCTGGCGATCAGGCGCCTGGCGGTGATGGACTCTCGGAAAAGCAAACCGTCCACCGAGAGCGGTATGCCGCAGAGCCGGAGCGAGGCCCGCCCCACGCCGTCGCGTGGGGGCGTCGAGCCTACCATCGCCCTGCTGCCGACGCTGCCGCCCGTCGATCCGAATGTCGTCCCCGCTTTCAACCGCCTCCTCGCCGAGACCGCCGAGCCGCCCATGTCGGAACTCGTGCTCGTCCGGCAAGTAGTGCGGACCAGGGAGAACGACTGTGAGGAGCAGTCCGGCGTCACGCCGTGCGGCGGCCTGTTCCCGCAGACGGAGCCGCCGAGCCTCCAGGTCGAGGTGCCGTGCCGCGACCTGGTGCTGACCGAGGAGAAGTCCGAGAAGGCGGCCGTCGCGGCGGACCCGTCCGACCTGAGCGACTGGCTGCGCGAGACGGTCCGCGTGCTGAACGGCGCCGGCGCGGTGCGCGTCGAAGTCACGCGCCTCGGCCGGTTGATGGCCCAGGGTGAGGCGGCGGTGCGGGCGCTGGGCTGCGCGATCGTCCACGAGGGCGGCCGCAGCTTTGTCGTCTACCCTGCCCCGCGCTGAGGGAACTTCTGATGCGTTGACAGCACCCGCCCGAAGAGTGACGCCAGTCCCGCCGTGGCCGCGGGGGACTGGCGTCGTTCCGTGCGCTTCCCGAGGCAATTCCGGCGACGCCTTGCTGGCGAGGAGGAAACCCGGTGACCGACTACGATAGTCCGTGGAAGGAGGCACTGGACCTCTACTTCGAGCCGTTCCTGGCGTTCTTCTTCCCTCAGGCCCACGCCGATATCGACTGGGGCCGGGGTTACGAGATGCTCGACAAGGAGCTGCAGCAGATCGTCCGCGAGGCGGAAGTGGGCCGGCGTTACGTGGACAAGCTGGTCAAGGTCTGGCTCAAGAGCGGCGCGGAGAGCTGGCTGCTGATTCACGTCGAGATCCAGACGTGGCGCGAGGGCAAGTTCGCCAAGCGCATGTACGTCTACAACTACCGGCTGTTCGATCGGTATGATAGGGAAGTGATCAGCCTGGCGGTCCTGGCGGACGACGACCCGAACTGGCGGCCGGATCATTACGGATACACGCGGTGGGGCTTCCGCGCCGGCATCGAGTTCCCGTCCGTCAAGCTGCTCGACTTCGCGCCGCATTGGCAATCCCTGGAGGCGAACCCGAACCCGTTCGCCACGGTGGTCCTGGCTCACCTGAAAACTCTGGAGACGCGACAGGATCCCGTGGGCCGGCAGGGCTGGAAAGGTGCGGCTGGTGAAGGGGCTGTACGAACGCGGCCTCAGTGCGCAGGACGTGCGCCAGCTGTTCCGGTTCATCGACTGGATCATGGACCTGCCGCCGGCGGTACAGGCCCTCTTCCGGGACGAGATTTACCGTTATGAGGAGGAGAGAACCATGCCTTTCATGACGAGCTTTGAGCGGCTCGCCCGCACCGAGGAATTGCTGGCGGGCATTGAAGTGGGCCTGGAGCTGAAGTTCGGCAGCGCAGGCCTCCAGTTCCTGGAAGAACTGCGCACCATTCAGGACGTCGAGGTTCTTCGGGCGGTCCTGCGGGCGCTCAGGACCACGACAACGCTGGGGGAATTGCGACGGCTCTGGGCACCGTGAGCCGGGCCCTTTGCCGCTCTGCCCGGGGAATGCTACAACGGCGGGAGTCTGCGGACTCCCGCGCTTTCCCGTAACCCTCGCCCCACGAGTCTCCCCATGCCCCGCCTCCTGCTTCCCGCCTGCCTCCTCGCGGCTGCCCTCTCCGCCGTCGGCTTCCTGCCGCCCCACCCGGTCGCGGCGCAGCCGGCGCCGACCGGCACCTGGAAGGCGTCCGGCAAGAACGGCGCCGTCGCGGCCGGTGGACAGGAAGCGGTCGATGCCGGCCTCGCCGTGCTCAAGAGCGGCGGCAACGCGGCCGACGCCGCCGTGACCGCCACCCTGGTCATGACCGTCACCGACAGCGGCAAGGTGGCCCTCGGCGGCGAGATGCCCATCCTCGTCTACGACGCCCGCCGCAAGGTCGTCGAGGTGCTCTGCGGCCTGGGGACGGCGCCGCGCCTGGCGACACGCGAATACTTCGCGAAGAAGGGCGGCATCCCCGCCAAGGGCCCCGAGCCCGCCGCGGTGCCGGGGATGCTCGACGCCTGCCTGACCCTCCTCGACCGCCACGGAACCAGGACATTCGCCGAGGTCGCCGCACCGACCTTGCGCCTGCTGGACAGGAACGCGAAGCCCTGGCACGCCGACTACGCCCGTACGCTGCGGCGGCTGATCGAGGCGGAGAAAGCCTCGCCCGACGACCGGCGGCGCGGGCTGCGCCTCGCCGCCGACTGCTTCTATCGCGGCCCCATCGCCCGTGAGATCGACGCCTGGAGCCGGGCGAACGGCGGCCTTCTTCGCTACTCAGATCTCGCCACGCACGTCACCCGCGTCGAGGAGCCGGTCTCGGTCGATTACCGCGGCCACACGGTCTACAAGTGCGGCCCGTGGACGCAGGGGCCGTACCTGCTGCAGGCCCTGCGCCTCCTCGAAGGCTTCGACCTCAAGGCGCTGGGGCAGAACCGCCCGGACACGATTCACGTCATGGCGGAGGCGCTGAAACTGACCCTCGCCGACCGCGACGTCTACTACGCCGACCCTCTGTTCGCCGACGTGCCGCTGCCGCAACTGCTGTCGCGCCAGTACGCCGACCTGCGCCGACCGCTCATCGACCGCAGGCGCGCCTCGCTGGAGGTCCGGCCCGGCGATCCGCGCGGCATGAAAGCGCTGCTCGACAAGGCGAAGCTGCCGCGCGGCCCTGGGGCGCCGAACCGCGACACGACGACCTGCGTGGTCGCGGACCGCGCGGGGAACCTCGTGGCGGCGACGCCGAGCGGCTTCAACGGCGCCCTGGCCGGCGAGACGGGCGTCTGGCTCAGCGCGCGCTTGCAGAGTTTCAATATCTGGGAAGGCCATCCCAACTGCATCGAGCCGGGCAAGCGGCCGCGGATCACCCTCACGCCGGGGCTGGTGCTCAAGGAGGGCCGGCCTGTGCTGGGCCTCAGCTGCGCCGGCGGCGACCAGCAGGACCAGGCCCTGTTGCAGCTGACCGTCAACTGCCTCGACTTCGGCATGAGCCCCGCGGAGGCCGTCACGGCGCCGCGCTTCGGCACGATGCACCACCTGTCCTCGTTCCGTCAGGCGCCGCCGGTCCTGGGCAGCCTGCTGCTCGATCCGCGCCTGGGCAAGGAGACAATCGAGGACCTGCGCGGCCGCGGGGCGCGGGTGACGCTGCTCAAGGCGGCGTGGGGCCGGCCGGTCGTGGTCAAGATCGACGCCGCGACAGGCGTCATCGAGGCGGCCGGCGACCCGCGCGCGCAGCGGAATGCCGGGGCCTATTGATTCATCGGCCACGGAGGAACACTGATCAACGCGGAACAGTAACAAATACTATTGATCTCTTCCCGGGAGACGAAATGCCGGACGGTGTGCCGCTCACTATTACTCCGGCGCGAAAGATGCTCACACAAGCCCGAAGCGCAAGCGAGGCACTTCCTCGCTTGCGCTTCGGGCTTGTGTGAGGAGCTTCCCTGCCGGAGTAATATCTGTGTTTAGCTGTGTTCATCCGTGGCCAAAGGAGGAGTCCGTCATGCCGACCCTGATCGAGACGCCGACCCGCATCGAGGCGACCGGCAACAAGCCGAAAATCATCGACGAGTATGTCGGACGAGTCAACTCCCGTAACGAGCACATTAGCATCGCGCACATGCGCAGCCCCGGCGGCTGGGTCGAGCCGGGGCAGGCGCCCGAGTTCGACGAGTACACCGTCGTCCTGCGCGGCCTGCTGCGCGTCGCCTACCGCGGCGGCGTCCTCGACGTCCGCGCCGGCCAGGCCGTCCTCGCTCACCGCGGTGAGTGGGTCCAGTACAGCACGCCCGAGGCAGACGGCGCCGAGTATGTCGCCGTCTGCCTGCCCGCCTTCGCGCCCGACACCGTCCACCGCGATGAGGCCGGCGGCGCGTAAAATGGCGGGGCTGCGGGGCGTATGGAAACGCGGTAAAGTTGCGACTTTTCCTAGATTCCGCTTGACAGGGACCGCGAAAACTGCGACGGATGGATAGAGGGCAATTCCTGCTCGCAAACCAGCTCTCCGCTCGGTTTCAGGAATGCAAGGCGTACCCGGGAACGACCGCCCTCACTGCCACCGGGTGCCGGATATGGGAGGGTGTCTCGTCCATGCTACGCATAACCTGCGACCTCTGCGGCAAGGAGCTCCGGCCCAAGGAGGACCATCATTATGTGGTCAAAATCGAGGCCTACGCCGCTCACGACCCCGCGGAACTGACCGAGGCCGACCTCGACGAGGACCACATGGAGGCCATGAGCCAGGCGCTGCGGGAACTGGAGGAGAACGAGACGAGTCCCGACCTGGTCGAGCCGCACAAGAATTTCCGCTACGACCTCTGCTGCGACTGCCACAAGAAGTTCGTCCAGAACCCCCTCGTCAAGGAAGCCGCTCAGAAGTTCGACTTCAGCGATAACTGATGGAGCTGTACCTCACTCCTTCGTAATCGTCTCATCCAGGTTGAGGAGCAGGCTCGCGACCGCGGTGTACGCGGCCAGTTCGGCCACGTTCAGCCGCCCGTCGCGGCGCGACTCGCCGGCGCTCAACAGCTTCAGCGCCGCCGCCCGGTCGCCGCGGTACTGCGCCAAGTGCTCCTCCAGGCCCGCCCGCAGGATCTGCAACTCCACCGGCCGCGGCGGCCGCGCCGTCGCCAGCCGGAACGCCAGCGTCAGCCGGCCCTCCGCGGTCGCGCCGCCCTCGCGCAGCACCCGCTGCGCCAGCGCCCGCGCCGCCTCGACGTACGTCACGTCGTTCATCAGGTTCAGCGCCTGCAAGGGCGTGTTCGTCCGCGTCTGCTTCACCGCGCAGGTCTCCCGCCCCGGCGCGTCGCACGTCAGCATGGCCGGCGGCGCGATCGTCCGCTTCCAGAACGTGTACAGGCTGCGGCGGTACAGCTTCGCGCCGTGGTCCTGCTCGTAGTCCTCGTTCGTCAGGTCGCGCCACAGGCCGGCCGGCTGGTACGGCCGCACCGACGGGCCGCCCAGGCGCTCGACGAGCAGGCCGCCGGCCGCCAGCGCCTGGTCGCGGATCATCTCCGCCGACAGCCGCAGCCGCGGCCCGCGCGCCAGCAGGCGGTTGTCCGGGTCGCGCTGCAGCACCTCGGGCGTCAGTTTCGAGGACTGGCGGTAGGTCGCGCTCGTGACGATCAGGCGCTGCATCGCCTTGACGTCCCAGCCGGTGCGGACGAACTCGGTCGCCAGCCAGTCGAGCAATTCGGGGTAGCTCGGCCATTCGCCCTGCGCGCCGAAGTCCTCCGCCGTCTTCACCAGGCCGGTCCCGAAGTAGCTTTGCCAGTAACGGTTGACCGTCACGCGCGCCGTCAGCGGGTTCGCCGGATCGACCAGCCAGCGCGCGAAGCCCAGGCGGTTGTTCGGCGCCCCCTTCGGCAGCGGCGGCAGGGCGGCGGGCAAGCCCGGTGATACCTTCGACCCCTTCTTGTCGTACTCGCCGCGGATGAGCACGTGCGTGTCGCGCGGCGTCGGCATCTCTTCCATGACCATCGTCGTCGGGATGCTTTCGTCGAGCTTTTCGTACGCCTTCCGCAGCCGCCGCACCTCGCGCAGGGCGTTGCGGATCGGCTCCGGGGCATGGCGCTCCAGGAAGTAGGCACGCAGCTTGGCAGACTGCGCCTCGGTGCGCTTCACGGGCGGCAGGGCGGCGATTTCGTTCAGCGTCTCCGTCACCGCGAGCATGGCGACCTCACCGGCGGGCAAGACGCGATCGTGGACGCGCACGTCGGCGATGGCGCCCCGGAAGCGACTGCTCGGCCCACCGCCCGCCCCGATGCGCAGCGGCTCCTTCGTGCGGAACGACTGGTTCAGGTCATCGAGGTGGACCTTGAGTTTCGCAGGGCGGCCGTCGATGTAGACCTTCACGCCCGCCGCGGTGCGCGAGCCATCGTAGGTCGCGGCGACGTGGTGCCAATGGCCCGGCGCCAGGGTGGCCTCCGTCTCGACGCGGATCGCGTCGTCCAGCCAGCGCTTGACGAGGTTCACCTGCAGTTTGCCGCCCTCCAGGTGCAGGCTGTAGCCGTCCGCCCGGTCGGTGTCGGTCATGCGCGACAGCACCGTGCCGGTCCGCCCTTCGGGGTTGATCCAGGCGGCGAGCGTGAACTTGTCGAAGAAGCCGAAGTCGGCCACGTCGCCCGCGTCGAGGTAGCGTTTGCCGTCGAACCGCGCCGCTCGGCCGACCTTGCCGGGGCCGTAGGCGGCCGCGCCGTCCACGAACCGCCCCGAGCGGAAACCGTCGAACAGGCAGGACCAGCCAGCCGCGTCGTCGGCGTGGCCGTCCAGGGCGTAATGCACCACGAGGCCCTCGGCCGGCGCCCAGCGGAGCGGCGGCGCCGGCGGCAGCGCAGGCTCCCAGGCGGCCTGCGCCGCGGCGACGCGCCGCCCCAGGGCGCGGAAGCGATCCTCGGCCGCCTGCAACTCGGCCAGGAGGCGGCGCAGCTGCCGCCGCTGCGCGCGCGTCGGCGCCTTGAGGAACGGCGGCGAGTTGCCGTACTTGAGCGCCTTGCCCTTCTCCGGCACGTTGTTGAAGTACGCGAAGACCCCGTAGAACTCCTTCTGCGCCACCGGGTCGTACTTGTGATCGTGGCACTTGGCGCAGCCCAGCGTCAGGCCGAGCCAGACCGTCGCCGTCGTATCGACGCGGTCGACGACGTACTCGACCGCGTACTCCTCGGGGATGATGCCGCCCTCCGAGTTACCGCGGTGGTTGCGGTTGAAGCCCGTCGCGATCCGCTGTTCCAGGGTCGGGCTCGGCAGCATGTCGCCGGCGATCTGCTCGACCGTGAAGCGGTCGAACGGCATGTTGTCGTTGAACGCCTCGATCACCCAGTCGCGCCAGCGCCACATGGTCCGCTCGCCGTCCGTCTGGTAGCCGTTGGTGTCGGCGTAGCGCGCCGCCTCCAGCCACTTGATCGCCATGCGCTCGCCGTAGCGCGGCGACTTCAGCAGGCGGTCCACAACCTTCCCGTAGGCGTCCGGGGATTGGTCCGCGAGGAAGGCGTCCACCTCGGCGGGGGTCGGTGGCAGGCCCGTCAGGTCGAGCGTCACGCGGCGCAGAAGAGTTATGCGGTCCGCTTCCGGCGAAGGCTTCAGCCCCTCACGCTCCAGGCGGGCGAGGACGAAGGGGTCGATGGGGTTGCGCGGCCAGCGCGCGCCCTTGACGGCCGGCAGGGCGGCGCGGCGCGGCGGCAGCAGCGACCAGTGCCCCTCCCACTTCGCGCCCTGGGAGACCCAGCGACGCAGCACCTCGACCTGCGCGGGCGTGAGGCGGCGATCGGAGGAGGGCGGCGGCATGCGTTCCTTCTCGTCCTTGCTGAGGATACGGCGGAGCAGCTCGCTCTCCCCCGGCTTGCCGGGGACGATGGCCCGGTAGCCGCCGAGGTCGGCGAGGGCGCCGGCCTCGGTGTCGAAGCGCAGCTTCGCCTTGCGGTTGCTCTTGTCGGGGCCGTGGCAAGTGTAGCAGACGTCGGAGAGGATCGGCCGGACGTCGCGGTTGAACTCGACGGCGCGCGGCGGCTCGTCGGCTCGCGGGGCGTGCGGCAGGACGGCGAGGGCCAGGGCGGCGAGCACGGCCGACAGAAGTTTCGCGGAGTGCGGCATGTCGCGATCCTGTGGGTTCGGGGCGGGCCCGGGCGGCGAGCGGTTCGGGGGTCTTCAGTGTCGATTGTAAAGCGGCGGCGGGCGGGTGCAAGGAGTTTCCAGGACCGCCACGCCGCCCCGCGCCGCGATACAATCCCTCTGTTGCGCCCCGCGCCGCCCGACAGGAGAGGAATGATGAAACGCCTGCTGTTCACGCTGCCCCTGGCCGCCGGCCTGCTCGCCTGCGCCCTCTCCGCCGCCAGCGACGGCCCGGGGGCCGCCGCGAAGACCGCCCCGAAGGAACGTGCCCCCGTGAAGCTCACCGAGGAGGCGCTGCGCATCCACCGCGCCGCCCTCCTCATCGACGGCCACAATGACCTGCCCTACCAACTCCGCGACCGGGCCGACCCGTTCTTCCGCCGCTTCGACATCTCCAAACCCCAGCCCAAGCTGCACACGGACATCCCGCGCCTGCGCAAGGGCGGGGTCGGCGCCCAGTTCTGGTCGGCCTACGTCTCCTCGGAGAAGACTCGCAAGAACGGCACCTCGGTCCGCGAAACGCTGGAGCAAATCGACGTCATCCACCGCCTCGTCCGCGCCTACCCCGAGACGTTTGAGATGGCCGGCACCGCCGACGACGTCGTCCGCATCCACAAGGCCGGCAAGATCGCGTCGCTGATCGGCGTCGAGGGCGGCTACTCGATCGACAACTCGCTGGGCGTGCTGCGCATGCTGTACGCCCTGGGCGTGCGTTACCTGACCCTGACGCACAGCGAGACGCTGGAGTGGGCGGACTCGGCGACCGACGTGGCGCGGCACCACGGGCTGACGGCGTTCGGCGAGGGCGTGGTGCGCGAGATGAACCGCCTGGGCATGCTGGTGGACATCTCGCACGTGTCGGCGGAGACGATGCGGCACGCGCTGAAGGTGAGCAAGGCGCCGGTGATCGCGTCGCACTCGTCGGCGTACGCGCTGGCGCAGCACCCGCGCAACGTGCCCGACGACGTGCTGCGACTGATGGCGAAGAATGGCGGCGTGGTGATGGTGAACTTCTACCCGGGCTTCATCGTGCCGGAGGGGGCGCGGGCGATGAAGGAGATGTTCCAGGTCGGCCGGGAGCTGCGCGCGAAGTACCCCAAGGAGGAGGACTTCCGCGAGGCGTTCCGGCAGTGGCGCAAGCAGCACCCGTTTCCGTCGGGGAGCGTCCACAACGTCGTCGATCACATCGAGCACATCGTCAAGACGGCGGGCGTCGATCACGTCGGCATCGGGTCCGACTTCGACGGCATCGAGCGGGTGCCGCGGCAGCTCGAGGACGTGTCGTGCTACCCGTACATCACGCAGGAATTGCTGAACCGCGGGTACGGTCGCGAGGCCATCCACAAGATCCTGGGTGGGAACGTGCTGCGGGCGCTGCGGCAGGCCGAGCAGGTGGCGAAGGACTGGAAGAATTGACCTCAGCGGCGGCGGCACACAAGCCCGAAGCGCAAGCGAGGAAGTGCCTCGCTT
>JBBRPS010000244.1:0-12536 GCA_038227745.1 Gemmatales bacterium | reverse complement strand
CCCACAGGCGAGACGCCTGTGCCACGGCCAGCGCTCCCGGATTTCTGGATTTCTGGATTTCTGGCCGCGCCGGTCTTTTTTCCTTGCATCGCCACGGGACCGACGAGTACGGTAGGAAGAGGCTGTAAGGCGACCCGCTTTCTCGCCGAGGGGGCGAGCGGCGATTAGCCCGGGAGCCCCGGCCACGACGGCGCCCGCAGGACCGGCGCCGTCCTCCGCCGCACTTGCGGCCCGGCGACTCGCCTCCCGGGCTTTTCCTCTCCCTGTTCGCAAGACTTCCTGTCACCGACTCACGAGGGGCAAGGCATGGTCCGTTCATCGCGCCGGTCGGGTTTCACGCTGATCGAGCTGTTGGTGGTGATCGCCATCATCGCCGTCCTCATCGGTCTGCTCCTCCCGGCCGTCCAGAAGGTCCGCGCGTCGGCGGCACGCGCCCAGTGCCAGAACAACCTCAAACAACTCGGCCTGGCGGCCCACAATTATGCCGGCGTCCGGGGGTATTTCCCGTCGGCCTACACCGCCCCCAACTTCAACCCGGGGTGGGGCTGGGGGGCGGCGCTGCTGCCCTTCGTGGAGCAGAACCCGGTCTACAACGCCGCCGGCGTCGCCACCCGCCTGTTCGGCAACGGGGCCAACCCGGCCATGCCCGACCCGACGACGCAGTTGCAGCTGTCCCTCTTCCGCTGTCCCTCCGACACCGGGCCGCCGCTCAACCCGCTCCGGCTGAACCACGCGATGGCGAACTACCGCGCGGTGGCCGGCCCGATCACCTACCCTGCCTTCACGGCGGACCTGGACATGGGCGGCGTCATGTATCAGAACAGCCGGACGAGGATCGTGCATATCACCGACGGGACGTCCAACACCCTGCTGCTGGGCGAGTGCATGTACGACGAGGTGAGCGGCAAGAAGGCCGCCATCTGGCCGGGGATGACCGGGGTGCGGGCCGGGTCGGTCTACATCAGCGACGTGATGTGGTGGGTGGACAACGACACGGCGACGATCAACGGGCCGGCCCCACAGGCCTTCAGCAGCCGGCACCACGGCGGCGCCTCCTTCGCGTTCTGCGACGGCTCGGTGCGGTTCTTCTACGAGAGCGGCGATGTCAACACGCTGCGCTGGCTCGCCGGCCGCAACGACGGCGTGATCGTCACCCCGGATTTCTGACCCCGGCGCCCACCCGTCGGCGGCAACTTCTCCTTCGCGGAGGGACCATGAGGACTGTGCTGCGTACCGCCCTTGTCCTTCTCGTTCTGGCCCCCTTCACGACCGGCTGCTCGGGGGACCCGAAGAGCGAGGCCCCTCCGGGGGTCGACAAACTCCAGAAGGAAGGCCCCGGAGGTGGGGACAAGGGGAAGAGCGGAAAGACCAACCCGAAGAAGCTGAAATGGGGCTGACGCCGGGATCGGCCGTCGATGCGCCGGCAGCGCGGTGCGGAGTGCCCAGGGCGGGACTCGAACCCGCACTCCCCTTACGGAGAACAGCATTTTAAGTGCCGTGTGTCTGCCATTCCACCACCCGGGCAGCCCCCTCTCCCCTCCTCTACAGTAACGGCCCGCACACGGCCCGTCCATCCCCCGGCACCCCATGCGCGGCCCTGTCGCAAGCCGCACCGCCCCGGTAGAATACGGGAAATGAACTCCCCCAGGGCAAGGCGGTGGCGCATGGCCGAACGCTTCGAGCACAACGGGATCAGCTTCTCCTACCCCGAGAACTGGCAGCTGGAGCGCCAGGACAGTGAGGCGGGCTGGACGGTCCACCTGCAGAGCCCGGAGACCGCGTTCATCCTCCTCTCGCTGGCCGAGGACGGGCCGGACAGCGAAGACATGGCGCGGATCGCGCTGATGGCGCTGCAGGAGGACTACCCCGACCTCGAAGCTGACGACTGCGTCGATTCGGTCGCCGGCCAGGCCGCCGTCGGCCACCACATCCGCTTCATCAGCCTCGACCTGACCAACACCTGCTGGACGCGGAGCTTCTACTGCGCCGACGGCACCGTCCTGGTTTTGTGCCAGCTCAGCGACCTCGAACTGGAACGGCACGAACCGGTCCTGCGCGCCATCTGTGCCTCGCTCGAGCTCGAGGACGAGTGAATCAAGGCAGGTTCCGGGGTGTCGATGGCGAACGGCCGGCGTCAGCCGGCTGGTACGTCAACCTGCGTGGGTTGACGTACCAGCCGGCTGACGCCGGCCGTTCGCCTGGCCCTTGCAGAACAGTTCCCTTGCTCCTGCGCTCGCCCGCCGCTCGCCCGCTTTCGCTAAAGGCCGCCCGGCCGGCGGCGAATAACAGGGCGGAGGGTGAACCCGGGCGGTCGCCCGGGTGTCCCAACCCGCAGACCCTGTCGGAGTCTCACATCCCACGGGAAAGGAACGACGCCACGATGAACCTCGACGAACAAAACAACCGCCTGACGCAGTGGATGGTGCTGGGCAACGGTCAGTACCAGGTGTGCGGCCGGACGCTGCCGCGCCTGCCCTCGGGCGCTTACACCTGCCAGCTCGACTGCTACGGCAACCCGCTGTTTCAGGCCAAGCAACTGCACGTCGATGACCTGATCGAGTTCAGCGACAGCCTCTCGTCGAAGATCCTGCACGAGATCACGCGCTTCTGGACGCTGGGCGAGCGCTTCCAGCGCTACGGCTTCCTGCACCGCCGCGGCTACCTGCTCTACGGCAAGCAGGGCAGCGGCAAGTCCTCGCTCGTCCACCAGACCGTCGCCCGCGTCGTGGCGGCCGGCCACCTCGCCTTCTTCTGCGAGGTGCCCAACGTCTTCGTCCGCTGCGCCGAGCGCTTCCGCCAGGTCGAGCCGGAGCGGCCGATCGTGTGCATCTTCGAGGACATCGACGCCATCATCGCCGTCTACGGCGACAGCGACCTGCTGCAGTGGCTGGACGGCAACCAGCAGGTGGACCGGGCGGTGAACATCGCCACCACGAACTACCCCGAGAAGCTCGACCGCCGTATCGTGGCGCGGCCGCGCCGCTTCGACCGTCTCCTGCGGATCGAGTCGCCCGACGCCCGCCTGCGGGCCGGCTATTTCGCCCGCAAGCTGCCCGACCAGCCCGCCGAGGAGCGCGCGCACTGGGTGCGTCTCACCGAGGGCCTGTCCTTCGCCGCGCTTGCCGAGCTGGTCATCAGCGTGTACTGCCTGGACAACGACCTGGAGGAGACGGTCACGCTGCTCAAGGATCTCGACGCCGAGACGCCGTCGAGCGCCGAGTACCTGACGCCGTTCAACGGCGTCCCGGCGCCGGTGTCCGTGCCGGCGGCGCTCAACTAACAGCAACGGCCCGGGGGAAGTCACGACGACTTCCCCCGGGCCGTTCTCCTGCGCTGGCACCTTCCCACGACTCAGTGCGTCGTGGCCGGAGGGCCTTCGTGGGAGACCGTTTCTTCCACGTCGATCGGCAACTCCTTCACGAGGCACTCCACCCACTTCGTCGGCTTGCCCTTCGCGTCCTTCTTGAGCACGAGCCGGACCGGCTTGCCCGAGGGGACTTCCCGGACGAAGCGGTAGGACTGGCCCGCGATGGACAGGCCTTCCTCCCCCGGCGGGAGCAACTCGCTCATCTCCAGGGCCAGGTCAAGATGGAGGCGGCCCTCGGCGACGGTCGTGACCCGGGCGTGCAGCGACACGCCGACGTCGATCCACTCCACTTGCCCGGCGGTTGCGGTAGGCTTACCCGGATGGTCGCACCCAACGGCTCCGCCAGTCCCCGAGACCGTGGCCTGCGGCACGGGCACCGTCTGGCCTGTCATCACGTGGACTCGCTGCCCGCGGAAGAACGTGATGGCGGGGAGGCGCGTCGTCTGCTTGCCGTCCGGGCCGGACTCCACCACGGCCGTCTCCAGGCGCATCTCGCGGTACTCCTGGGCCTGGGCACAACGCAGCGCCCGCAGCAGATCCTGGACCTGTTCCTGGATGTCGGCGGTCTGGTTGACCACGAGGGACAGGTCGAGGGGGAAATACTGGATGGTGCCCTTGCCGCCCATGTCGCTCCATGTCGCCGGCTCGATGGTGCTGGTAATCCGCTTGATGAGCTGGTCTTCGCAGGTCTGCCCCGGCTTGTGCTGCTTGGCCGCCTCGGCGTCGTCCCGGCAGACGACCGGCAGCAGGTCACCGTCCTCACCTGAGGCGATCGGCAGGATCAGATCCGCCACCGGGTAGCTGACCGTCTTCCGTTTGCCCCTTGCCTCCCCCGCGGTGGTAATCTGCACGACCTCGTCTTTGACGACCCACGCCAGACGCACCTGCTTGACGAGGAGGTGCAGTGCGGTCTGGATGGAGACGTTGTCCACCCGGAGCGTCAGCGGGTAGTCGAAATCAATGCCCGCGTCCTCAAGGGCGGCTCGGTCCAGAACGATGCTGATTCCGGTCAACTGGTGCAGTTCCTCGACGACCTGGCGGAGCGGCACGTCCTTGATGTTCAGGCCGATCGGGTGGAGCAGTTTGCGCTCCAGCGACTGCCCGCACTCGGATTTGCACGGCTTCGCACTCCGCGTGGCGCGGCTCGGCGGAGGCCAGCACGCCTCCCATTCCGCCGCGCGGACTACGCTACCGCCCAGCGCCAGGACAACGCCCAGGCCAGCCCACAAACGCTTGCGCCTCATACCCACGCCCTCCTCAGAGTTCCGCTGCGGTTCGGACACGCCGCGGGGGCATAGCAAATGCGGCGGGCGTTGTCAGCGCGAAATGGGGAGGGCGATAGGGGCAGAGGGAAACGCACTGGTCTGCCTGGCGGCAGGTCGGGTAAAATAAGCGGGCATGGCAGCGAAGAAAAAGAAGTCCCTCAAGGTTGCGGGACCGACGACGATTCATGAGGCCGAGTTAGCGTCCGGTCCTTCGGGCGCCGTGTTGAAAGGCCCGGAGATTGACATCGCCGCCGCCATTGCGCGGCGTCAAGCGGGCCTGAATGTGGTGGTCTGCGGCGAGGATATCAAGGCGAACAGCCGCCTTGCGAAACGGATCGAAGCCGCGGTCGGGAGCTACCAACAAGAGGTCGCCCATAAACGGGCTGGGCCGTGTTCCCTCCCCCATTTCCAGCAGGAACACCGCTCTCGCCAGGGCCACTGTTTCTACGAAACCTCACACCGGAAGACGAGGAAAAAGCCGTGAAGTATTTCACCCCCGAGTTACTCGGCAGGATTGCATCCGAAGACGACGACGTTATGGAGGCGGCGGACGAAGAATGGGAGCGCGCGATCGTCCGCTCCGAACGGCGCTGGCTAAAGGTTCGCGACAAGTTCCCGCAAACTGTCCAGAAGTTCAACGACGACTCGGTGTGCCTCCACGACGCCGAACTGCTCAGCATGGGGCGGCAGGGCGACACCTTCGTCATGGTCTTGGAGCCGGAACCGCCGGCGCAGACGACGGTCGTCCTCACGTTCACCCTCGACGGCGAGCCGGTCATCGACCCACGAGCGCTGGCCGACCGCGAGGAGCGCACGTTCGCGTTGTGGATGTACGAGGAATGGGACCTCGACCGGCAGGGGCGCTGCCTCTTCGAGGTCCTGTTGAGTAACGGCTGGTCGGTGAAGCTGCGCTTCCGCGAGTTCCAGTACCTGATCGCCCAGCGCCTCTTCCCGGTCCCCAAGGCGGTCGTGGACCCGGCTTTCTCGCCCGCGCAGCCTGCGGTGTCCCAACCCGCGTAGTCCGGCGCCTCAAACGGTCGCCATGTACTCCAGGAACTGGCGGGCGCAGCGGTCCAAATTCTCCTCGCCGCCGCCGCCGCGCAGGGACGAGCACATCTCGTACGCGACGTGGCCGGTAAAGCCGACCTCCCGCAGCGCCTTGAAGAAGCCGCGGTAGTCGATGAAGCCCTCGCCCATCGGTACTGCCCGCACCGCATCGACCTCGCGCGCATAGTTCACCAGCGGCGGCAGATAGCGGTAGCGCGGCCGCTTCACGTAGTCGGCGACGGTCGTGTGGACGACGTACGGCGCCATCCGGCGCACCGCGGCCGCGAGATCGACGCCCTGCAGCGCCGGCGCCCAGGCGTCGAACATCGCCTTGCAGTTTGGCTCGCCGATCTCCTCCAGCAGGTCGAACAGGCTGTCGTGATGGACCGCGGTGTCGTGGTGGTTCTGCACGCCGAGGGTGACGCCGAACCCCGCCGCCAGCCGGGCACACTCGCGCAGGCCAGCGACGCACCAACCCCACTGCTGGTCGAGCGTGGACGCCGGATGGTCGAAGGCGGTGAAGACGCGCACCAGGCCACAGCCCAGGTCCTGCGCCAGCCGGCACAATTCGCGGACGTAGAGGATCTGCATCTCGCGCGCCGGCACGTCCGGCCGCTCGGCGCCCAGCGACAGGTCCGTGTAGCCCGCCAGGCAGGCGACGCGCAGGCCGAGGCGGTCGAGCTGACGGCGCAGGCGAGCCCGCGCCTCGGCGTCGTGGTCCAGCACCGACAGGTGCGGGCGCTTCGCCATCAGCATGACCGCGTCGAAGCCGAGGGCCCGGGCGCGCTCGAGGAACGCTTCTAGCGACAGCCGCGCCTGCCCCGGCCAGACGCCGGCGTAACTCACCGAGTGGAGAGCGGTTTTCATGGCCATGCCTGCACGCTAGCGGCCGAAAGTGCCCCCGGCAAGCGGAAAACGCGCCACCCGGCACGGGAAATGAGCTTGCGACCGGGCAGGTTCTGCTTGCATCCGAGACGGAATCCCCAGACAATGAGGGGGGGATGACGGTGCGTCCGGCGCACGATAACCGTGCAGCACCCGTAAGATACTACAACGTAACGGTTTATAAAAGCAGGAGTTGCGGCCATGTCATTCTACGTCGACCCGCACAATTTTTGTTGCGGGGACACTTCGTAAAGGTATTGCTGCATAAGGACTTGCGAAATCATCTCAGACAGGCCGGGTAGCTTTCTTGGCCATTTTTCCACCCTTTCCACGATTTCCGTGCGAAGACCGTGCGGGGCCGTGACGTAAGCTTTCGTGCCCCGAAGAGCCGCCATCTTCCCCCGCACTGCCACACGGCACAAGGGGTTTGGTGTGCCGGAAGGCAACCGCCGAGCGCCGAGGGCTCTTGTTCGCCGAGCAAGTTCTTTCTCCATCCGCCCCATCTGTCCGAACCGCCCGGGGCGTTTGGCTGTCCCAACAAAAAGGACGGCCTGCACATCCTGTACAACCGTCCCATCTGGACAATACAATAAACTAGCTTACGGCTGCATCAAAATGTTCAGCCGTTCTCACTACAAGGGGCTTCGGCAAATCGCCCCTGGCCCAGTTCGGAAAGCGGGATGCGCCCCATGCTCAACGCCTCGGACGTGCGCGGGTCTGTGGATTTCGGCATTCTCACGATTCGCCCCGACGAGTATACGGCCGTGCTCGACCGCCTGCGAGGTCACGAGACGGTCCTGGGGCGGTCTTACTACGAATTCGCCCGGATCGACCTTGACGTGGGGGGTCAATGTGGCGTGGCCGCCGCTCGCTGCCCCGAACAGGGGCAGGGTCCAGCGCAGAGCACCGCCCACAACATGCTGGAGGATCTCGACCCGGCCTGGATCTTGCTGGTGGGTATCGCTGGCGGTGTGCCGGACGACGACTACAGCCTGGGCGACGTCCTCCTGGCGAACCGCATTTATGACTTCTCCGTCTCGGCGGAAATCATGGAGAAGGAGGAACACGCGCGTGAGTGGAACCTGATGGGCGGGCCTGTCCACCCGATCGTCGCGGCCATCCTCGCCGCGATCCCGGGATGGAAAGCGAAGTTCAAGGGGTGGAATAGCAAGCCATCGATCGGCATGACGAAACCCGACTGCGTGGTCCCGAAAGAGTTGGAGAGTCCCAACCTTTACGGACTGCCGGAGCACCGGGAGAAGGTGCAGAAGAGCCTGACCCGCCACTTCCCCGGCGGGAAAAAACCGCGCCCGCCGCTGTACGCCGTCGCCTCTGTGGCTAGCGCCAACATCCTGGCGAAGGACACGGCCCTCATCGACGAATGGAAAAGGATCGCACGCTCATTCGGGTTCGTTGAGATGGAGGCGGGCGGGGTGTACCGCGCAGCCCACCGGACCTCCGGAGAGTGCCCGGTGATGGTCATCCGGGGCCTGAGCGACATCGTGGGGTTCAAGCGATATGCCGGGTGGACTGAGTACGCCCGTCGCACTGCCGCGTCTTTCGCCGTCAGATTCATCAAGTCCGGTGTCTGGGCCACAATCCGCCCGCCACGGGGCGTGCCGACGGACCCGGACAAGAAGGCCGAAGAGAACGAGGTCTCCTCGCAACGCGGAGCACTGGATGCGGACAGCCTGGCTGAGCAGATGGCCCGCCTGACCTTCGCCGAGCTGG
This sequence comes from Gemmatales bacterium, assembly GCA_038227745.1. Taxonomy (GTDB): domain Bacteria; phylum Planctomycetota; class Planctomycetia; order Gemmatales; family Gemmataceae; genus DASPXY01. The sequence continues at coordinate 4,241 of JBBRPS010000244.1, read as the reverse complement.
AAATGGTGATGAAGGTGGTGCTGGCCAAGCCCGCGATGACGGGCACGGATTTCAAACTCCTGGCCCCCGAGGAGAAACTGCGACGCAACGACCTGACAGACCGCACTCGGGACCAGCTGGTTCAGGGTCTGAGCAAGGTCCAGTTGGTCGGGCAATATGTCGAGTACCAAGTGAAGATCGACGGGATGTTCCCCGACAGGCTGAAGGCGGGCTTCCTGACGCAGTACCGACGCCTCCAGGGCGATGGGTTGGCGGGTGATGACCTCTTCGACGCGCTTGCCGACTTCGCGTCCCGGGGGGAGCCGGACAGGCGTTACCAGGCGGCGGGGGTGGCGGTGTTGACATACCTTTTTGAACTCTGCGATGTGTTTGAAAAATGATTGCCCCGGACAAGCACGTTTCCATCGACGCCTCCTTGATCGGTGTCGGTGCTGTCATGCTGAGGCAGCTGCCTGGCCCGCGGACGCTTACCGCGCTCTGGGAGGTCTGTCGGGGGTTGCCGGACATCCGGACGTTCCAGCGGTTCGTACTGGCGCTCGACTTGCTCTACCTGCTCGGGACCGTGGATCTCGAGTCCGGGCAGATTGTGAGGCTACAGCGATGACGGCCAGCGCACCGGACAAGCCGCCGAAGCCTGCCCTTCCCCTGGGCACGCTCGTGCGCGTGCGGGCGAACCAGCCGTCGTTTCACGAGGTGAATTTCACTCCCGGGTTCAACGTCGTCCTCGCGGAGCGCACCAAGGACTCCACCCGCAAGGACTCACGCAACGGGCTGGGGAAGTCAACGCTCATAGAGATCGTCTCCTTCTGCCTGGGCTCGCAGCCGCGCAAGGGGCAAGGGTTGCTGATCAACGCCCTTTGGGAATGGGCCTTCACTCTCGACATGAGCCTCGGTGGGAGGCCAGTGTCCGTCACCCGGCGGGTGTGGGAGCCGAACAAGATCCTCGTTTCGGGCGATGTCTCCGGGTGGCCCTTTCACCCCTCGTCTGACCCGGACTCCGGCCAGTCCGTCTTCAAGCTGGCCGAATGGAATGCGCTCCTCGGGCTGCTGCTGATCGACATCCCCGTTGACGGCTTCGACTGCAAGTACGCGCCCACGTACCGCAGCCTCATCTCGTACTGCATCCGGCGGGGGAAGGATGCCTACTCCTCCCCGTTCGAGCACTTCCGCAAGCAGCAGGAGTGGGACAAGCAGGTCAACAACGCCTTCCTGCTCGACCTAGCCTGGAAGGACGCCAGCGACTGGCAGGGGCTGAAGGACAAGAAGGCAATCTTGCAGGGACTCAACAAGGCGATCGAAAGTGACCTGATGGCGGAGGTGATGCAGGGGTCGCTCGGCGAACTGGAGGCTTCCCAAATCCGCCTGGAGAGGGAGGTGAAGGAGCAATCGGAAGCGCTGAAGAGTTTCGCGGTCCTGCCGCAGTACCACGAGATGGAGGAGAAGGCGAACCGGCTATCACGAGAGATCAGTCGCGCGGCCAACACGATTGTCACCGACCGCCAGCTGCTGGAGAGCTACGAGGCGAGCCTTGCCGAGACGCAAGAACCGAACGTCGATGAGGTCGTCGCGGTCTACGAGGAGGCGGGGGTCTTCTTCCCTGACAAGATACGCAAACGGCTTGAAGAGGTGATCGCTTTTCACCACCAGCTCATCGACAACCGGCGGCGGTTCCTGGCGTCGGAGATCGAGCGGCTCCGCCAGTCGATTGAAAAGGCGGACGCCCTCCAGCGCGACCTGATCGGGCAGCGGGCTTCCCTGCTCACGACTCTGAAGAGCCACGGTGCCCTGGAGGAGTATACCCAGCTCCAAGAAATGCATTCCGCCCGGGTCGCCCAACTGAAGGCCGTTCAAGCCCGGATCGAGAACCTCCGCCGCCTTGAAGAGGGGAAGGGGAACGTCCGGATCGAGAAGGAACTGCTCAAGCGCAGGACGAGGAATGACCTCGACGACCGGAAGCCCCAGAGGGAGAAGGCGATTTCCCTCTTCAACGCGAACTCGGAAGCCCTCTACGAGTCACCGGCCAACCTGGTGATCGACGTCGGTCCGTCCGGCTTCCGATTCGACGTGGAGATCCTGCGGTCCGCGAGCGGGGGGGTCGGCAACATGAAAATCCTGTGCTACGACCTCATGCTCGCGGAGTTGTGGGCGAAGAAAGATCGGACCCCTCGCTTCCTGGTCCACGACAGCGTGCTGTTCGACGGCGTTGACGAGCGGCAGATTGCCCACGGCCTTGAGCTGGCAGCCCGCAAGTCGCGCGAGTGCGGCTTCCAGTACATCTGCGTTCTGAACTCGGACATGATCCCCTCGAAGGATTTCTCCACAGGGTTTGACCTGAACTCGTACGTCCGCCTGATTCTCACTGATAAAGATCCCACCGGGAGTCTCCTCGGCATCAGATTTTGAACGGCGTTTCATCTGACCTGAGAGCAGTGGCTTGGTGCGGAGCCTGCTCATCCTCCCTCCGGCTCGGGCTCCGCGAACCCGAACGCGGAAAACGCGGAAAAGACGCAGGAAAGAGGACGCGGCCTGTTCTTTGTCATCGATTTCGTCACCATGTCCTGGGTCGATAAGGACGTGTTCTTCCCCACACCGCAGGGCCAAACCGCCGGCTCGACCTCCTCACCCGGCTGCGCGTGCCTCGCGGAGAGCCGCTGCCCCTCTCGCCTCACGACCGCGACCGTCAACCCGTCTTCTTCCGCTGTGGCGCAGGGAGGAGCTACGAAGGGGGCGCCCCGGGTGACCTGAGGGACTTGCGATCACGAAAGTTCTTCTTGCTTCCGCAACCGGCTCGCCAGACAATAAGGATGGGGAGTGCTGTGCAGCAGTCGCCCGCCCACCGTGCCATCGCCGTAAGAACCAGCAGTGTAACAACTTGAACCATCAGGAGTTGCGGCCATGCCCTTCTACATCGACCCGCACAGATTATCTCGGTGGCCTCGTGTCTAAAGCCATAGTGGCACAACGAGTTGCGTCGTTCCAGGCGAACAGATACCCAAGGCGTTTAGGCCATTTTTCCCACCCTTTCCACGATTTCCGTGCGAATACCGTGCGGGGCGTTTCGGGGTTGAACGTGGCGCCGGAGTGTCTGGTGGAACTTCGTCGCGAGGACTGTGGAGCGCGAGCCGTCCCGACGCCGTCCAGCCCGCTGTGTTGCTCATGGTGCAGAGTGACGCCATGAGTGCCCCAAACCACATCTCCCTCTTGGCGATTGTGGGCTCGGCTGCGGCGGGTTCGGGCAAGCCCGACGTCGAGAAACAAATCGGAGGCGGTTGCAAATGAAGGCCGAGCCACTCGTCGAGGATATTCAGAACTACGCCATGAACATCGTCGACACGGTGCGCGAGCCCCTGTTGATCCTCGACACCACCTTGCGCGTGCAGTCCGCCAACCGCGCTTTCTATCAAACCTTTCACGTCTCTCCCGAAGAAACCGAGAACCGCCTCATCTACGAGTTGGGCAACGGCCAGTGGGACATCCCCGACCTGCGGACCCTGCTCGAGGATGTGGTCCCCAAGAGCTCCGTCTTCAACGATTTCGAGCTCGAGCACACCTTCCCGGTGATCGGCCGCCGCGTGATGCTGCTCAACGCCCGCAAGCTCCAGGCGGGCCACCACGGCGAGCTGCTGGTCCTGGCCATGGAAGACGTGACCGCACGCAAGCAGGCGGAAGAAGCGCTGCTCGAAGCCGGGGCGTTGCAAAGCGCGATCTTCAACAGCGCCAACTTCTCGAGCATCGCCACCGACGAGAAGGGCGTCATTCAAATCTTCAACGTCGGCGCCGAGCGCATGCTGGGCTACGCGGCCGTCGAGGTGATGAACAAGATCACCCCGGCCGACATCTCCGACCCGCAGGAGGTGATCGCGCGGGCCGCCGCGTTGAGCCTGGAACTCGCCACCCCGATCACGCCGGGCTTCGAGGCGCTGGTCTTCAAGGCGGCGCGGGGGATCGAGGACATCTACGAGCTGACGTATTTCCGCAAGGACGGCAGCCGCTTTCCCGCAGTGGTGTCGGTGACGGCGCTTCGCGACGCGCAAGACGCCATCATCGGCTATCTCTTGATCGGAACCGACAATACCGCGCGCAAACAGGCCGAGGAAGCCTTGCTGAGAGCGGGCGCTTTGCAGAGCGCGATTTTTAACAGCGCCAACTTCTCGAGTATTGCCACCGACGCGAAGGGCGTCATTCAGATATTCAATGTCGGCGCCGAGCGGATGCTTGGCTATACCGCTGCCGACGTGATG
>JBBRPS010000243.1:0-12565 GCA_038227745.1 Gemmatales bacterium | reverse complement strand
CGGCCACACCGACTCGCGGAGCGAGTCGGCCACGAACCGCTATCCTCGCGCCCCGGCGTGGGGCGCGAGGCGGCCGAGGAGCGCCCCGAGCAGGTCGTCCTGGGGGTAGCTGTGGCCGAGGTGCTGGCGGAAGCCCTCGGCGTGGGCGGCGCCGGCCGCCCGGCCGCGCCGCGCCCCCCACTCGCGCATGGCGTGGACGTACTGGTCCATGCCGTGGTGCTGGAGCAGCCACTCGCGCTGACTGGCGTGGCAAGCCAGCATCTCCGCCTTGGTGTCGATGACGCCGCTGACGTCGATGCACAGACCGGGGGGCACGTCGCGGCCGAGCGCGTCCTTGCCCTCGATCGGGTCGCAGTAGTAGAGGTGTGGGATGTGCGGCAGCGCCGGGCCCGGGCCCCGGTCGCGCAGGAAGTTCGGGATGGGCGCGGCGAAGGCGGCCGCCCGCACCACGGTGCTCGTCATCTCGTGGTCGAGCATGTAGTCGGCGGGGCTGTGCGTCAGCACGACGCGCGGGCGCACCAGCCGCAGCAGCCGCGTGACGCGCTCGACGGTCGTCTCGTTGTAGAAGATGAGGAGGTCCCTCTCTTCGAGGCAGTGGTAGCGGGCGCCGATGACCGCGGCGGCCCGGGCGCCCTCGGCGCGGCGCGTCCGGGCGATCTCGTCGGGCGGAAGTTTCGCGGAGCCGCAGTCGCCGGGCGTCATCGAGGCGATGTGGATCTGCCAGCCGTGCTCGCGCGCCAGGCGGATGAGCGTGCCGGCGCAGAGGAACTCCGCGTCGTCGGGGTGGGCCAGGATGGACAGGATCACGTCGGGCACGGCAGGCTTCCTTCGTCAGAAGTTTGAGTCGGTCCCCTCGTGGACACACTCACAATAACCCCTGGGCTGCGGGGGGGCAATCCAGAGGGAGTAAGTGCATCGACTCCGCCAACCCGTAAGATGATGGGGTCCGCCATCGGGCCGGGCGCCCCGAGGATCGTCGGTTCCTTGTTCCGTGGGAATATTACCCCGGCCAGAAAGCGGCTCACGTAGGACGGCTTTCCTGAGCCGTCCGGACGGCTCAGGAGAGCCGTCCTACGTGACGAACTTCCTTGCCGCGGTAATAGCGAGGACAGCACCGTGAGTCAGAAGACCTGGGGCGGCCGTTTCAGCGGCGAGACCGACAACCGCGTCGAGGCCTTCACCGAGTCGATCAGCTTCGACCGCCGCCTCTACCGTCACGACATCATCGCCAGCAAGGCCCACGCCCGCATGCTCGCCGAGGTCGGCCTGCTCACCGCCGACGAGGCCGAACGCATCGCCGCCGCCCTCGACGCCATCGCCGGCGAGATCGAGCGCGGCGAGTTCCCCTTCTCCATCAAGCTCGAAGACATCCACACGCACATCGAGCGCGCGCTGATCGAGCGCCTCGGCGATGTCGGCCGCAAGCTCCACACGGGCCGCAGCCGCAACGACCAGATCGCCACTGACGTCAAGCTCTGGGTGCGCGACGCCCTCGACGCCCTCGACGGCCGGCTGCGCGAGCTGCAGGCGGCGCTGCTGGCGTCGGCCGAGCGCGACCGCGACCTGGTTCTGCCCGGCTACACGCACCTGCAGCGGGCGCAGCCGGTCCTCGCCGCCCACTACTTCCTCGCCTACGTCGAGAAGTACCAGCGTGACCGCGACCGGCTGGCGGACTGCCGCCGCCGCGTGAACGTCCTGCCACTCGGCGCCGCCGCCCTCGCCGGCACCTCGCTGCCCATCGACCGCGACAGCGTCCGCCGTCAACTCGGCTTCGACGCCCTCGCCACCAACAGCCTCGACGTCTCCGGCGACCGCGACTTTCTCCTCGAATACGTCTTCGACCTGTCCGTGATCGCCCTGCACCTCAGCGGCTGGGCCGAGGAGTGGGTTCTCTGGTCCACGACCGAGTTCAGCTTCCTCTTGCTGCCCGACGCCTTCTGCACCGGGTCGAGCATCATGCCGCACAAGAAGAACCCCGACGTGCTGGAGTTGATCCGCGGCAAGGCGGCCCGCGTCGCCGGCGACCTCCAGCAACTGCTGATGCTGGTGAAGGGCCTGCCGCTGGCGTACAACCGCGACCTGCAGGAGGACAAGGTCGCCCTGTTCGACGCCCACGACACGGTCGATGCCTCACTGGAGCTGGCGGCGGCGCTGGTGCGCGAGACGCGCTTCAACGCCCCGTCCATCGCGGCCCGGCTCGAAGACGGCTACCTCGACGCAACGACGCTGATGGAGATGTTCATCGCGCGCGGGGTGCCGATGCGGGCGGCCCACGAGGCCGTCGGCCGGCTGGTCCGCCTGTGCGAGGAGCGGCGATGCCGGCTCGCCGACCTGATGCCGGACGTCTATGAGGCGGTGCGGCCGGGACTGGGGGCCGAGGTCTACAAGGTGCTCGGCGTGGCGAACGCCCTCGCCGCCTTCCGCAGCGCGGGCTCGACCGCGCCGGCGGAGGTCGAGCGGCAGCTCAAGTCGTGGCGGCGGCGCTTCACTTCGGACCAGGGTCATGCGTAATTAGGCTGACCCACAGGACGCCACTGTCGAGTAGCAAAGGCATGAGGCGCGTGGGGTTCCGGGTTCCTGGTTCCTGGATGGAGGGGGAAAGGTGCTTGACAGTGAGAGAAACCTTGAGAGAATGCAGGCAGCGTAAGGAGAGGCAACCCCTCGCCCTGTGGTTGCGACAGCCGATCTCCAAGAGGGAAAACTGCCATGGACAGAAAGCGTCTTCTTGCCCTCTGCGCGGGTGTCGTTGCCCTCGGCCTTTTCAACGGAGCAACGCTGGCCCAACTCCCGCTCCCGACCCGCGTTGAGTTTGCAGAGCAGGATCTCCGGGCCTTGCTCCCCCCGGACGGTAAGCTCATTGAGGAGGGGCAGATCAGCAAGGCGTACGTCGGGATCGCGCTGGGGCGGCGGGTGCGCGCGCGGGGGAAGCGCGTGTACGTCTCCGATGAGGTTGTGGGTACTCGGGGGGTCATTTTCCGTGACGGCTACATCGAGGTAAACCTTGGCGCCCACGTTGAGAAGGAAGAACGGGTCCTCTTTGCCAGGCCTACATTCGCAGTGGATGTTGCGGTAACCGCGAAGGTTTGGATTACCGATGACCTGAAAGTTCATGCCGAATTGATCTGGCGCAGTATCCAGGGAGACAACCCGGGTGGTCAGTTGGCCGTCCTCTTCGCAAAGGGGCGGCTGACAGAGATGGCAGAGAAAGAAGCAAACCGCTTCGCCGAGAAGTTGTCGAAGCAGATTCAACAAAAGCTCCCTAAAGCCCTACAGGTCCACGTCAACATCCGTCCGGGTACTTTGGTCGTCGTCCGCGGCCCACGAGCCAAGGGCGAGAAGGTCCCGGTGCCGAAGCGCAGGCACTTCCTCTGCCATGAGATCGACAGGTGTGGCCACCCTGCCCTCCGCGTCCGAGGGGCTACCGAGGAGGTCGTCGTCGGCAAGGGGGAGACGAAGGAAGTGCGTGTGCAATTAGACCGCGACGGGTGGTTCTACTGGTACTGTGGCAATAGCCGAGAGCGAACGCGCCCGAGTGACCGTCGTACGACATTTGTCGTCGTCACCCGCGAACCGAACGGCCGGCGCATCGACTGGTATTGTTACAGAGAGGAGTAGGAGGTCGCCCTGCGTTCTCAGCCGAACACGGCATGCGGTCAGACTTCTTTTTCTGGACATTGTCCTGTGGTGGTTCAGAATCGGAAAGGATGATGCGTTGTGAACCGACTTTTCCGGCTTGAGTTAATGTCGCTTAACTGGCTGCCGATCCTGTCCCTGGCTACGGTGTTTCTCCTCGTCGTGGCTGCCAACGCCGCCGTCTTCGGCACACGAGGCCCGAGCCGGCTCACGAATCTTGATGCCCTGCTTTCAACGTCTTGGATCGACCGAACTCCCGGTATTGAGCCGGCCAAGGCCATCGGCGTTCTCGCGTTAAGAGACGCTTCCGCACGACTGGCCTGGATGGTGACGGGGATCATCCAAACGTTTTCATTCAGCGTATTCCTCTGTTATACCTCTCTGCTTTTCCGAAGAACAATCGGTGCCAAGAACCCGGTAGGTTCCCTGGTCATTGTATGGATCGTACTCCTGGTGCTGGGTGGTTTGCAGTTCATAGTAGACCACACCGAATCGTCTTTAGACCAGAGCATGGGGTCAGGGCTTGCCTACGCGGGCAAGCTTAACAAAATCATGTACAACAAGTTCGACGTCCCTTGGCTTAACTGGGTAGTTAAGGGCGAGAACGTCCTGGCCATCTGGGTTATCATTCTGGGGACACTTGCGGCAAGCGCGATGATCGCTGACGCCTCGTCAGGTGATCACACCGCGGAATGGCTCAAAGACAGGATCAAGCAACTGCGCAACTTGTTGACTGCCAGTGCCATCGTCCTCGTGATCGGCGTCGTCCAGGTTAGCGCGGAGTACCGCTGGCCCGCAGCGGTCGTCCAGGAAAGAGTGAATCAAGAAAAGTCCGATGCGAGCAAATCAGGGGACAAGGTCTCGCTCCCCCTGGCGGAGAAGGTCTCGCTCCCCCTGGCGGACACGCTGACGAATTTCGCCTCCGCAGTGACCCTCATGGCCGGCGGGACATTCACCTTGTTCATGTTCGCCATCTTCGGCACCTCTTTTCTTGTCTTACGTCGGAAAGTGGAAAGTTTAGCTTACGATCGCTGCGGGGGGTTAGGGGTAACGCCCGAAGTATGGCAGGAGCGCAATGGACTAACCCTTTCCATAAGCGAGTGGTACGGGGATTTGACCAAGGTCATCGGTCCCCTCACCATTGCCATCCTCGGCAGCTTTATCAAATTCTAGCCGAGTGACAGGATCACCCACCACGAGGCAGTCTTGGACCGGAAAAGCTATCGGACCCGCTTGACATAGGTATGCCACTCACTCCCGACCCCTTGTCCTCTCCTTTGCGGTCGGCGGCCTGCAGCAGCCCATGATGCTCGTTAAGGACCTGCCGCTGGTGTACAACCGCGACCTGCAGAAGGGCAAGGTCGCCCTGTGCGATGCCCCGTGGTGCGCGGATTGGGCTGAGGGAATGCACAACGCCATCGCGAGCGCCCGAACGAGGAATCCGATGGCCAATCTACTTCTGGTCTTCGACTGGGGGCAGGCGATCGCTACGGGGGCAGGAGAAAACCAGCACAACTTCATCATCGTGCGTCCCAGGGGGCACCAAGTCCAGTTCAGTAGGCCCGGGAACGACGCTGTGGATCAGAGGATCTTGCTGTTTGATCCGTGGCGTGAACTCATCCCCAAGGTCTACGCACCGCTCCCGTGGAGTACGGCCCCGAGGAGGGCACCGACGCGGTTCTATCACAACCGATAGTCCAGAACGACACCCAGTTTTTCGACTACTCTACCAGGGTACGACATGCCCCTCAACGCGGAACCACCGTCAGCACCGATTAGGCTCGTGCTTGGGGCTTTCGTTGGTTTCACGTTCGGCGTAGTAGGCGAACTCCTGTTGAAGGGTCCCTATGACCCCGAAGGGGAGACCCGTTTCCTGTGGACGGGTGCCGTTACCGGAGCCCTTAGCGGAGCCGGAAGTGGGGTGTTCGTGGGGGGATGGCGGCTGTCCGGAATGAGCAAATGGCTTGGCATCGGTCTTGTTGTCGGGCTAATCCTTGGAGCAGTCGGGGGGGTACTGGTTAGTTCGGCGTTATTCTCCAGGGCGCTTGCGCTCAGGGAACCTCTCGATGATAAAGATTGGGCATCGTATCGGACCCTCGGTATCCTATTCGGCACGCCGATCGGTAGTCTTCTTGGCACCGCTCTTGGTTTGGGCGTCGGGATGCTGCGCAAGTGCTTCGCCCGTCCGGATGGCCCAGCCGACCGGCTGACTGGCCAACTCCTTTCACCAGCCTTGGAGGGCCCCACCGGGCCGTTGTAGGAGGCCGGCGAAAGGACCAGCGCGGGCCGGCGGCCTGCCTGCTCCTGGCCGGCCTGCGGGTCGAGGGTGATCCAGACGGCGTGGCCGCGTTCGGGGACGTAGGCCGGGGCGGAGCTCACCATACCTCATCCCCCACGGCTGGCCCCGTGTCCCACTCGCCGTGAAGGTTTTCCGGGGTGACGCCTCGGAGCAGCTCCTCAAGGGTTGGCCGCGTCCGTGCCGCCTGCCGGATGACCAGTTGACCGTCGATCAGGTCCACCTCGACGACGGCGTCCTCGGTCAGGCCGATCTGTGCGGCGTAGACCTCGGGGATACGGACAGCGAGGCTGCTTCCCCACTTTTGCACTCGTGCTTCCATGAGAATCCCTTTCCTCGCTCACCTGCTCAGGCCCTCGGAGCCAGGAAGCAGATCGGCTGAAGCGGAAAGCGACGGTGTGCTGCCGAGGCGGCAAAGTCTGCAAGGGACCACACCTGCTTCTGCACAGTACCGGGGATGCGAGGCCATGTCAACGAATGGCTTGGTGTAGCCACGCGGTAGCGGCCGTGAAACGTCCTGCCCCGCCCGACCCGCGTCGGCACGTCCGAGGGCGCCTTGTCGAGGTGCCCCGAGCGCGGGATAACTGGGAAGTCGGTGACGGCGGCGAGCGACCGCATCCCGGTCCGACTACGGAGTCACGCCTCCGTCGGCGGGCGGCCGTCCCGGTCCTTGACCGGCTGTGTCGAACGCGCGGAGGGTGACGGCCTTGTCGCGCATTCGGCCTGCGCCCCGCGGGCGCCGCGCGGAAACACCGAGACGTGGACTTTGTCCCGGCACGCCGTAGACAAAGCGCCCGCCCCCCTCGATAATCAAGGGACGCCGAGTTACCGGCGCGGAAGGCCCCACACTCCTGTCGCCCGTAAGGACATCGACGGTCTCGCACCATGGATCACTTTCACTACCGCAACCGCCTCCTGCACTGTGAGGACGTCCCGGTTTCCGAACTGGCCGAGGCCCACGGGACGCCGCTGTACGTCTACAGCAAGTGTACCCTCCTGCACCACCTCGCCCAGCTCAAGCGGGCCTTCGCCGCCGTCGAGCCGCTGATCTGCTACAGCATCAAGACCAACCCCAACGTCAACCTCTGCCGCCTCATGGGCGAGGCGGGCGCCGGCTTCGACGTCACCAGCGGCGGCGAACTGTACCGTGCCCTGATGGCCGGCAGCGTCGGCGCGAAGATCGTCTTCGCGGGCGTCGGCAAGACCGATGCGGAAATGCGCTACGGACTGGAGAACGGCGTCTTCCTGTTCAACGTGGAAAGCGAAGGCGAGCTGCTGGCGCTGACCGACGTGGCTCGTGCGCTCGGCAAGGTCGCGCCCGTCGCGCTGCGCGTCAACCCGGACCTGCCGTCCAAGACGCACCCCAAGACCGACACGTCCGTCAAGGGCGTCAAATTCGGCCTCGACATCGACACCGTGATCGAGTTCGCGCAGCGGATGGTGGGCAACCCGCACGTGAAGATCGTCGGCCTGCACATGCATCTCGGCTCGCCGATCCTGTCGCCGAAGCCCTACCAGCAGGGCGTGGAGAAGGCGCTGGTGCTGATCGAGAGCCTGCGCCAGCAGGGCCACCGCATCGAGTACCTGAACATGGGCGGCGGCTTCGGCATCCACTACAAGCAGCAGGAGGCGCCGCCCGCCGACGCCTTCGCCGAGGTGATCGTTCCCGCCGTGAAGGCGGCCGGGTGCCGTCTGGTGCTGGAGCCGGGCCGGTTCATCGTCGGCAACGCGGGCATCCTGGTCAGCCGCGTCGTCTACACCAAGGACTCGGGCGGCAAGCACTTCGTCATCCAGGACGCCGCGATGAACGACCTGATCCGCCCGACGCTGTACGGCTCGTTCCACCGCATCTGGCCGGTCGCGCCGGCGGAAGGCTTCCCAACTCCCCCGGCCGACTACGAGGCGGACATCCCCGGCACGCTTGTCAACGATGTGGTCGGCCCGGTGTGCGAGTCGGGCGACTTCCTTGCCCGCGACCGGCGGCTGCCGCCGGTGCGGCGCGGCGACCTGCTGGCGACGTTTAGTGCGGGCGCCTACGGCATGGCGATGAGTTCCAACTACAACAGCCGGCTGCGCGCGGCCGAGGTGCTGGTGGACGGCTCCGGACACCGTCTCATCCGCCGCCGCGAGACCTTCGCGGACCTCGTGCGGACGGAAATCGAGATCTAGTGGTCCGTAGGGTGGGCACTGCCCACCACCCCTTCCCGGTGGGCAGTGCCCACCCTACGGACTGCGATTGAGGAGGCTTCCCGTCGTGTATCCCATCCTGTTCCGCTGCGCCCTCGTCGCCGCCGCGGCCGTGCTCCTGTCACTGGCCGGCCGCGCCGCGGCACAGCCCGACCCCAAGGACAAGGACAAGGAAGAGCCCGCAGGCGCGGGCGTCAAGACCGAGATGAAGAAGGTCCTCGCCAAGGCCGAGGAAGAGTACCGCATCTTCTTCAAGAAGCCGGTCGAGGTCCCCGAGTTCTGGGCGGCGATCAAGTTCGAGATCCAGGTCGGCAAGTTCGACGTGGCCGCCCTCCACCTCGATCAGATGCTCAAGCGGATCGATAAACTCCGCGAGAAACTGGAAGAAGACAAGAAGTCCCCCCAGGGCGCCTACGCGGACCTCCTCGCGATCGAGGAAGTCGAGGGCCTGTCGTCCTTCCTGCGACTCGCCCAGGTCCGGCGCTGGTCGAACAACCCCACGCTCCAGAAAGAGGCGCAGAAGAACGTCGAATCGCTCATCGACCGCGTCACCCACGCGCTGAACGAGTACCTCAGCGACCCGGTGCGCATCACCAAGTTCATCAAGAACCTCGAGGCCGCCACGCCCGAGGAGCGCTCCTTCGCCTTCGCCCAGCTCTACCGCTCGCGCGGCCGTGCGTCGCCCTATCTCCTGAAGGAGCTGCGCCGTACCGCCGGCACGCTCGCGCAGCAGCGGCTGCTCGACCTGATGGTCAAGCTCGACCCCGACATCGTCCCGCCGCTGCTGGAGGCACTTAACGCCCGCGATGCCAAGGACGCCGCGGACGCCGACCTGCGCCTGGCCCTGCTCGAACTGATCCGCCGCCGGGGCGACAAGCACGCCATCCCCTACCTCTGGTCCCTCTCCAGCGCCGCCAAGTACCCGCCCCTGGTCCGCAGCCGGGCCAAGGAGACTCTCGCGTACCTGCTGGAAACGGACGTGGAGCGGTTGCCGCCCGCCAAGGTCGCCCTGACGCAGCTCGCGGAGGACCTCTACCAGCACCGCGTCAAGTTCCGCGATCCCAGGCGCGTCCTCGTGTGGCGCTGGCAGGAGGACTACACGATCAAGCCGAAGCCGGACGAGTTCTCGGCCAGCGATTACGAAGAAATCTACGGCCAGCGCTACGCCAGGCAGGCGCTGGAACTGGACCCGAACTACCGGCCAGCGCAGCTCGTCCTGCTGAACTTGACCCTGGAGCGCGCTTACGAGGGCAAGCTCGACCAGTTCACGAGCGGCAAGACGCTGCCGGCCATCGACCAGTTGCTGGTCACGATCAATTCGGAGCTGCTGCTGCAGATGCTCGAGCGGGCGATGAGCGAGCACCACCTGGCGCTGATCCTGCCGGCGCTCAAGGCCCTCGGCGACCGCGGCGAGGTCCGCGCCGCCCGGCCGCCGCAGAACGGCAACGCCGGGGCGCTGGTGCGAGCGCTGTACTACCCCGACCGTCGCGTGCAGTACGCCGCGGTCGCCGCCCTGCTGCGCCTGCCCGGCGAACCGGTGCCGGTGGCCGGCAACCGCGTCGTCGATATCCTGCGCCGCTTTTTGACCACGACCGCCACGCCCAAGGCGCTCGTCATCTCCACGCCGGCGGCGAAGGCGGGGGAGATGCGCAAGCTCGTCAAGGCGGTGGGCTTCGAGCCGGTGCTGGTCCCGACCGCCAAGGACGCCCTGGCCCAGCTGCGCAGGTCCGCCGACATCGACCTCATCCTGCTCGATGCCGCCGTCCCCGAGAATGAGCTGCCCTACGCGCTGGCACAGCTCCGCAACGATCAGGACGCCGGCCTGCTGCCGCTCCTGCTCATCACCCCGTCGAAGGGCGAACTGCGGCTGAACTCGCGTGACCTGGCCCGCTACCGCAACGTCTCGTTGTTGCCCGAGGCGTTCCTCACCGACGCGACCGAACTGAAGAGCCGGCTGGAGGAGGCGATCAAGTTCGCCGCCGTGCCCGATTCCGTGGCGCGGGCCGACGTCCGGCAAGCGTGGCTCAAGGAGAACGTCCGCAAGAGCAAGGGCCAGCAACTGAGCGCCGGGGAGCGGAAGCAGTTCGCGGACGAGTCGCTGGACGCGCTGTGGCGGATGGCGAGCGGGCTGACCAAGGGCTACGACGTCCGGGCGGCCATCCCGGAGGTCGTGGACCTGCTGCGCAACGACGACACGGCCCTGCCGGCGATCGCGATCCTGGCGACCTTGCCGGGAGCCGAGCCGCAGCAGCGCCTCGCGGCCCTGGTCCTCGACCCCGCGCGCGGCAAGCTGCAGGTGACGGCCGCTACGGCGCTGAACCGGCACGTCCAGAAGAACGGCCTGGCGCTGAACGCCAATCAGATCCGGCTGCTGCGGGACCGGTACGGCGCCCCCGGCGTCAGTCCGACCCTGCGGGCGCAGCTCGCCGTCTTCGTGGGCGGCCTGCGGGGCAGCGCGGCACAGACCGGGGCGCGGCTGTACCGCTTCAACCCCGACCCCCCGGCCGGCAAGCAGTGAAGGGGAGAGGCGGTCGAGCCCACGGGGGGCGACCCGTGGGCTTTGGGGCGCAAGTATCGCCCGCCCGAGCGTCTACCATGCGGACATTCCCCACTCAAACCTCCGCATTGCGAGGGCAGTACGATGACGCAGGCGCACAACCCTTCCCAGGACGGTACGCCCGTCCAGCCCACGCTGAACAAGTTGATGGCCCACTACCTGCAGCAGCAGGCGGTAGCGCACGACGCCGGGTTGGCCACCGCGGAGCCGCTCGGGGAGGTGCTGCCCTACAACGCCGGCCCCGTTCAGCCGGTCGATCCGCGGCCGGCGTGGGAGGAAGCCGTCGCCGCGGCCCGCTGCCTGTCGGCGGTGGCCGAGATGCGCTCCTGGCAGGCGCCGCCGTCGTGGGCACAGCTCGTCGCCGCCCACGAGCCGGCTGCCGCCCTCGCCTTCTGCTTCGGCAACTTCCCGCAGCTCGTCCGCAACCTTCACCTGCTGACGGAAAAGGTACACCTGTCCGAGCTGCGGCCCACCGCCGACCAGCCGCTCACGGTCCCGTCGCTGCTCGCGTGGGCCGACCAGGCGGCGCCGAAGCGGCAGTACCCGGAAGTCCTGTTGGCGATCGGGGCGCTGCGCCTGGCGAAGCACTTCGACCGGGCTGCGGAACTGCTCCAGGCCCTGGAGGCGTCCGTGCCTGCCGAGTGGCGCGACGCGCTGGCGAACGAGAAGGCGGCGCTGGCCTGGCACAGCGGCCGCTGGGAAGAGGCACGGGCGCTGTGGCAGGCGCTGCCGCCGAGTATCCCGGTACTCTTCAATCGCGGCATGTCGGCGCTGTTCTCCAACGAGCGGCAGGAGGCCCGTACCGCGTTGGGCCAGGCGGTCGCCGGACTGCCGGAGGCCGGCGCCTGGCACCACCTCGGCCGGCTGTACCTCGCCCTGACCGAGATGCAGCAGTGATTCGTGGGTCGGGGTTCCCATCTCGACAAAGCCCTGTCAGGATGGGAATCCCGACCCACCACCCGGCCTTCTTTTTCCCGGCGGTTTGCGTATCTCTGCCCTTGTGGAGAATCGCGTTCTCACAAGGGAGGTCACGCATGTCCCGCACCCGCTGGTTTCCCCTCTCCGCGGCCGGCCTGCTCGTCGCCGCTCTGGCAGCACACACTCTGGCCGGTACTGCCCCCGAGGGCTTCACGTCCCTCTTCAACGGCAAGGACCTCACGGGCTGGAAGGTGCCCAAGGGGGATAATGGCCACTGGAAGGTCGTGGACGGGGTCATCGACTACGACGCGAAGAGCGAGGCCAAGGGCGACAGGAGCCTCTGGACCGACCGAGCGTTTCGCGACTTTGTGCTGCGCATCGACTGGCGGCTGAAGAAAGAGCCCGGCTTCAAGAACCGCGTGCCGATCATCCTCCCCGACGGCAGCCACAAGAAGGACGCGACCGGCAAGGAGATCCGCGTCGAGATCGAGGACGTGGACTCCGGCATCTACCTGCGCGGCAGCGCGACTAGCCAGGTGAACATCTGGATGTGGCCGGTCGGCTCCGGCGAGGTGTGGGGCTACCGCACCAACCCGAAGATGCCGAAGGAGGTCCGGGCGGCCGTGACGCCGAAGGTGAAGGCCGACCGGCCGCGCGGCGAGTGGAACACGTTCGAGATCAAGATGAAGGGCGACCGCCTGTGGGTGAAGCTGAACGGCCAGGAGGTCATCGGCGATGCCCTGCTGCCCGGCGTGCCGAAGGAAGGCCCCCTCGCGCTGCAGCACCACGGCGCTTTCAACGCGAAGACCGGCCAGTGGAGTGGGCCGCCTAGCCTGGTGCAGTTCCGCAACATCTACCTCAAGGAGCTGAAGTAGCGCGACGTCGCGCCGACCGGCGTAATGTCCCGTTCGTTTAGCCGCGGTTGAGCCAGATCCCGCTGCGCGGGGGGCGAGCGCGGGCCTCGCCAACGCGCT
>JBBRPS010000242.1:0-12696 GCA_038227745.1 Gemmatales bacterium | reverse complement strand
CTGGGGGGCAAAGGCGGCGGTGGTGGCCCCCGGCGCCGTCTCGTTCAGCAGCACCGACACCGTGCCGTCGAAGCCGAAGTTGGCGACGACCAGGTCGGGCTTGCCGTCGCCATTGATGTCCCCCACCACCACGGATTGGGGAGAGCCGCCGGTGGCGAAGGCGATGCCCGGGGGCAAGAGTTGCTGGGGGGCAAAGGCGGGGGTGGCGGCCCCCGGCGCCGTCTCGTTCAGCAGCACCGACACCGTGCCGTCGCCGAAGTTGGCGACGGCCAGGTCGGGCTTGCCGTCGCCATTGACGTCCCCCACCGCCACGGAATCGGGGCCGTTTAATAAGGTTGGCTGGGGGCCTGAGCCGCGGAAGTTGCTCCTGAAGTTGCACGCCGAAGGTTACGCTGGGGTTGTTGAAGACGCCGTTGCCGAGGACCGGGATGTGGATGGTCGCGGTGGAGACACCCGAGGCGAACGTCACCGTGCCCGTCGTCGGGGTGAAGTCGGTCCCGGGCTGAGCGGTGCCCGCGACGGTGGTGTAGCCAACGCTGACTTCCGCGGTCAGGTCGCCGGTGCGCGTGGCCGTGAAGTCCAGGTTCACCGTGCCCCCCGGCGCCGGTTCGAGCACGCTGTTATTGGCGATGGACAGCGTCGTGGCAGGGAGGAAACGGTTTTCCAGGCCCTCCAGGAACGGCACGACGCGGTTGGGTCGCCACCGGGCAGACCGGCAGGGCCGCGCCTCGCCGTGCAGCAGCTCCGTCAACGATTTCAACCAGCGCCGCCATAAGGGACGCTTCGACATGGAACACTCTCCTGGTGTCAGAGCATCGACGGCCGTACCGCCGAGGGGGCGGCAACGGCTTGTGGGGTTTGTCAGGCACAGTACCACCGGCCGCCGGCGCTTGCGAATAAAATCTCGGGAAAAGTGAAAGAACTTCCCCAGCTTGCCCATCCGCCAGGCGCCAGAGATGCCAGGGTGAAACGGCCGGCGGCGCCGATTGGCAGTCTTTGGGGTGAGAGAATGGCGGCCATATTCCACTCGACCGTGCCTGTTCCCGTGACCTCGAACATGCGGACCTCCTGTCTCGCGGCCGGGTTCCGACGGCGGCACGAAGCGGCCTTGACGGGCGAGGGCGACGAGGTCACGCCAGGAAGGGGGAGGTGGCATGGACGTCTTCGACAGGCGGCACGGTATGCGACGGAGGCGGAGCCGGAAGCGGTCTGCGCCCGGCTGCTGGCCGGGCAGGGCCTGCCGTTGCCGCTGCGTCCGCCGAGCAGTTCCTGGAGGTTCTGCGCCGCTGAGGGTTGGGACATGACAGAGTCAACGGTGGTAAATCGCTGGATGGAGCAGGCGCGCCGGGAACAGGGCCTCGACGCGGACCGTGACGTCGTCGATGAAGCGGCACAGACGCGTGCGGCGCGTGGCGCGCAGCACGCCGGCCGCGGCGTCCACCGACTCGACGCGCCAGCGCGGCAACTTCTTCCTCCCCTCTTCCCGCTGGTACAGGGGCGAGGGGGTTTGTAGGAGGGGGCTCCGTCCCCCGACCGTGGTGCTCGGCGGGCAGAGCCGCCTCCTACAAACCCCCTCGCCCCGCTGGGGGAAGAGGGGAGGAAGATGGTAGCGACCGCCGTCCCTATTTCGGCGCCGCGGGCAACTCCGCGATGCGGAAGTTGCGGAAACTCAGGTCCGTCGTCGGGTCGTGGCCTTGCAGGCTGATGTGCCCGGCATTCAGGCAGCAGCCCTTGCGAGCGCTGTCGCTCAACGGCCGATTGTCCGTCCAGTCCGCCTGCTGCACGCCGTTGACCCACGTCGCCAGGTGGTTGCCGTGGGCGACGACCGTCATCGTGAACCACTCGCCGTCCTTCGCGACCTGCGTCCGCGCCGGCACGCGCCGGTAGATCGCCCCGGTGCCGTAGTCCACTGCGGTCGCCATGACCTTCTTCTCGCCGGTCTTCTGGTGCGTTTTCGGATCGTACTCCTCGACTTTGTAGGCCTGCGTCGGCTCGCCGGTGAACTGGTTACGAATCTGCGCCTCATAGCCGTTCTGGTACTCGCCGTCGCGGCAGCGGAAGAAGACGCCGCTGTTGAGGTGCTTGCCGTTGCTGAAGAACTCGAGCTGCAGCACGAAGTCGGCCCACTTGCCCTCGGTCTGCAGGTCGCCGGGGCCGTTCTGGACGTTCAGCCAGCCCTTGTCGGTGATGGTGAATTTCGACTTCTTGCCCGGGAACACCTTCCAGCCGGCCAGGTCCTTGCCATTGAAGATCGACTTCATCGCGAGCGGCTTGAGCTTGAAGTTGCGCACGAGGAGCTTGCTGCCGCGCGGCACCTCCAGCCGCAGGGCGAGCGGCCCGCTGACGCCGGTGGCATCGCCCTTGCCTTTCACATCGCCGGCCGAGGTAGACGTGTACTCCAGCGTCTCGGTCTCCTTGCCCTGGGCGGCGTCGAACTCCACGCGGAGCATGAGCGTGTCCCAGGCGGGGTTGTTGGCCGCGGCGCGTTCGAGGTTGTTGGAGCTGGTGGCGCCGCCGCGGCGGCGCACCAGCTTGGCGGCGTCCGCGCCCTCGACGCGGCACTCCAGGCGCAGCTCGAAACTGTTGAAGTGCGTGGTGAGGTCGGCGACCGTGGTTTTCTTGCCGCCGAACGCCAGCGCCCCCTTCTCGATCGCCGCCTCGCCCTCGACGTCCCAGCCGAACGTGGTCTTGCCGTCGAAGAGCAGCAGCCAGCCGTCGGCCGCTTCCTTCGGCGTGAGGGTGTTGGCGTTGTCGCCGGCGCGGGCGGCGGCGGGGGTCAGCAGGAGGAGGGCGGCACACAAGAGGCGGCGCATGGCGGCGGCTCCCTGGGTCGGGTGAAGGGGGTTCGTGAGCGAGGTCTATCTTGCCAGGAATTATCGCGGATGCAAGGGGTGGGTCGGGTGAAGAAGCGGCCTTGACGGCCGCGGGCGACGAAGTCACGCTAGGGAGGTGGAGGTTGTATGGGCGTTTTCGACCAGGCGGCCCGGTATGCGACCCAGGCGGAGCCGGAACCGGCTACCCTCGTGCGCTGGAAGGAACTGGCGGCACAGGTAACCGACCGGCGGGCGCGCGGGGATCTCGTGCAGATCGCGGTGGTGTTCGCGGAGTTGGCCGGCTGCTTGCCGGCCTGGGAGAATGGCCTGGAGGGTTGGGACATGACCGAGTCGATAGTGGTGAATCGCTGGATAGAGCAGGGGCGCCGGGAACAGAGTCTCGTGACCCGCAGGGAAGACGTGAGTCGGATAGTGCGGCTGCGCTTCCCTGGCTCGATCCCCGTCGAAATCATGGACCTCATCAACCGACAAGACAGCCAGGAGATTCTCCAGCACTGGCTCGACGCTGCGGCGACAGCGCTGTCGGCGGAGCAGTTCCTGGATGCCCTGCGGCGCTGAGGGTTGAGACATGGCCGAGTCGAAGGGTGATCATGATGCGGTTGAGAATACCAGAGGAAGCGTCCACAGGCCACCGTTCCTCCCGCCGCCGCGCCGCGTAAGATGAGGGCATGGGACGATTCTGGGCGATCGGTGTTGGGCCGGGGGATCCGGAGCTGCTGACGGTCAAGGCGGTGAACGCGATCCGCCGCGCGCACGTCCTCTACCACGCCGGACCGCAGCCCGACCACGGCCGGGCGTGGGGCATCATCCGCGACCTGGTGCGGCCGGAACAGGAAATCCGCGTATTGTTCGGTGAGGGGATGCGTGAGGCGGCGCGCGACGACCGGGCCGCGTACCGTCCGGCGGTGGAGCGGATCGCCGCGGACTGTCGCCGCGGCCTCGAAGTCGCCGCCGTCACCGAGGGCGACCCGACGCTCTACAGCACGGCGTCGTACGTCTGGCAACTCCTCGCCGAGCGGCACCCCGACGTGCCGGTCGAGGTGGTGCCGGGCGTCACTTCGATCACGGCGGCCGCCGCGCGCGTCGGCTGGCCGCTGGCGCAGGTCGATGACATGCTGGCCGTCGTGCCCGCGGCGTACCGGCGGGAGGAACTGCGCGACGTGCTGGCCCGCTTCGATACCGTCTGTCTGCTCAAGGTGCCGCAGGCGCTGCCGGCCGTGGGCGAGGCGCTCGCGGAGTTCGGGCCGGGCCGCGAGGCGGTCTATATCGAGAACGTGGGCGCGGCCAACGAGTGGGTGACACGCGATCTCGCCGCGGCCGCGGGGCGGGACCAGTATTTCGCCCTCGTCCTGGTGCGGCGGACAGGGCCGGCGAGCCGGGGGCGTCAGCACCCGGAGGAGGCAACCCAGCCGGGCAAGCTCTGGGTTGTCGGCCTGGGTCCCGGAGACACGCGCTTGCTGACGCCGCACGCTGAGGAAGCGTTGCGCCGCGCCGAGGTGATCGTCGGCTATGAGGCGTACACGGCGGCATTGAAACCGCTCGGCCTGTCCGCCGAGGTGCGCGGCAGCCCGATCGGCGCCGAGGCGGAACGGGCCGCGCTCGCGCTGGAGCTGGCCGCGCAGGGGCGGCGGGTCGCGCTCATCTCGTCGGGCGACGCGGGCGTTTACGGCATGGCGAGCCTGGTGCTGGAGACCGCGGAGAGGACGCCCGGCGTCGAGGTCGAGGTGGTCCCGGGCGTGACGGCGGCGCTGTCGGCGGCGGCGCTGCTCGGCGCCCCGCTCGGCCACGATTTCGCCTGTATCAGCCTCAGCGACCTGCTGACGCCCTGGCCGGTCATCGAGCGGCGTCTGGAGGCGGTGGGCCAGGGAGACTTCGTGCTGGCCCTGTATAACCCCCTCAGTAGCCGGCGCACCTGGCAGCTACCGCGGGCGCGCGCGATCCTCCTGAAGCACCGGGCCGCGGAGACGCCGGTCGGCCTGGTTGATCGGGCGTACCGGCCGGGGGCGCGGGTGTGGCTGACGACGCTGGGGAAGCTGACGAACGAAGGCGTCGGCATGGAGACGCTGCTGGTGATCGGCAGCAGCCAGACGCGCGTGATCAACGGCCGCCTGGTGACGCCGCGCGGCTATGGAGCGGACCGATGAGTGGGCAGGCCGGCGCCGGGCGGCGCATCCTGGAGGAGAGTTTCGCGCTCATCGAGCGCGAACTGGGGCCGCACTCGCTGCCGCCGTGGGCGTTCGCGGTGGTGCGGCGGATGATCCACGCCAGCGCCGACTTCGACTTCGCCCGGACGCTGCGCTCTAGCGACGACTTCGAGGCCGCCTCGCGGCGGGCGTTCCGCGAGGGCGTCACCGTCGTGACCGACACCGAGATGGTCCTGATCGGCGTCCGCACCGCGCTGGCGGATCGGGTGGGAGTGACATCGGCCTGTCACCTGAACGACCCGGAGGCGTCGGCCATCGCGGCTGCGGACGGGTTGACGCGGTCGGCGGCGGGGATCCGCGTTGCGGCCCGGCACCACGCCGCGCCGCTTCTAGCGATCGGCAACGCCCCGACCGCCGTGGAGGAGGCCCTCCGCCTGATCGAGGAGGACGGCTGGCGGCCGGCGGCCATCGTCGGCATCCCGGTCGGCTTCGTCGGCGTCGTGGAGGCGAAGGAGCGCCTGGTGCGGCAGGCGCGGGTGCCGTACCTCACCTGTGTCGGCCGCAAGGGCGGGTCGGCCGTCACGGCGGCGGCGGTCAATGCGTTGGTCGAGTTGAGTGCCCTGCCATGACACGCGATCCGGACCGGACCTGGGCAGCCCTGGAAGCGCTCGCGGTGCGCCTCCTGGAGCACCCCAAGGACCTGGAGCCGCGCGACCCGATCCGCCGATACGGCTCGCTCTGGCGCCTGTGGCACTACCCGCCCTTCGCCCCGCAAACGACCTGGACCCTCCTCACACCCGGCCGCAAGGCAGCCGACGGCGCCTCGCCGCTGGTCCGCGAGGTGAGCTGGGACAGGGCACGCGACAACGAGCGCGTCTTCGGCTCCGCGGGCGGCGAGGGTGTCGCCGACCCCCGCCCGTCGGTCCGCCTCCGCGACGGCGTACTCCCCGTAGCGGAGTTGCAGCACCTGATCGAGGAGGGGGGGGGCCTGGCGGTGCCCCTCGTCGTCTTCGCCAGGGTGGTCGGCGTGGAGCAGGACCTCTTCGGGCTGGAGACGTTCGAGGTGTCCCCCAACGTCCGCGTGCAGTGGTGGGGCGAGGGGCCGACCGAATGGCGGCACTTCATCGACTGGGTCGGCGCCGTGCGGGCGTTCGTCGGGCGTCACCTGGACCAGGCGGGTTGACACAGCATGGGCCGGCCGCCGCACAAGATCGTTCGCGGGCACACCGTCCCGCCGCGCGACACCAGGGGGCGGCGCGAGGGCTTCACCACCGGCACCGCGGCGGCCGCCGCCGCGAAGGCCGCCTGCCTCGTCCTCCTCGACCGCGGCTGGCCCGAAACCGTCACCGTCCAGCTCCCCATACCGCGGGTGCTGGAGATACGCATCAACACCCTTGAATGGACCGGGGAGGTCGCGGTGGCCGGCGTAATCAAGGACGCGGGCGACGACCCCGACGTCACGCACGGGGCCGAGATCGTCGCCACCGTCCGCCGGGTGCCGGAGCCGGGCGTCCACATCCGGGGCGGCACCGGCGTCGGCGTCGTAACACGGCCCGGCCTGGAACTGCCGGTGGGTAGCCCCGCCATCAACCCGGTGCCGCAGCGCATGCTCCGCGCGGCGGTCGCCGAGGTGTTCGGCGCCGAGCGGCCCGACCCCGGCGTCGAGGTGACGGTGAGCGTGCCGAACGGGGAGGAACTGGCGCGGCGCACGTTCAACGCCCGCATCGGCATCGTCGGCGGCATCTCGATCCTCGGCACGACGGGCATTGTGCGGGCGCTGTCCACGGCGGCGTGGCGCGCGTCGGTCGTGCAGGCCATCGACGTGGCGGCGGCGAACAGCGTGCGGCACATCGTCCTGAGCACGGGAGGCCGCACCGAGCGCTTCGCCCAGGCTCGCTCCCCGGACCTGCCGGAACTCGCGTTCGTGGAGATGGGCATCTTCACGGGGGACTGTCTGCGCCGCGCCGCCCAGCGCGGTGTGCCGCGCGTGTCGGTATGCGCGATGATCGGCAAGCTATCCAAGATCGCCGCGGGCAAGATGCAGACCCACGTCGCCGGCAACCAGGTCGAGTGCGCCTTCCTCGCCCAGGTGGCCCGCGAATTAGGGGCCGCGGAGGAGTTGGCGGCGGCGGTGGCGGCGGCGAACACGGCGCGGCACGTGCAGGAGTTGATCGAGGCGGCGGCTTTCGGGCGCTTCTTCGCGCGCCTGTGCGCGCTGGCGGCGGAGAAGTGTGCGGCGGCGGTGGATGGCCGGGTGCGGGTCGAAGTGGTGCTGTTCGATTTCGACGGGCGCGTGCTGGGGACGGCCGAACGATGAGTCGAGCCATTGACGTGATCGGCCTCGGGGCCGACGGCGCCGCGGGACTGCGGCCCGAACAGATCGAACGGATCCTGGCCGCCGACTTCCTCGCCGGCGGCGCCCGCCACCTCGCCCACTTCCCGCAGGCGCGCGGCGAGCGCTTCGCGATCCGCGACAACCTGGCGGCCTTGTTCGCGCAGCTCCGCGACCGCCGCGCCGAACAGCGCTGCGTCGTCCTCGCTTCCGGCGACCCGCTCTTCTACGGCATCGGCCGCTCCCTCGTCCGCGCTCTCGGCGACGACAACGTCCGCCTCGAGCCGGCGCTGAGCGCCATGCAGCTCGCCTTCGCCCGCGCCGGCCTCTCGTGGCAGGACGCGGCCCTGACGAGCGTCCACGGCCGTGACCCGCGCACAGTCCTCCTGCCCCTGCTCGGCAAGCCGCTGCTCGGCCTGTTCACGCAGGACGGCGACAGCCCGGCCGCAGTGGCGCGCTTCCTCGAACGGTACCGCCTCGGGAACTACTACGCGGCCGTAGTCTGCGAGAACCTCGGCACCGCCGACGAGCGCGTCACGCACTGGGCCAACCTCCACGAGTTGGCCGGGCGCCGTTTCGGAGCGCTCAACTACCTGATTCTCGAACGGGTGCGCTACCCATCCCCTCTCGGCGAGGTCGAAGGGCGGCGGGCCCTCGCCCCCGGCATCCCCGACGAGGAGTTCAGCGGCCCGACGTCCGGCCCGGAGATGCTGACACACCAGGAAGTCCGCACCGTCATCCTCGGCAAGCTCCTCCTGCCGACCGAGCCGGGCGACACGGTCTGGGACGTCGGCGCCGGCCTCGGCACCGTCTCGGTCGAGTTGGCCGTGCTGCGGCCGCACCTCGAGGTCGTCGCCGTCGAGCGCGACCCGGCGCGGGCGTCCTGGGTGCGGCGCAACCGCCAGCGCTTCGGCTGCTATAACCTCCGCGTGGTCGTGGGGGAGGCGCCCGACGCCCTGGAGGGCGAGGCGGAGCGGCCGCGCCTGGTCTTCGTCGGCGGCTCGGGCGGGCGCCTGGCGGCGCTGCTGGCCGCCGTCGGCGAACGGCTGCGCGAGGGCGGCCGGCTGGTCGCGAGCTTTGTCACGCTGGAGAACCTGGCCCTGGCGCTGGAGCACGTCCGCCGCCTGGGCTGGCCGTTCGACGTGACTGAGGTCCACGTGGCCCGGAGCGACGCGCTGGGCGGACTCACGGCGCTGAAGCCGCTGCGCGGCGTCTTCGTGCTGCGGACGGACAGGCCGGTGACGTTGCCGGCGCCGGCAGCGGGCTCCTCCGACGAAAGAAAGGCGGAGGCGACATGAGCGAGAATGCGGCGGTCCTGGTGCAGAAGCTGAACGAGGCGGGGGAGTGGCCCGTCCCCGTACTCCTCGAAGAGATCCTTGCCCGGGGGCAGGAAGCGGTCGAGCCGCTTCTGGAGATCCTGCGCCGCCAGCCCCACGGCTGGCCGGAAGAGGCTCCGCTGCTCAGCGCCATCATGCTGCTGGGTATGCTTCGCCCTCCGGAGGCGCTGGCGCCCCTGATCGATCTGCTCAGGCACTACGACAACGAGGCGCTGGAGGAGTTCCCCGAAGCCCTGGCCGGGTACGGCCCCGAGGTCGTGGAGCCGGCCCTGGCCATCGTCCGCGACGCCAGTCTGCCCTCCTACCCGCGCAGCGTCGCCGCGAGCGTCGCGATCTACGCGGCCCGCGAACACCCCGACCTCCGAGCCACGATTGCCGCCACGCTCCGCGAACTCCTGGCCGAGCACCTGGCCCGCGCGCCGGAGCCCGTCGAGGACGCGGAGGACGAGGACGAAGACAACGGGGGTGAGGACGAGGATGAAGACAACGGGGATGAGGACGAGGACGAGGAAGAACCCGGCCTCAATGAGGCGGACGGACCCCGTCTCGACAGCGATTACTTCGCGATGGCGACCTCGCTGGTAGAACATCTCGCCGAGCTCGGCGATCCCCAGGCGCGCGACCTGATCAAGGATGCGTTCGACGCGGGGATCGTGGACGAAGGGTGGATCGAACAGCCTACCATCGAAGAAATCTACCGCGAGGCAGACGAGCCGCCGAAGAAGATCTCGCCGCACTCCCCCCTCGAGCGGTACCGCGCGCGCTACCGCGAGAACCAGGAAAGGGAGCACCGGCAGACGCGGGAGGCCAGGAGGGCCATCGAACCCCCGCCGCCGCCTCTGCCTCTGTTCAGCGACGACAGTGCGCCGCAGCCCTTCCGCCACGAGCGCAAGCAAGTCGGCCGCAATGACCCCTGCTGGTGCGGCAGCGGCAAGAAGTACAAGAAGTGCCACCTGCGCCAGGACCAGCAGTAGCGCACCGCGCTCCGGTGGCGAATGTCAGGTACAGGCGAGCGGCGGACTTTACGCCCGCCGCTCGTCCCTTAATGCGCCTTCTCCTCGCGGAGGTTCACCGCACACACTTCCAGCCCAGGCGCCGGCTCCAGCATGCGTGCGAACCACCCGTCCACGAACCCCAGGCGCCCCGCCTCCGCCCACGCCATCCCCTCGGGCACCGTGACCGACTTCAGCAGGACCAACCGCCGTGCCCGCGCCACGACCGCCACGCGCGCCGCCACGGTATCACTCGTTGCCCCCCAGTGATGGGGCAAACACCCCGGCCGGCCCTCGTCGGCGCGGGCGAAGTCATGGGCGTCGAGGAGGACCAGCCCTCTCCGCGGCGGCGGCCCGGAGACCACCACCGCCCCCGGCAGCAGCGTGCGCAGGAAGTGGGCGTTGAAACTCAGCGCCCGCAGCGCCAGCCAGTGCGCCATCTCCTCGCCGAGCCCGTGCCGGCGGTCGAGGTCGCGCACCACGTCCGCCGTCCCCCCACCGCCGGGCACGAGCAGCACCTGCGGTTCACCCAAACCGCCCAGCCAGGCGCGCAGGCGCGGCCCCAGGTCGGGCAGGTCGTACAGGCTGCCGCCCACCTTGACGACCGCGAGGCCGGCGTCCGCTTCAGGCATGGCCGTCCTCCGCGGCGAGCACCGCCAGCGCGTGGGCGCACGCCGCCGCGGACGTCTCCGGCCCCAATTTCTCTGCGAGCGAGACAACGTCCGGCGCGGGGAAGTCGCGCTGCTCGGACAGGGCCGCCCGCGCCAGGAACTCACCGGACCCCGAGACGAGGACGGTCCGCGGCGGCGCCGGCAGCTTCTTCACGATCTGGCGGAACGTGGATGTCAGCAGATAGACCTGTTTGAGAAGCACGCGCTGCGCCAGGGTGCGCGCCTCCTCGGCCGAGCAGGTTTCGACGTCGGCGCACAACATCCGCGCCATGCGGGCGTGGGCAGCCGCGCGGGTCGCCGGCCGGCCGTCGGCCGTGTCGTGGTCGGCGGCGTCCTCGGGCAACGCGCCGAGCAGGAGGTAAGCGTCGAGGGTGGTGGCGAAGAACTCGGCCGCCGCGCCGCCGCCCAGGAGGGCACAGAGAGGCGTGCGCCGCACGCCGGTGTAAACCAACTCGCCGGTGCGCAGGCGTTCGGGGTCGGTGCGGCCCTGCGGCACGGGCCGGCCGCGGACCAACGGCACGATATCCGCGGTGGTCGAGCCGACGTCGAGGACCAGGGCGGTGCCGTGCGGGGCGAACCGACCGACGTAGGTCGCCAGGGCCAGCCAGTTCGCCGCCGCGGTGAGCAGCGGCGTGGCGCGGGCCTCGGCGACACTGACCAGCCGGCCGTCGCCGCGCCAGACGCGGACGGGAGTGGCCGTGATCGCGGCCTCGACCGCGTCGAGGATGGCGTGGACGCCCGCGTGCTTCGTCGCGAAACAGTCGCACAGCTCGCCGGTCATGGTGACGGCGACGGCGTCGGCGGCGGGCAGGGAGCCCAGCAGGTCGCGCAGCGCGTCGGCCAGGCCGCCGGAGTTCTTCCACAGCGCGAACGGTCGGAGGCGGGCGGCGCCGCCGCTGTGGGCCGCCTTGAGGTTGGCGCCGCCGATGTCCAGGCCGAGGGTGGAAGGCATGGGAATCCGGGAGTGGGAAAGGCCACGGGGTGCGACCCGTGGGCTCGATGCCCGCGCTTGCCCGCTACCGCAGCTCGATCTTCCACAGCAGCACCGCCAGCAGCGGCAGGGCGGGCCACATCAGCAGAGCGAGGCAGAGTGAGTGCGTCCAGGGCAGCCGCCCCCGGCTGAACAGGCTGGCGAGGCCGATGAGCAGGGCGATGCCGGCCAGGGCCAGGGCGGCGATGGAGTAGCCGACGAACACCTTGACCTTGAAGTTCGTGGGTTGGAGGAACTCGGGCGGCGTGCCCCAGAACTGCCAGGCGATCCAGGCGGTCAGCGTCACCGCCGCCACCCAGGCGACGCCCCAGAGCCATTCGCCCGCGGTTAGAGACTGCTGGCGCCCGCCGACCCGCTGCGTCAGGTAGAACACCGGCCACAGCAGCAGCACGCCCAGCGGCAGGAAGAGCAGGTAGGGCAGTGAGTGGCACTCGCTGCGCAGCAGGCGCGCGACCGGGGCGGGGGTGGCTTCCGACGGCAAGGCCTCGAAGTTGCTCAGATCGGTCAGCAGCAGCGACAGGGCGAAGCCGACGAGGATGAGGAAGAAGTCGAACCAACTCGGGCGGGAGGGCGGCGCGGCCGGGTCGGCTTTCGGCCTGGCAGTGCGGGCCGGACGGTCGGCGAAGAGAGGGTCGTGGCTCATGCAGTGATGCTAGCAGGGGGTGGCGCCGTGCGGCAAGCAATTTCGCCCCGTGTCTTCACGGAGCCGACAGCGATCACCTGGCTGTCGGCGCGCTCCAGCTCTGAGCGGGGGCCGCGAGCGGCGGTGGAGGCGTTTGCGGGAAGGTCGCGGCCGCCGGCGTCACGGGAGCGGTGAGCGGCGGCGCTGCGGTCTGCGGAAAGACGGCGGCCTGCACAGGCGTCCCCTGCGGGGGCCCCGGGACCGCCTGCGGCGGCGACGCCAGGCGCGTTTCGACCTGGGCCAGCAGGCGCTCGCTCAGTGCCCGGTCGCCGAGCACCATGCCCACGCGCACGCTGACGCGGGTCAGGGGGCCGTCGGCCGGGACCGTGACCGGCCGCGTGTCCACGGAGACGCGGATGGCGTCGTTGTCGCCGGTGCGGCTCTCCAGGCTGCCCTCGCCCTGGCCGTTGTTGGCCGCCAGGACCGGCAGGCCCAGGTCGAGCAGGGCGGTGTGCGTGGCGGTCCAGGTCTCGTTGAAGCCGGCGCGGTAGTCCTGCGAGACGTTGCCGCGGACGTACGCATAGCCGACGGCGCCGCCCGCGGCGGCCGTGCCGACCGCCACGGCCAGGCAGCCGCTGTTGGCCAGCGCCATCACCGCGGCCAGCACCAGACCCGAGACGCTCACGGCTCTTCGCATCGCGCCCTCCTTCCGGCCACAATCGGAGCGGGAGTGTAGCGATTTCGCCCGCGCAGGTCCAGAGCGGGTCGGCGGG
>JBBRPS010000241.1:0-12759 GCA_038227745.1 Gemmatales bacterium | reverse complement strand
GCCCGCAGTCAGAAAGCCCAAATTCCCATTCCCTCCAAGTCGGGCTTACTGGTAGAATCCCTCCGCTCTCACGAAATAACGGATCGGTCCCCATGCAGCAAGGAGGCTGCGGGTGTCCACGCTTACTGCCCCTCCAACCGCCGTCCAGCCCCTCGCGCCGCCACGGCCGTCCCTGGCCCGGGCGCTGTGCGTCCCCGCCGAGCGCCCGCGCCTGTGCGTCGCGCTGCTGGCGCTGTGGTGCGCCGCCCTGTTCTTCTACGGAATCAACGCCGGCGAACTGTGGCGCACCGAGGGCCTGCGCGCCATCATCGCCGCCGGCTTCCTCGACAGCGGCAACTGGGTCGTGCCCACGCTGTACGGCGAGCCGCTGTTCACCAAGCCGCCGGGCATGTACGCCGCCATCGCCCTGGTGAGCTGGCCGTTCGGCGGCGTCACCGAATGGACCGCGCGCCTGCCGTCGGCGCTCGCCGCGTCCGCGGTCGTGTTCCTCTTCTACTGGTACTTCAGCCGCCAACTCGGGCGCCTCGCGGGCCTGGTCGCCGGCCTGGTCGTGCCCGTCGGCTTCATGTGGCTCGACAAGGCCAGTGCCGCCGAGATCGACACCCTGCAGGTCGCCTGGGTGACCGCCGCGATCCTGTTCCTGCTGCGAGCGTTGGAGGAGGAGGACCGAGGATCGAGCGCCGAGGACCGAGGGGCGAGGGTTGAAGCCTACCGGGTGCGCGAGGACGAAACCTCAACAGCAACAGCCGACCCGCGCCCGGAGATCGGTCCGCGACCCGCGCGCTGGCGCTGGTGGTTGGCCGCCCTCTTCTGCGTCGCCGGCGGCGTGCTGACCAAGTGGACGGCGCCAGCGTTCTTCTACAGCACCGCCGTCACGCTGTTATGGCGGCGCGGCCAACTGCGGTTACTTTTCGGGAGGCGCCACCTGATCAGCGCCGCCCTGGCCGCCTGCGTCTGCCTGGCGTGGGCCGCGGCGGCCATCCGCCTGGCGGGCTGGGACGCCCTGGTGACGACCGTGGGGCGCGAGGCCCTGCAGCGGATCGTGCCGAACTACACGCCGCGGCCGTACCCGTGGCTCGATTCGCTGCTGCACCCGCTACGGCTGTTCGCGACGACGCTGCCGCTGTCGCTGCTGGCTCTGCTGACACTTCGGCCGGGGTTCAGCCGGCTGTGGGACGAGCGCGGGCGGCGGCTGCTGCAGGCCCTGCACTGCTGGATCTGGCCGAACGTCCTCCTCTGGAGCCTGATGACCGAGCACGCCCCGCGGCAGAGCTTCCCGATGTTCCCGGCCGTCGCGGGGTTGGCGGCGCTGGTCTGGCTGGCGTGGCTGAACGGCAAGCTCGTCTGGCGCCTGCCGCGGCTGAAGCCGGCGAAGGTCTTCGTGGCGACGCTGGCGCTGTGGCTGGTCGCCAAGGGCGTGTTCGTCCACGCGGTCATTCCGCACCGCAACGCCAACCGTCAGCCGCGCGCCAGGGGGGAGCTGCTCGCGGCGCTGGTGCCGCCGGGCTGTACGCTCTACCTGTTCCGGCTCAAGGACGAGGGCATCATGTTCTACTACGGCCGGCCGGTGCTGCGGCTGGCGGCGGCGGCGGATCTGCCTTTCCGGGGTACACCGGTGTACTGTATTCTGGAAAGGAGCGAATGGGAGCAGTGGCGGGCGGCGCGGCCGGTCGAGGTGCTGCAGCATCTCGCCGACGAGCAGGGGGCGCCGATCGTGCTGGTCCGCGTGGGCGGGTGATCCCTTCTTCTCCCCTCGCCCCCTCTTCCCCGAAGCGGGGGCGAGGGGGGCAAGAGGAAAGAGGTGCAGCCAATGGCCATCCCGAACGTCCCCGAAGGCGCGAAGGTCCGCAGCGTCAGCGAGGTCACCGCCGAGATCAGGGGCCTCCTCGAAGAGGGCTTCGCCTCCGTGTGGATCACCGGCGAGGTGTCGAACCTGGCGCGGCCGAGTTCCGGCCACGTCTACCTCGTGCTCAAGGACGGCCAGGCGCAGCTGCGAGCAGTGATCTGGCGCGGCGTGGCCCTGCGGCTGCGCTTCGACCCGCGCGACGGCCTCGAAGTCATCGTGCGCGGGCGCATGACCGTCTACCCGGCGCGCGGCGATTACCAGCTCGTCATCGAGGAACTGCACCCCAAGGGCATCGGGGCGCGCGAGCTGGCCCTGCGCCAGCTGTGCGAGCGGCTGTTCGGCCTGGGCTACTTCGACGCGCGGCGCAAGAAGCCGCTGCCGCGTTTCCCGCGCCGCGTCGCTCTGGTCACCAGCCCCAGCGGCGCCGCGGTCCGCGACATGCTCGAAATCCTCGGGCGGCGCTGGCCGGCGGTCGAGGTCTGGGTCTGCCCGGTGCGCGTCCAGGGCGACGGGGCCGCCGAGGAGATCGCCGCCGCGATCCGGTTGGTGAACCGCGTCGGGGGGGTGGACGTGCTGATCGTCGGCCGGGGCGGCGGCAGCACCGAGGACCTGTGGGCCTTCAATGAGGAAATCGTCGCCCAGGCCATCTTTGAGTCTCGTATTCCGGTCGTGTCGGCGGTGGGCCACGAGATCGACGTGACCGTGGCCGACCGCGTGGCGGACCGGCGTGCCCTGACGCCCAGCGAGGCGGCCGAGTTGGTGGTGCCCAGCCGCGACGAGCTGGCCGATTCGCTGCAAGAAGTGGGGAAGCGGTTGCGGGTGCTGCTGCTGAACCACGTGCGGCAGGCCCGGCGGCGCTGGGAGGAGTTGGCGAACCGCCCGGTGTTCCGCCGACCGCTCGACCGCGTGCGCGAGCTGGAGCGACGCCTCGACGAGCAGGGCGAGCGGCTGGGGCGAGCGGTGCGGCAGCAGCTGACGGCGACGCGGCAGGCGGTCGAGTCCGCCTCGGCCCGGCTGGAGACCCTGAGCCCCTTGAACGTGCTGGGGCGCGGGTATAGCTTAACGCGCACCGAGCCGGCGGGGGGCGTGGTACGGAGTGCGGAACAGGTGCGGCCCGGCGACCGCCTGGTGACCCACGTCCAGCACGGGCGCATCGTGAGCCGCGTGGAGAGTACCGAGGGAGAAAGCCCACGGGTTGCCACCCGTGGGCTTTAGAACCCGCACGGACTCCTGACCCCCAGGACTGGCCCCTATAATGAATGAATCTCCCTCCGACGACCTGAGTTTTGAGGCGGCGCTGGCCGAACTCGATGAGATCGTCCGCCAGCTCGAAGACGGGAGCGTCGGCCTGGAGGAGGCCCTGGGCCGCTACGAGCGCGGCGTGGGCCTGCTGAAGCACTGCTACGGCCGGCTGCGCCACGCCGAGCAGCGCATCCTGCTGCTCGCCGGCGCGGACGGCGACGGCCAACCGCTCACCCGCCCCTTCGAGCACGCCGCCAGCCTGGAAAAGGCCCAGGGGGACGGCAAGCGGCGGCGCAAGAGCGAGGACCGCGTTTAGCCGCGGTTCGCAGAACCGCGCGGTTCTGCGAACCGCGGCTAAACCTTCGATACGGGAGTCCCCTTGTCCGAAGAGCTGCGCGAGTACCTGAAGGCGAAGCAGGCCGTGGTCGAGGAGCACCTCCGCGCCGCACTGCGGCCCGGCGACGGCTGTCCGCCCGCGCTCGCCGAGGCCATGCGTTACAGCCTGCTCGCCCCGGGCAAGCGGCTGCGCCCTCTTCTGGTGCTCATGGCGTGCGCGGCGGGCGGCGGCCGCGACGCGCAGGCCCTGCCCGCCGCCTGCGCCGCCGAGATGGTCCACACCTACTCGCTCATCCACGACGACCTGCCGGCGATGGACGACGACGACCTGCGCCGCGGTCTGCCGACCTGCCACAAGAAGTTCGGCGAGGCGCTGGCCATCCTCGCCGGCGATGGCCTGCTGACGCTGGCGTTCGAGGTGCTGGCGTCCGCCTACCCGCCCGCGACCGCCGCCGCCGCCTGCCGCGAATTGGCCGGCGGCGCCGGCGCCGCCGGCATGGTCGGCGGCCAGGTGCTCGACCTCGCCTTCGAGGGGCGCGTTGGCCCCCACGCCGGCGGGCCGCCGCCCGCCCCCTCGGTCGAGGCGCTCGAGGACATCCACCAGCGCAAGACGGGGGCGCTGTTCCGCTCCTGCCTGCGCCTGGGCGCCCTGGCGGCGCAGGGCGAAAGGCCGGGCGGTCCAGGCCCGGCGCTGCTGGAGGCCCTGGACGGCTACGGCCGTTGCTTCGGTCTCGTCTTCCAGATCACGGACGACCTGCTCGATGTCGAGGGCGACGCCGCCCGGACCGGCAAGCAGGTGCGGAAGGACGCCGCCCGCGGCAAGTTGACTTACCCCGGGCTGCTGGGCGTGGCGGAGAGCCGCCGCCGCGCCGCGGACCTGGGACGCCAGGCCCGCGAACGGCTCGCCCCCCTCGGACCGGCGGGGGAACGCCTGGACGCTCTGCTCCGGTTCATCCTTGCGAGGGATCGCTAACACGTAATGCGAAATGATGAAGGATGAATGATGAATGGAAGAGTGGCCAAGTGTCTTTTATTCATCATTCATCATTCTGCATTCATCATTTCTAAGGGAGGTACCGACCGATGAGCCAACTGTTGTCCACGATCGCCGGGCCCGCGGATCTCCACCGCCTGACCGACGACCAGCTCGGCGAGCTCGCGCAGGAGATGCGCGACGAACTGGTCCGCGTCCTCAGCATCCGCCCCGCCCACTTCGCCAGCAACCTCGGCGTCATCGAGCTGTGCCTCGCCCTGCACCTGACCTTCGACTTCAGCAAGGACCGCCTCATCTGGGACACCGGCCACCAGATTTATCCGCATAAATTGATCACCGGCCGCTTCCAGCAGTTCGAGACGATCCGCCAGCGCGGCGGACTGATGGGCTACCCCAACCCGGACGAGAGCCCCTACGACCTGTTCATGACCGGCCACGCCGGCTGCAGCGTCTCGTGCGCACTGGGGCTGAAGACCGGCGACGACCTGCTCGGCCAGGGCGACCGCCACAGCGTCGCGGTGGTCGGCGACGGCGCCCTGCCCTCGGGCATCGTCTTCGAGGCGCTCAACAACGCCGGCCACCTCGGCCGTAACCTGCTGGTCATCCTCAACGACAACAAGATGTCGATCTGCCCGCGCGTCGGGGCGCTGGCGCAGTGCCTGGACCGGGCGCGGCTGACGAGCTTCTACCAGGGCTCGAAGCGCAAGGTCCGCAGGCTGCTGTCGAAGGTGCCGCTGGTCGGCACCATGGCGGCGTCGGCGCTGGACCAGATCCGCGATGGCCTGAAGGCGGTGCTGACGGGCGGCATGCTGTTCGAGGAAATGGGCTTCCGCTACATCGGGCCGGTGGACGGTCACGACCTGCCGGGGCTGCGGCGCTGGCTGCACAAGGTGAAGAGCCAGCAGGGGCCGGTTCTGCTGCACGTGCTGACCGAGAAGGGCCACGGCGTGGCGCAGGCCAGCCAGGACCCGGTGACGTACCACACGCCGCCGGTCTTCGAGAAGGTCGGCCCGCAGCGGACGATCGTGGCGCTGAAGCGCGGCGGCGCCAAGGGGTACACGGACGCCGTCAGCGCCGCCATCTACCAGGTGATGGCCGAGGACAGGCGCGTCACGGTGATGACGGCGGCGATGTGCCAAGGCAACAAGCTGGAGAAGGTGCGAACCGACTTCCCCGACCGCTTCTTCGACGTCGGCATCTGCGAGTCGCACGCGGTGGCGTTCGCCGCGGGGCAGGCCAGGGCGGGGCTGCGGCCGATCGTCGATATTTATTCGACGTTCCTGCAGCGCTCGTTCGACCAGCTGTTCCAGGAGGTGGCGCTGCAGAACCTGCCGGTGGCGTTCTGCCTGGATCGGGCCGGCCTGACGGGTCCGGACGGGCCGACGCATCACGGCGCCTTCGACACACCGTACCTGCGGCTGTTCCCGAACTTCGTGGTGATGGCGCCGGGCGACGAGGCGGACGTGGCGCCGATGCTGCGGTTCGCGCTGGCACACGACGGCCCGGCGGCGCTGCGCTACCCGAAGGCAAGCCTGGAGAAGGTGGAGCGGGCGGTGGCGCCGGTGGAGCTGGGCCAGGCGGAGGTGTACGAGTGGGGCATCGACGGCGTCCTGGTGGCGTACGGCACGCTGTTTCCGACGTGCGTCAAGGCGGCGGAGAAGCTGCGGGAGGAGGGCCTGGAGGTGGGCGTGATCAACGCCCGCTTCGCCAAGCCGCTGGACCGGGCGACGCTGCTGAAGGCGGTCGAGGAACTGCCGCTGGTGGTCACGGTGGAGGAGGGGACGCTGGAGGGCGGCTTCGGCAGTGCGGTGCTGGAAGCGGCGAACGCGGCGGGGCTGGACACGCGGAACGTGGTGCGCCTCGGCCTGCCGGACCGCTTCGTCGAGCACGGCGAGCGGCCGGAACTGCTGGCGGACCTGGGCCTGAACGTGGACGGCATTTGCCGGACGGTGCGGCAAGCGCTGGAGCGCCGTTCCGCGGAAGGCGGCCGCAAGGCACTGAATGTGGGCCGGGAAGCGTAAACGGCTCGACGCGAGTGGCTCTCGGAGGCCCGTGGGGTGCCGGAAGGCAGCCCGCGGGCCCTTGTCATTCAGGGACTGGCGGCGGCGACTCCTTGACGCGCGACGGCGGAACCGCGACGATGGCGGCAGCGTGCGGTCGGTCGGGTGTGTATCCGTCCCTCATCCCCTGTCCGGATTCCCGGAGGCACCGCGATGAATCCCCTGTCCTCTTACCCTCGGCGCTGGCTGGCCCGACTGCGGCGGTGGTTCGCCGAGGCGGCCGAGCGGGCGGCCGACGCCGTCAAGGATTTCATGCTCGATTGGGGGGCGGCCGAACCGCCATGCCAGGCTGCGCACGCGCTGCCGCGCGTGCCGCCCGAGCAGCTCGTCGCCGCCTTGCGTGGTCGCGTCGAGCAGACGCTGCTGCGGGTGGCGGACGCAATCAACCGGGCGCCGACCGGCGACATCGTCGCCGCCAGCGAGGAGGAGGTGCGCGGCCTGTTCGGCGAGCTGTGGTGGGACGCGCTGGAGCTCGGGGCGAAGATGCGCGTCGAAGCGGGCCTGTCGCAGCTGCCGCCGGTGCCCGGCGGCAGTGAGGGGTGGGCGGCGAAGTACCGCCGCATGTGCGTCGAGGAGGGGCGGCCGCCGTTCACGTACGAGGCGGAGCCGGCCGAGCTGCGGTGACAGCGGCGCGGCGGCTCCGCCTCGGCGTCTGAGCGAACAACGAAGAAGGAGGGAGGACCGTGGCGACGGTGAAAACAATTCCGGCCGGCCGCAGCCTCGTGCTGGACGATGTCGATTGGCGGACCTACAGCCGCCTGCTCCACATCTTCGCGGAGCGGCGTTCGCTCCGTCTCACCTACGACCGCGGAGTCCTGGAGATCATGAGTCCCCTCTTCCAGCACGAGTTCTCGGCGGATCTGCTGGCCCGATTCGTGGTCGTCTTGACGGAAGAACTCGGTCTGCCCATCCAGGCCGGCGGCTCGACGACCCTGCGCCGCCGCCGCAGTCGGCGCGGGCTGGAACCAGATCGCTGCTGGTGGATCGTCAACGCCCCGAAGATGCAGGGGCGCCAGGAATTGGACCTGCGCGTCGATCCACCCCCCGACCTCGCCCTTGAAGTGGACGTCGCCAGCAGTTCCCTCGACCGCATGAGCATCTATGCCGCGCTGCGCATCCCGGAAGTCTGGCGGCTGGACGGGCAGGGGTTTGCCTTCTGCACACTGCAGCAAGACGCCACTTACGCCCCGGGTGCGAGCCTCTCCTTCCCTGGCCTGGCCGCGTCTGACCTGCCGCCGTTCCTCGCGCTGCGCGGCCAGGCCAACGAAAACGAAGTCGTCCGCCAGTTCCGCGCCTGGGTCCGCCAGCGCATCACCGCCGGCTGGCAGTGACCCCCGCTTGAAGGAGTCCCGTCGAACCGCGACGATGACGGTTGTCCGCCCCCGAGGACCGCTCGATGCCACGGACCGCTTGAATCCAGCGCGACACCGCCGAAACCCGGCAGCGAATCTGCACAATCGACGAAGGAGGAGGGAGGACCGTGGCGACGGTAAAAACAATTCCGGCCGGCCGCAGCCTTGTGCTGGACGGCGTCGATTGGCGGACCTACAGCCGCCTGCTCCACATCTTCGCGGAGCGGCCGTCGGTCCGCCTCACCTACGACCGGGGAGTGCTGGAAATCATGAGTCCCCTCCGTTCTCACGAGCGTGGGGCCTACCTCCTGGGCAGGTTCGTCGATACGCTCACCGACGAGCTAGGCCTGGCCGTCGAGGCGGGCCGCTCGACCACCTTCCGCGGACGCCGAAAGGCTCGGGGGCTGGAGGCGGACAACTCGTACTGGATCGCCAACGAAGCGAAAGTCCGCGGCAAAGACCGGATCGACCTGCGCGTCGATCCGCCGCCCGACCTGGCGATCGAAGTGGACGTTACCCACAGTTCCCTCAACCGCATGGCCATCTACGCCGCCCTCGGCGTACCGGAGGTCTGGACGTTGGCCGACAGTCAGCTCACTTTCCACCTTCTGAAGGACGAGACTTACGCCGCCTGCGGCAGTCTCTCCTTCCCCGGCCTGGTCGCTTCAGACCTGATGCCATTTCTCGCGCTGCCTCCCAAGATGGACGATACCGCCATCGTCCGTCAATTCCGCGCCTGGGTCCGCCAGCGTATCGCCGCCGGCTGGCAGTGACCCCCGCTTGACGGGGTCCCGCCGAACCGCGACGATTACGGTTGCCCGTACCGCGACTCGCGCCCCGAGGACCGCTCGATGCCACGAACCGCTCGAATCCAGCGCGACACCGCCGAAACGCAGATCATCCTCAGCCTCGACCTCGACGGCAGCGGCCGGGCACAGCTCCAGACCGGCGTCGGCTTCTTCGACCACATGCTCACGCTGCTGGCCCGGCACGGCCTCATCGACCTGGCCATCGACGCCCGCGGCGACCTGCACGTCGATCCGCACCACACCGTCGAGGACGTCGGCATCTGTTTCGGCAAGGCCCTGGCGCAGGCGCTCGGCGATAAGGCCGGCATCCGCCGCTACGGCAGCGTCACTCTGCCCATGGACGAGACGCTGGTGACGGCCGCCGTGGACCTGAGCGGCCGGCCGTTCTGCGTCTGGAACGCCGAGGTGCCCCCGGAGATCCTCGGCACCTTCAATGCCCCGCTCGCCGAGGAGTTCTGGCGTGCCGTCTCCTCCAGTGGGGCGTTCAACCTGCACGTCCTCTGCCATTACGGCCGCAACACGCACCACATCGTTGAGGCGGTCTTCAAGGCGACGGGCCGGGCGCTGCGCCAGGCCATCGAGCCGGACCCGCGCACGCCCGGCGTCGTCCCCTCGACCAAGGGCGTCCTGTGACGGTTTCGTCTCGTTGACGCGCGGGGCGTTTGCTATACTGCAACGATTGAGAAAAGCCCGCGCGCCTCGTGGGGACAAGCTGCCAGCTTGTCCCTCTTCTGGGAGGGACAAGCTGGCAGCTTGTCCCCACGAACGCCGGCCCCTGACCGGCCGGGGAGGGCGGGGATAAAATATACCGACTCCGCGGCCCACGCGCAAGGGCCGGCGAGTTTCGTCCGGCTTGGCGTCTTCTCTCCCGAGGGGGGAGTGCTTCCCACGGCGATCGGGCCGTGGACCCATTGAAGGAAGGAAGCCAGAGGAGAAAAGTATGAACGAACGAAGGAGTCGCTGGGCGCTGCTGCTGGGCGGCCTGTTGCTGTGCGGCGCCGCCGGCTGCGCCGCGGACCTGCCGACGGAGGTGATCAAGCTCACGCTCCGCGAGGCCGACGACACGGTCGGCAAGCTCGACGAGGTCACGCGCTACGTCAAGGAAGCCGTCACCGCCAGCAAGCCCGACAAGACGATCACCGCCACGGACGAGCACCTGCGCAAGGCCCTCGCTGCCGCTGAGGGGCTGCGCAGCCTGGGGGAACGCCTCCAGGCCCGCAAGCGCGATGCCGACTGGGTGCGGGAGAAGATCAGCCCCGAGGCCCGCGCCGAACTGGCCACCCGGTACCGCGGCGAGGTGGAGTCCAGGCTCGCCGGCCTCGAGAAATCCCAGAACGACCTTCGCCTCGCCCTCGAGGAGGCCGAGGCCCGCGCCGACAACGCCGGCGGCAAGGACCTGCTGAGGCAGGTCCGCGAAAAGATCAAGGCCGGCCGCGACGCCTTCGAGGTGCTGACCAAGCAGCATTGATCCGGGGCGGCGGGAATTCGCGTGTGCCACGGGAACGCAAACCACTCGGAGGGGGTGCGATGAGGGCGTGGGTCGTTTCCGGCACGGCGCTGCTGGGGCTGGCCGTGCTTCTGGCCGCGCAGGAGGGCGGCGCCGCTTCCCCCCACGAGGCCGTCGTCAAGGACCTGCTCACGACCGTGGAGCAGGTCATCGCGGTGCTCAAGGACGTCAAGGACGAGGCGGGGGTCAACGCCGCCCGTCCCGACTTGAAGAAGGCCGGCGAACGCCTCAAGGACCTCCGCAAGCGGACCAAGGAACTCAAGCAGCCCGACCGCGCCGAGAAGGAACGGATCGAGAAGAAGTACCAGGGCAAGTTGGATGAGGTCCTCAAGAAGCTGCGCAACGAGCAGATCCGCGTCCGGGCGATCCCCGGCGGCGCCGACGCGGTCAAGGAGATCGCCGTCGCCCCTGAGGAGAAGAAGAAAAAAAAGAAGTGACGGTGTGGGAGAGGGGCGGATGAAGACGAGGGCCATCGTGGCCGGCGCCCTGCTGCTGGCCGCCGTGAGCGGCTGCGGCGAGGACAGCCGGCTCCGGGAATACCGCGAGGTCGTCCGCGCTCGGGTCCAGTTGCTTGAGAAAACTGCGGACACCCTCGCCACGGTCAAGGACAGGGACTCGATGCCCGCCGCCCTCCGGCGCCTCCGGGAGTTGGGAAAGGTCGAGAAAGACGTCGAGTTCCGAGAGAAGGAACTGGGGCCGCTGCCCCGCCAGATGAGGAAACAAATCAAGCAGGAACTGGGCGAGCGGGTCGCACCGGCGGGCCGCCGCTATTACGAAGAGATGCTCCGCATCAACGCCCTCGACGGAGGCCCGGCCTTCTTCGAGGAACTGAAGAAACTCCAGACGTCCGGCCAACCCTGACACCCGCACCGCGCCGACCGGCGCCGGCGAAGGAGCCATCCGATGAACCAGCGACGCAGCCTCTGCCTCTTCTTCTGCCTGACCCTGGTGGCCCTCGGCTGCGGCGACAGCCCCCACAAGGTCATGCGCGACACGGTCACGACCTGGAACGAGTTGGCCGACCTGCTGGTCCAGATCCCCGACGACCCGGAAACCGCCGACGACTATGCCCAGGTCCTCCTGAAGGGCAAGATGGACGAGCTGAAGAAGAAGTGGGAGATCGTCAACAAGCGGACGGAACAGTTCGGGAAGTACGGCAAGGAAGAGAAGAAGGAACTGGAGAACGCTATCGAGGACCTCAAGAGCGAAGCGAAGTACAGCCTCGCGCGCCTCGCGGGAGAGGCCGGCGGCACCGTCGAGATCCGCTCGGACGTCCCGGAACCGATCCAGAGCCGCTTGAAGAACATGCTCGCGAAGTTCAAGAAGCAGAAGC
This sequence comes from Gemmatales bacterium, assembly GCA_038227745.1. Lineage (GTDB taxonomy): Bacteria > Planctomycetota > Planctomycetia > Gemmatales > Gemmataceae > DASPXY01. Next base: position 1,280 of record JBBRPS010000241.1, on the reverse strand, counting down.
CCGCCGGGACGTGGCCGAACGTCGAGGCCTGCATCGCCCTCGTGGGCGACTTCCACAGAGACCTCCCCAACCCGAGAGAGTACAAGAACTCCGAGAAGTATAAGTCCTGGTGGCGGTACCCCACGGGGAAGGCGGGTGGCGGCGGCGGCATGGGCACCCCGGGCGGCATGGGCATACCGGGGATGCAGAAATAGTGACGGCCCGCGCCGGGGGAGTGCCCTCAACGAAACGCCGGCATGACGTGCCGCGCGAACAGCTCCTGGGTCTTGATGACCTTCCAGTGCTCCAGGCCGCCGAAGTTGGCGACGATGGCCAGCTCGGTGATCGGTGCCTGCTCGCGCAGCCGGCGGATCTGCTCGATCACCCGCCCCGGCGTGCCGATGAAGCCGATCTCCTGCTCGATCACGTCGCGGTACGACAGCCGCGTCAGCGACTCCAGCGCCCCGCTGGCGTAGAAGCCGTAGCCCTTGGCGTTCAGCTCCTCGCGCGGCGGCAGGCCCTTGACCGGGCTGGCGTTGAAGGCGAGGAAGTTCAGCAGCGCCGGCTTGACCTCGCGCTCGATCTCGGCCGCGTCGTCGCCCAGGTAGACGGGGCGGATGTAGACGACGTTCGGCTTCTGCCCCGCCTTCTCTGCGGCGTCAACGTAAGCCCGGATGCACGGCTCCATCGCCTGGAACGGCAGCAGCGGCGGCAGGACCATGCCCCAGCCGCGGGTGCCGGCCATCTCGTACGTCGCCAGGCTGGTGCCGCCGGTGAAGAGCGGCGGGTGGGGCCGCTGCAGTGGCTTCGGCACGACGGTCAGGTCCTTGAAGCGGTAGTATTTCCCCTCGAAGCTAAAGCAGTCCTCGGTCCAGGCGCGCAGGAGGATCTCGACGGCCTCGTCGAAGCGGCCGCGGCTCTCGGCGAGGTCCACACCGCTGCGCGCGAACAGCCAGGCGTGGCCGCGCCCCAGGCCCGTTTCCAAGCGCCCGCCGCAGAGGATGTCCGCCGCTGCGATCTCGCCCGCCAGGCGCATCGGGTTGCACAGCGGTAGCGTGTGCAGCGCCACGCGGAAGCGGAGGCGGCGCGTGAGCTGGGCGGCGGCGCAGATCATCGCCAGCGGGTTGGCAGACGTGGAGAATTCCTGGAAAAAGTGGTGCTCGATGAGGGAATAGACGTCGAAGCCGGCCTGGTCGGCGTGCTCCATCTGGCGCAGGATTTCGCGGTACAATTCGGCGTGCGGCTTGTCGGGCGGCGTCTGCAACTCGGCGTAGAGCCCGAATTTCAAGGACATCTCTCCT
>JBBRPS010000240.1:0-12764 GCA_038227745.1 Gemmatales bacterium | reverse complement strand
TGGCTCAACCGCGGCTAAACGGGAGGGCTGTCGGAGCGGTCAACTTCCCGCCGTCCGCGTCAGGCGGCGCATCGTCGTCGGCAGGGCCAGCAGCACGCCGAGGATGCCGAGCAACACCAGATACACGAGGTTGTTCATCTCCGGCACGACGACGCCGCGCACCTGCGTAGTCCCTATCTCGATCTGGATCACCTCGTCGCCGCGCACCAGCTCCAGGGTGACGGGCCGGACCGTCCCGTCCTGCCTCTGATTCAGGCTGGCGAACGTCTCGGACTGCCTCTCCAGAATGCTCCGGCCCACCTGGCTGAAGAGGAGCTTTAGCCCGGAGACGTCCTTGGCCGCAAAGTATTGCCCGCCCGTCTCGGTCGCCAGCTTCTTCAGGCTGACCTCGTCGATGCCGTCGTCGTGCAGATCGATGGAGAGCTTCTCGAAGATCTCCATCAGTTTCTTCTGATTGACGGCGTGGTGGAACTGCCCGCCGGTCTTCTTGGCCACCTCCTCCATCGTGGCCCGGTCCAGCTCGCCCGGCCGGCCGAAGCCGAGCATGTGGATCGGGATCTTCATCTCCAGGGCGCGGGCAATGACCTCATCCTTGCGGCGGCGACTGCTGTTGTCGATGCCGTCCGTCAGCACCACGACCGCCCGCTTGCCCAGCGGGTCCTCGGCGCCCAGCGCCATCAGGGCCGTATACGCCGCGTCGAGGAACGCCGTTTCCCCGCCTGGCGTCAGGCCCTTGATGGCTGCTTGCAAGGAATGCTTGTCGCCGCTGAACGGGTCGGGGGACTTGACCTGGTCGCTGAACTCCATGATGGTCGTCCGCGCCTTCTCGCGCATGATCTCCACGAAGCGGCTGGCCGCGGCCTTGAGGTCGTCGATCTTGCGCGTCTTGTCCGTGTCGTTCGCGGGGTCGAGCATGCTGCCGCTGCGGTCCAGGGCCAGCACGGTCGTGACCGGCTCTTTCCTCCCCGGCTCGCCGATGCCGATCGTGTAGACACGGATGCCCGCCCGCCGGGCCAGATCGATCACCTCCTGCAGCTTCGCCTTGCTGTTCAGGTCCAGGCCGTCCGTCACCACCACGAGCGCCTTCCCCTTGGTTTTGGCGGTCGCGATGAGCATCTCGATGCCCTTCTTCGCGGCGTCGATCCAGGCGGTGCCGCCGGCCGGCTCCGTCTTCCGCACGAGGTCCAGCAGCTCGCGGCGGTCCTTGGTCAGGTCCCTGACGACCTTCATCTCGTGATCGAACAGGATCAGGCCGCAATCCGCCCTGGCCGGGAGTTGGTTGAGGAAGACGGCCGCCGCGGCCCGCGCCTGCTCGATGCGGCGGCCCTGCATGCTGCCGCTGATGTCCATGGCCAGGATCACACTCAGGTCCTCGCTGGCCTCCGGCGGGGGTATCCCCAGGGTCTTGACGAGCTGGCCGCTCTCCTTGATGAGGATCTTGTAGTCCTTCCAGGCGCCCCCCGGACTTTCCGTGAGCGGGGTGATGGTGAAGCTCACAGTCACCATCATCTGCATCTTCCCCTCGAACATCTCGTTGATGGGGTTGGCGAGGTCCCTGTCCCGGTCGAACGTGAGCTTGTACAGCGGTTGCGACTTGGGTTGCTGGGCCTGGCCCGGGACGGCCGCGAGCACCAGCATCAGGGGAATGAAGGCGAGAAGGGTACGCATGAGGACACCCACGGGTTAAGGGGAGGCCGCGTCGTGAGATACCGAGCGAGGACGGGTTTCCGGTCCGACTCCCTGTCACGTCTCAGCTTACCAGAGAATGCGGGTCAAGCCTATAACCTGCCGCGATTTTGCGAACCGCGTGCGCCGCGGAGGGCAGTTCTGGGCGGGGCTTGGAGTCCCGGCTTTGAAGCAGTTCACGGCCGGGGGCGGGGGCGCTTTGGAGTGCGGCGCTCGGCGCCGCTTTCGGTCATTCTTTCCCGCGCTTTGGAGTGCGGCGCTCGGCGCCGCTTTCTGTCTTTTTTTCTTTGTCACTCGGCTCGGGAATCCGCCAAAGAAAGACAGAAAGCGGCGCCGAGCGCCGCACTCCAAAGGAGGCCGCAAACTGCACCAAAGCCAACCCCAAGCCCTCGCCAGGAGATGCTCACTTCGGCGCGGCGGCCGCGGCCCGGAACTGCCCGCGCGCCTCCCGGCGCAGCAGCCAGTACAGGAGCTGCTCCTGCGACGGCTGCTCCGGCGGAGCGCCGGCCTCGACCGCCCGGTCCAGCCAGCGGTGCGCCTCGTCTGCCCGGCCGAGACGCTGGTGCGCCAGCGCCAGGACCAGCCAGCTCAGCGAAGGGTTCCACGCCGGGGCCGCCTTGAGCGCCTCGTTCGCGCGCTCGACGGCCTGCTCCGGCCGGCCGGCGCGGTGGTGCGCCAGCGCCAGCGCCAGCAGCGCCCGCGCCGAGCGCGGTTTCGCCTTGACGGCCTGCTCGGCCAGGCGCACCGCCTCGGCCGGGTCGGTGCCCGCACCTGGCGCCTGCGCCAGGCACCAGGCAATCTGCAGCGCTTCGTCCGCGTCGCCGGTCCGGCCGAAGCGCTTCAGGAGGGCGGCGCAGCAGCCCCGGTAGGCGTCCCCTCGGCCCTTCAGCGCTAGCAGCGCCGTGTAGAACGTCGCCGTCCGCGCCGCCAGGGGCTCCGCGGGGTTCGTCAGGTAGGCGACCGCCCGGCCCTCGTCGCCGAGGAGCTGCAGGGCGTCCGCGAGCTGGAACGACGTGACGGGCGAGCGGTTGCTGCGGAGGTCCGCTGCCAGTACGCCGACGGCCTCCGCGAGGGCCTGCCGATCCCAGCGGCCCTCGCCATGCCGGTACAGCGCCACCGACAGGCGCCGGTGCGCCTCCTGGTCACCGGGCCAGCGCCGCAGCACCTCGCGGTAGGCCGCGATCGCCGCCCCCAAATCGCCGTCGGCGTCGAGGGCAGAGCCCGGCTTGAGCCGGGCCGCCTGGGCGAAGGCGGCGGTCGCCTCGGGGACCTTGCCCTGCTTGAGCAGCACCTTGCCGAGGTATTCGGGGGCGCGCTCGTCGGCCGGATCGACCTGCGCCGCGGCGCGGTAGGCGTCGGCGGCGCCCGCCAGGTCGCCCGCGTTCCAGAGGGAGGTGCCGAGGTTCAGGCGCTGGATGAAGTTGTCCGGCTTCAGGCCGACCGCCTTGCGGTGCCACGCCGCCGCCTCCTTGTAGTTCCGCTTGAGGTAGTACAGCGAGCCGATCTGTCCGCAGGTGTAGGCGTCGTCCGGCTGCGCCCGCAGGGCCTGGCGGTAGGCGGCGATCGACCCGTCCACATCGCCCTTCTGCTTCAGGGCCCAGGCGACGAGGCGGAGGGCCTCGCCGCAGCCCGGCCGCAGCGCCACCGCCGCGCTGCCGTAGCGGACCGCCTCGTCCAGCGCCGGCGGACTGCCCAGCGCGGAAAAGACCGCCAGCCGGTAGTTCAGCCAGAAGTCGCCCGCGTACTTCCGCTGCAGCGCCTGCCGCAGTATGTCGGTCCCCCTGCGCACTTCCCCCAGCGCGTACAGGATCTCCGCCATCACGCGGACCGTCGGCGCCGGCAGTTCCGCCACGTCCTCGGACTCGACGATCTGCTTGAATTTCCCCAGCTCCAGACGGGTCAGGGTGCCGCGGAGCCGCTTGCGCAGGGGGTCGGCGTCGGCCTCCTGGGCGACCGACAGCCGCCGCCGCCACACCTTGAGGTTCCGCATCAGCACCGGGTCGCCGCCGAGCAGCAGGCTCATGGCATCGACCTTCGTCCCCTTCGGCGACTTGCGCTGCCGCGTCGTCCAGTAGTCGGCCCACTCGGCGAAGACCCAGTCGTCCACCGCGCCGACCACGGCCTGGGCGACCGGCAGCGGCAGGGCGCGGATGCGGGCGGCGCCCGCCTCGACGGGCAGGGCGTCGATGTCGAGGTCGTTCTCCTTGAAGATGCCGTGGCACTCGCGGGCGGCGCGGGCGAACTCCGCGTTGCTCTCGCGGAACTGGTCCGACATGCGCAGGCGGACGTCTTCAAAGCGGGCGAGCATGCGCCGCTGTTTTTCGGCCTCGCGGATGCGCTGCCCGGCGCGGTGTTCTTCGTCCTTGACAGCGGCCAGCCCCTCTTCGACGCGGGCCAGCAGTTCCGCGTCGGCGTGGCCGCCGGCCGCCAGGGCCTGGGCCTTGTGCATGGCCCCGACGGCCTCGGTCCACTTGAGCAGATCGACGTCGGCCGCCCGCGCCTGTTCGCGCAGGCGCGTGGCGTCGAGCAGCGCCTGGTTGACGGCCGCCGTCGTCTCCGCCCGCCTGCCCTCGAGCCAGGCCCAGCCGCCGCCGGTCAGCCCTGCACCGAGGAGCAGCACCGCCGCCAGGCCGAGCGTCAGCCGCCGCGCGTGCCGCTCCGCCGCGGCCTTGGCGCGGGCCTCGTCGGCCTTCGCCTGGGCGGCGGCGCGCTCGATCTCCGCCTCGCGCAGCCGCTCCTGCACGCCGGCGAGGTAGGAAGTCACGGTGAGGGCGACGACCCCCGCGTCGCGCGGCCGGCGGTCGGGGTCGGCCGCCAGGCAGGACTTCGCCAGCCACAGCAGGTCGGCGTCGGCCTGGCAGGCGTCGAGCCGGGCGAAGGCGTAGGTCAGGTCGCCGCGCGTCGCCCGGTCGCGAACCGCGTCCTGGTCGCCGGCGTACGGCGGCCGGCCGGTAAGGGTGGTGCAGAGGATGGCGCCAAGGCCGAAAACGTCGCAGCGTTCGTCGAGGCTGTCGATTTCGCCGCGCGCCTGTTCGGGGGGCATGTAGGCCAGCGTGCCCATGACCATGCCCGCCTGGGTGGCGTGGATGTTCCGCTCTTCCGACGAGAGCGGGGCCGTCTCCGGGCGCGAGGTGGGGGCCTCGCGGGCCGGGGCGCGAAGCACCTTGGCGAGCCCCCAGTCCATGACCTGCACCTCGCCGAACTCGCCCACCATGATATTGTCCGGCTTGAGGTCGCGGTGGATGACGCCGCGGGCGTGGGCGTAGGCGAGGGTCTGGCAGACCTGCTCGAAGACCTTGAGGAAGCGGGGCAGGTCGTGGGCCAGGTGGTCGCGCTCGGCGAACAGGGCGGCGAGGGTGCGGCCCTGCACGAGCTTCATGGTGAAGTAGGGCCGCTGGTCGTCGAAGCGGCCCAGCTCGTAAATGGGCACGATGCCGGGGTGCTGCAGTCGTCCGCCGACGCGGGCCTCGTCGAGGAAACGGCGGACGCTCTCGGGCCGGTCCTCGAAGCCGTCGAAGGGGACCTTGATGGCGAGCTGGCGGTCGAGGTCCTCGTCGCGGGCGAGCAGGACCGCGCCCATGCCGCCGCGGGCGATCTCGCCGAGGATGGCGTAGCGGCCGGTCCGCGGTGGAAGCGTCACCGACGGCAGCCGCAGCGCTGAGGGGGCCTCGGGTGTCGGCGGCGCGAGCGTCCGGTCGCTGCCCTCGCCCAGCGGTGTCGTCCGGGGCAGCGGGTCGGTCTCGGGCGCCGGCGGCAGCGACGAGGTCGGCCGGGGGAGAACCGGGCCCTCGTTCATGGAGGAGGGCGGGTGGTGCGGGTCGGACATCACGTTACCTCGGAGGGCACGGTCCTGATTACGGTCATGATACCGCCCGCCCGGCGGCTTCACCAGCGCACGGCCGGCGTCAAGAAGCGCGCAGTGAGCGCGAAACGGCAAGCCAGGCGCGCTCCGCCGACGGAGCGCGCCTGGCTTGCCGTTTCGCGCTCGCTTCAACGCCCGCTCGCTCTCGACCGCTCGCTCCAGCGCGGCGAGGGTAGAAAGTCAAGTCAGTCGTGCGCGGCTCCGGCGGTCTCCGGCGCGAAGACGCGGTCGTGGTCGCGCACGGCCTCCGCGCCAAGCCACTCCGCGGTACGGCGGTATCCGCGGCGGCGGTAGTCCCAGTCCTGCGACCGCGGCACCTGCTCCAGCCAATCGTAGAGGTGGACGCGGCACAGGTCGTCGAAGTCCGCGCGCGTCAGCTCCACTTCCTGTCCGGTAAGGCGGTCGAGGACGACGCACGGGCCGTCCGGCTGTTCGACGGTGCGGTCGAAGGCGGGCCGGTTCATGGCGCAGTTGAGGTACGCGAGGCGCTCCGCCCGCTCGCCGATGAGGGCGCGCACCTCGCCCCGCCGCTCCAGCGGCAGCGTGAAGCCCTGGAACAGCTCCGTGCCGTAGATGGAGTGGAACAGGCCGGCGCGGCAGACGTCTTCCGCAAGGCCCTGCTGCCGCAGCATGTGATAGAGGGCCACGAGGTGCCCCAGGTACGTCTTGTCCGTGTGCCCGATCCGGTCGATGCCCAGACCGATCAGGAAGTCGGTCATCTGCTTGAGGTCTTTGGCCATCGGTTTCTTCCTCCCTGGCGTGTCGCGGTTACGGCGCGCGCGCACGAAGCGCTGTCGCGTTCATCCTATGGGGCCGCGGGCCGCGCAGCACCGTGCGGCCGCCGCGTCCAAGGCCGCGGCATCGCGTTTTCCCTCTCCCGGGGACGGACTCGCTAGAATGTCGGCGAGAAGCCTGTCCTGCGCGCAGCCGTGCATGGCGACACCCGAGCCGTTGGAGCGAGGAGCCGAGACAGGAGTGAGGAGCCAGGCATGTTGCGATCCTTCACGGTCAAGAACTTCCGCTGCTTCAAGGATCTCACCCTGGCGCCTCTCGAGCGCGTCAACGTGATCGCGGGGAAGAACAACGTCGGCAAGACGGCCTTGCTGGAAGGTCTTTACCTCCACAGCGGCCCCGGCCTCCCCCGCTCGCCCCAGGCCTTCGAGTTCCTCCGCTGTCTCGAGCGGTTCAGCCAGGCCGAGGAGGAAAGCTGGGAATGGCTATTCGCCGGCAAAGAGGTCGAGGACGTGATCGAGTTCCAGGGTGCCACGGCCGGTTCAGCTCGAACCCTCCGGATCCGGCTCGAGGACACGGCGGCGACGGACTTTCCCCCGCGGGGCAACGGCCCCGCTGCCCCGGGCGGGGCGGAGGCCAGACCGACTGCCGGCGCTCGGCAGTTGGTCCTCTCCTACGAGGACCGCGACGGTCCCGGCTATCAGGAGGTGGAGGTGGCGGTCTCGGGAACGGGGACCGTCGCGGTCCGGCGCACGCCCCACGCCCGCTTCCCGGGCAGTGTCCTCCTGGGTGCCTGTGCCGGGAGTTCCTCACATGACGAGGAGCGTTACAGCAGCCTGGTGGAGGTCGGCCGTGAAGCAGCGGTCCTGCCCGCACTGCAACTCCTTGACCCGCGGCTTCGCCGTTTCGCAGTCCTTGTCGCGGGGGGCACCCCGTCGCTCCACGCCGATCTCGGCACGGGCCGGCTCATCCCCGTCCGCTACCTGGGTGAGGGGCTGAGGCGGTTATTGTCCGTGGTGCTCGCCATCGCGAGTACGCCGGGCGGCCTCGTACTCATCGACGAGGTCGAGAATGGGTTGCATCATGCCGTGCTGACGAAGGTCTGGCAGGCGCTCGCCCGGGCGGCACGAGAGGCCGACGTGCAGGTGGTCGCGACCACGCAAAGTTACGAGTGCATTCAGGCAGCCCACCAGGCCTCCCTGGAAAGCGGCTGCTACGACCTCCGCCTGTTTCGACTCGACCGGGTGGACGCGGAGATCCGCGTCGCCGTCTACAATCAGACGACCCTGGAGACGTCCGTCGAGATGAACCTGGAGGTCCGTTGATGACTGGCCCTGGAACGGCCCCGCCTTTCTGCCGCTGATCCAGTTCCTCCAGGCGCTGTAGACGCGCCGCGCCTTCCAGAGGAAGCAGATCCTTGCCCAACTCGCGACGGCCGAGTTACCGCAGGCCGCACTTTTTCTTGCCTCCTTTCGTCGTTCGGCCCGCGCGCTGCGTTTAACAGGGTGGGCCGGATAGAAGGATTCATGAGGCAAGATGACTCAGAACTGATCCGCCGCTGGCAGAGTGGGGACGCCGAGGCGTTCGAGGCGCTGGTGCGCCGCTGGCAGACGCCCGTCGCCCGCTTCCTCGCCCGCCTCGTCGGCCGCCCCGACCTGGTCGCCGACCTGTGCCAGGAAGTATTCCTGCGCCTCCACCTGGCGCGGGAGCGCTACCGCGACGGCGGCACCTTCTCCACCTGGCTCTACCAGATCGCGCTCAACGCCGCCCGCGACGCCCTGCGCCGCGACCGCCGCGCGCCGCAGTCCCTGCCGGAGCAGGAGTTGGCCGCCGCCGACGAACCGGCTGAGACCCGGTGCGAGCAGCAGGAACTGGCGGAGGCGCTGGACCGGGCCGTCGGCGAGCTGCCCGAACCGCTCCGCGAGGTACTGGTGCTGCGCCACTACGCGGAAATGAACTTCGAGGAGATCGGGCGGCTGCTGGGGGTGCCCGCGAGCACGCTCAAGTCGCGCTTCGCCGTCGCCCTCGGCCGCCTGCGCGTGCGCCTGCAACAACTGGGCTGGAGCCACGAGGAGACGCGATGAAAAACTGCACCCAGACAAAAGAGGCCCTGCCCGCCCTGCTCTACGGCGACCTGAGGGCCGAGGAGGCGGCGGCCGTGCGGCGCCACCTCGACGGCTGCCCCGCGTGCCGTGCCGAGTGCGCCGGCCTGCGCCAGGTGCAGGCGCTGCTCGACACGGCGCCCGCTCCCGCCGTCGAGGTGGACCTGCCGCGCCTGTACCGCGACGCCGCTCGACGCCAGGAAAAGCGGCTGCGGCGCTGGCGGCGATTGGCCGTCGCGGGGCTGGCGGCGGCCGCGGTGCTGCTGCTCGCCTTCTGCCTGCGCCTGGAGGTCCGCCTGCAGGCGCATCAGCTCGTGGTGCGCTGGGGGGCGCCGCCCGAGGTCCCCGCGCCCCGCCCCGAGCCGCAGGCGCCTCGCGGCGCCCCTCCCGCGCCGGGGGTCACCCCCGCGGACCTGCAGCCGTTGCGCGACCTCGTCCACATCCTGGCCGGCGATGTCGCGGAGCGCGACGGGGAGCAGAAGCGTGCCCTGCTCGCGCTGCAGCAGCGGCTTGACGTCTTGCAGGGCCAGGCGCAAGAGCGCTGGGTCGCCGCCCAGCGCGACGTCGGCGGCCTATACGCCCTCTTCAACGCCCAGTTCGGTCCCCGTGATAAAGGAGAATGACGATGAGCAAACACGCGATCTGGCTGACGGCCCTCGGCCTGCTGGCGCCGGCGGCACTGCGCGCCCAGGCGCCCACCCCGGCCCCACAGGCCGGCTACCAGAGACCCCTCGACCCCGCCGCGCGGCTGACGATGGCCGAGGACATCGAGATCATGCGGCGGCTGCTGAACCGGGCGCTCCCCCTGCGGCAGGGGCAACTCTGCGCATCCTGCCACGCCCTCGGGAGCGGCGCCGGCGCGGCCGACCCGGCCACGACCCTCAAGCTGGCCCAGGCCTGTCCCGCCATGAGGCCCCAGAGCGCGGCCTTCAGCCCGGACGGCAAGGTTCTGGCCACGAGCGGCTGGGGAGTGGTCCGGCTGTGGGATCCGGCCACGGGCAAACAGCTTGGATTCGCCGCCGCCGCTCCGGTCCTCGGCGGCGCCGAGGGCTTCTACCTCAAGGGGCGGGGCGTGGTCTACAGCGTCACCTTGCCGCCGTCGCCGCACGACGCGAAGACGGAGCCGGCCGCGCCCGCGCCCAAGGCCCCGAGCGACTGGGAATTGCTGCGCAGGCAGCTCCGCGGTGACAAGGAGGAGAAACCGGCCGCCATGGCGAAGGAGCTGACGGTCGTCGAGATCGTCCTGAGGACGCTCGCCCGCAACGGCCACAACTTCTCGCAACTGGCGGCGAAGGAGAGCGTGACGGTGGTGGTCACTTTCCGGATGGGTGTGGCGATGGCGGCCCTCGGCGGTGGGGTGTCCGTCTGGGACTTCAAGCCGACGCAGCCCCAAGCCGCCGGTCCGATGGGGTCGGGGAACCGCTCCATAGGGATGCAACCGGCGGGAACGAACCCCAGCGGGATGATCCGCCCCTCCTCCGCGCGGGACTACGAGCTGATGGGCGACCTGCACCTCAAGCAGAACCGCATCCAGGAGGCTTCCAAGGCGTACAGCGAGGCGCTCCACCTGTACAAAATCCACGGCACGGAAGACACACCCCAGGCCCGCACCCTGTACCGCAAGGTCGCACAGACGTGCCTGGGGCTGGCCGAGGCGGCCCCCGGGGGGAAGAATGAGAACCTGCTCGCCACCGCCCTGAAATACCTGCAAAAGGCCACGCAGACGCCCGCGGCGACCGCGCCGACCGCGCCCGCCGCGGCGCGGCTGCCCGCACGGCTGCTCGTCTCGGCGCCGAAGGCCCTGCTCGACCAGGTCGCCGCCGGCACGCTCGGCTTCGAGGAGTTCCGCAGGGCGGCGCAGGTGGAGTACACTCCGGCCGCGGTCGAGAGGGCGTCCCCGGCCACGACGCAGCAGCCGAAGACCGGGCATTGAAAGGGATACGGGAGCCTCTGAGGCGGCCGCCGCGACCGCGAACAATTCGCGGTCGCGGCGGCCACAGTGTTCAAAGCCAACGACCCGCGCAAAGGCGAAGGGACGGGGGGTGGTGCCATGCAACGCCCCACCTTCGCCTTTGCGCGGGTCGTTGTTCAAAGAGTCGTGGGTCGTCTCACCGCCCCGCGCACAGCAGCGCCTCGGCCAACTCCAGGGCGTCCACCGGCCAGAACTCCACCGCGCGCGGGTGTGCGGTCGGCGTCCCCGGCAGCGGCCGGCACGACAGCAGCGCGTGGACCCAGCGCGCCGGCACGCCCTGCCGCCCGTACACCGCTCCCAGCAGCGCCCCCGCGATGGCGCCGTTGGTGTCCGTGTCGCCGCCCGCCATCACCGTCGCGACCACGCCCTCCTCCAGGCTCGGCGCGTGCAGCAACTGGTAGAACGCATTCTGCAGCGCGATCAGCACCCAGCCCATCTGACTGGAGTAGTCCGCGGGGGGTCGCGCGCGCGCCGCCTCCACCGCGCCGAGCACACTGGGCTGGACGCCCGCGCGCGACGCCTCCGCCAGCGCCGCCGCGTAGCACTCCTCGCGGCCGCCCCCTTTCGCGATCGTCTGCGCGATGGCCGACACGAACACGGCGCAGGCGTCCTGGCACGCCGGGTGCGGGTGGGTCAGCCGGCTGTCAATCCGTGCCCAGGCGGCCGCCTCCGTGGGCCGCCCCGTACCGAAGATGCCCAGGGGACTGATGCGCATCAGCGAGCCGTTCGCCTGGCTGTGCGGGTTCGCCTGGCGCGCCACCGCGGCCAGCGCCTCCTCGGCGGTCGCCGCCTCGCAGGCCGCCCGGAGCGCCTGGCTCGTGGTGCCGCCGATGTCGAAGGTCTGCGGGTCGTCGTACCAGTGCGCGTAGGCGTTCAGCACCGCCGCCGGGTCGAAGGCAAAGCGGTGGACGAGCGTCCGCGCCAGCATCAGCCCCAGTTCTGAGTCGTCGGTCAACTGCCCGGCGAGGTTGTTCCAGGTGCCGCCGTCCTTGAGATCGCGGCAGCCGTCGGGGTACTCGGCGCGGATCCGGCCCTCCGAGCGGAACTCCACCAGCCCGCCCAGCGAGTCGCCCGCGAACTGGCCGAGCAGACAGCCCTGGGCCCGCGCCAGCACGGCCGTGTCGGCGAAGGTGCGCCCGCGGACCGGCCGGACCAGGCAAAACGGCGGCTCGGGCGCGGCCGCCCCGGAGAAGACCCGACTCCAGTCGCGGCGGCACAGCTCGCGGACCGCTTCCGGGGCACCGCCGAAGCACCATTTCGTCGCGCTGTGTCCGTCCGGCGTGTAGGCCACCTCCCTGCCGTCCTGGTCGAGCAGCACGCCGCCGGCGGCGCGGAGGAGGGCGTGGCCGCCCGCGTAGTCCCAGGCGCCCGGCCCGGCGAGCGACACCGCCGCCACGCCATCGCCCGCCGCCACCCGCGCCAGCCGGTAGGCGATGCTCGCCAGGGTCAGATAGCGACCCGGATGGACACCGTCGGTGTTCGCGGCCGAGTTCCTGTCTCCGTCCTGCGAAACGAACACCCGCGCCCGCCCGTCGAACCGGGCAGCGGCGAGGTCGGCCGTGACCGCCACGCCGTTGCGCGTGAGCGGGCTGCAGCCCTCCGCCCAGGCGAACAGGTCGCCGCCGTCGTCGGGGTAGGCGAAGGCGTAGACGACCCCAAGCACGGGCACGCCGTCGCGCAGGGCGGCGATGCTCACGGCGCTGCCGCGCCAGCCCTTGAGGTAGGCCGACGTGCCGTCGTTGGGATCGACCACCCAGACGTGCGGCTCGCCGCCGCGGTCTCTGGAGCCTAGCTCTTCGCCCAGGTAGCCCCAGGGACAGGCGGCGAGCAGGCGCTGCTGGATGAGCCGCTCCGCCTCGGTATCGACGTCAGCGTGGCCGCCCGCGCCGCGCGGCCCGCCCGGGCGGTGGAACTCGGCGCGGAGCAGCACCCCCGCCTCGCGGGCCGCCTCGACCGCGGCCGCCAGAGCCTGGTGGTAATCGTTCACCTTCAGCCTGCTTTCTCGAATCGCCTTGTTGACAGCCCGGGACTCTCCAGGCTGCGGACATTCTGACACTCCCCTCCCCCGGAGGCGACCCGGAAAGCAAATGGTTCGATGCGGCAGCGCCCGGGCGATGACACTCGTAGGAAAGGGGGACGACCGCCTCTCCAAATTCCCCCACCGCTCACTCGGCCGCTTCGATCCCAAGGGTGCGCCGTTGCGCCCGCAACCGCTCCGCCCGCTCGTACTCTCGGTCGGCGGATTGCTTCTCCTGATCGGCTTGCTGGCGAGCCCACTCCGTCCGTTCAGCGGCACGGGCAACGGGCTGGCCGCTGCGATCACACCAGCGCAGCCAGCGCGCCCTCACCCTTTCCTATGTATTCCTCCGGCGCGGAAGGTGATTACACAAGCCCGACGCGCCAGCGAGGG
>JBBRPS010000239.1:0-12773 GCA_038227745.1 Gemmatales bacterium | reverse complement strand
GTTTGCGGCCGCGCATGAGATAACCTCCGTTGTTCGGCGAGGATTACTCCCATGATATCGCCTTCCCTAATTCCTTGCAGAACTTCCGCAGCGGGACACTAGCCAGCGGCCGCGGCAATGGGCGAACCGGCAAGGGCGAATCAAACGGCGGGGCAGCAATCCAGAGTGCTGTGCTCGCCGCCCTCGAATCGCTGTTCGGGCAGCCGCTTTGCAAGAACCGCAGACAGTTCATCGAGCGGGTGAAGGGTCTGTTCAAGGACCGCTCGCTGTCCGTAAAACCGCCTGTGTTGAAGGCCATCCTTGGTGCCCTCGGTGAGCGCGACGAGACGGCCGACGTCTGCACCGACGGCGACGGGCGCACGGAGCACGACCCGGACCTGCGCGATTACGAAAATGTCCCGCTGAAGGAGGACGTCCAGGAATACTTCGAGCGCGAGGTGAAGCCGCACGTCCCTGATGCCTGGATCGACGAGTCGAAGACGAAGAAGGGTTACGAAATCCCCTTTACCCGGCACTTCTACAAGTACCCCTCCCTGCGCCCGCTTGCCGAGATCGAGGCAGACATCCGTCGCCTTGAGAAGGAGATTCAAGGCATGCTGGAGGCCGCGCTGGCATGAGCAAGAAACGCACCATACCAGGCAAACTTGTACCCGCATACGGCGAGCGGATTCTTCGGAAACTGTCCGAACCATTGAATACCGAGTTCGGCCAGGGCTCCGGCATGACGAACCTCTTTGCCCCTGCACCGCTTCCCGGAGGAAGAGAAATGACGCACGCCCACTTCAACATGGACCCTCTCCCCTCCGGCTGGACACGGATGCCTCTCTCCCGCCTGTTCGAGAGCCGCGGCGGCGCGACGCCGAGCAAAGACAACGCGGCGTACTGGGGTGGCCGGATTCCTTGGGTGTCGCCCAAGGACATGAAAGTCGCCGTCATCGCGGACGCCGAAGACCACGTCACCGAGAAGGCCCTGGAGGAGACGCGGTTGCCCCTGTTTCCGCCGCCAGCGGTGCTCATCGTGGTCAGGGGGATGATCCTGGCACACACCGTCCCGGTCGCTCTGACGTCCCGGCCGGTGACGATCAACCAGGATATGAAGGCTCTCTTCCCCAGACCCGACGTCTCGGTGGCCTTTCTCCTCTACATGCTCCAAGCCCTTGGCCCGCGGCTTCTCGCGACTGTCGAAGAGGCCGGTCACGGCACGCAGTGCCTGCGGATGGAGTTGTGGCGCGGGATCAATGTCGCGGTCCCGCCCAAAGACGTCCAGGATAGCATTGTTGGCTTCATTGAACGGAAGACGAGAGACATCGATCAACTGATCGCCAAGAAACACCAGCAGATCGAGTTGCTCGAACTTCAAGGGCACGCGCTCGTCAATGAGGCCGTTGTGCGCGGCCTGAACGAAAATGCCCCGAAGAAGGCTTCGGGGATCGAGTGGCTGGGTGAGATCCCGTTCGACTGGAAAGCTCAACGGCTGAAGTTCCTCCTGTCGGGCAAGATCGAGCAGGGGTGGTCACCACAATGCGACAACCGACTCGCTCAGGAGGATGAGTGGGGTGTGCTGAAAGTAGGGTGCGTGAACGGCAACGCCTTCGACCCCAGCGAACAGAAATCATTGCCGTTGGGGGTTGAGCCGGAGCGACAGTGGGAGATCCTCCCAGGCGACATTTTGATGAGCCGTGGGAATACGCGCGAACTCGTGGGCAGTGCGGCGCTGGTGCGCCATGTCCGCCCCCGCTTGCTCCTGTGCGATCTCCTCTACCGATTCCGCGTCGATGACCGGAAGGCTGACCATGAGTTCGTCGTCTTGGCGCTGCGCTCGAGTCTGGTCCGGTTCCAGATTGAACGGGAGGCAACGGGGACCAGTAGTTCGATGAAGAAGATCGGACAGGAGACCATCAAGGACTTCGTGCTGTACTTGCCGCCGCTCCAGGAGCAGCGGGAAATCGTCGCCCATTTGCGTGGGGAAACCGAGCGTATCGACAGGGTCATCTCCCGCGTCCGGAACCAGATGGAGTGCCTGCGGGAGTACCGTCAGGCGGTCATCACCGCCGCAGTCACTGGGCAGATCGAGCCGCGTCCGACCGTGTCGCCGTGACCGCGCTGGATCTGCTGACCTGACACCGAAGACGGCGGAGGCGTACACTATCGGTACTTTATTCGCATCCTCCACCGCCGAGGTTCCGCCATGCCCACCGATCATTCCGAGAAAGGCTTCGAGCAAGCCATCGAGGCCCACCTGCTCTTTCACGGTTACGAGAAGGGCAACCCGGCCGCCTTCGACGCCACCCTCGCGCTCGACCCGTCCACGCTCGTGCGTTTCCTGCGGGCGACGCAGCCAAAGTCGTGGGACCGCCTCGCGGCCATCCACGGCAAGGAGGCCGAGGCGAAGGTCGCGCAGGCCATCGCCCAGAACCTTGACCAGCGCGGCACTCTCGAATGCCTGCGGCACGGTGTCACCGACCGAGGAGTGAAGCTGCAACTGGCATACTTCAGCCCGGCCACGCGGATGAACCCTGAGACGCTGGCCCTTTACGGGCAGAACATCCTCACGGTCACGCGGCAGGTCCACTACAGCACCAAGAATGCTGCCCTGTCCGTGGACGTACTCCTCTCCCTCAACGGCCTGCCGGTCGCGACCGCGGAGCTGAAGAACCCGTTCACCGGGCAGACGGTGGAGCACGCCAAGAAGCAGTATGAGAACGACCGCGACTCGCGCGAGCCCCTGCTGCGTTTCAAGACCCGGGCCCTCGTCCACTTCGCCGTCGATCCGGACGAGGTCTACATGACGACGAAACTCGCCGGCAAGGACACCGTCTTCCTGCCCTTCAACAAGGGGCGGGACGGGGGGCGGGGCAACCCTGACAACCCGGTGAGCGGCTGGAAGACCGCGTACCTCTGGGAGGAGGTGTGGCAGCGGGACGGCTGGCTCGATATCCTCGCCCGCTTCGTCCACCTAGCCGTCGAGGAAAAGCTCGTCGCCGGGAAGAAGGTGCGCAAGGAGTCGCTCGTCTTCCCCCGCTACCACCAACTCGACGCCGTGCGCACGCTCCTGGCCGCCGCGCGCTCCGAGGGGCCGGGCCACAACTACCTGGTCCAGCACTCGGCCGGCTCGGGCAAGAGCAACTCCATCGCCTGGCTCGCCCACCGCCTGGCCAGCCTGCACGACGACAGCGACAAGCTCCGCTTCGATGCCGTCATCGTCATCACCGACCGGCGCGTCCTCGACAAACAACTGCAGGATACCATCTACCAGTTCGAGCACAAGCAGGGCGTCGTGCAGAAGATCGACGAGAACTCTGAGCAGCTCGCCAAGGCCCTCGCCTCCGGCGCCCGGATCATCGTCACCACGCTCCAGAAGTTTTCCTTCGTGCTCAGCAAAGTGAAGGATCTGCCCCAGCGCAACTACGCCCTCATCGTGGATGAGGCGCACAGTTCCCAGACGGGCGAGTCGGCAGGCAACCTGCGGCGCGTCTTGGCCGCAAGCAACCTGGAGACCGACGAGACCGACGAATCCGGTGGAGAAACGGCGGACGCCGAGGACGAGATCGCCGCAGCGCTGGCCGCGCGCGGGCCGCAGAAGAACCTCAGTTTTTTCGCGTTCACGGCCACCCCCAAGCACAAGACGCTGGAACTCTTCGGCCGCGACGACGCCGAGGGCAAGCCGCAGCCGTTCCACCTCTACTCCATGCGCCAGGCGATCGAGGAGGGCTTCATCCTCGACGTCCTGCAGAACTACACGACGTACAAGGCGTACTACAAGCTCACGAAGGCCGTCTCCGACGACCCCGAACTCGACCGCAAGCGCGCGACCCAGGCCATCGCCCGCTTCGTGAGCCTGCACCCGCACAACCTGGCGCAGAAGACCGAGGTCATGGTCGAGCACTTCCGGCTGTTCACCAGCAAGAAGATCGGCGGCCGGGCCAAGGCCATGCTCGTCACCCGTTCTCGGCTCCACGCCGTGCGCTACAAGCAGGAGTTCGACCGCTACCTCAAGGAGAAGGGCTACGCCCACATCAAGACGCTAGTTGCCTTCTCGGGGACCGTGAAGGACGGTGGCCTCGACTACACCGAGCCGCAGATGAACGGCTTCGGGGAGAAGCAGCTCCCGGAGAAGTTCGGCACCGACGAATACCAGCTCCTCATTGTCGCGGAGAAGTACCAGACGGGCTTCGACCAGCCGCTGCTGCACACGATGTTTGTAGACAAGAAGTTGGAGGGGCTCCAGGCGGTGCAGACGCTGTCGCGGCTCAACCGCACCTGCCCCGGCAAGGAGGACACCTTCGTCCTCGACTTCGTGAACGACGCCGAGGAGATCCAGGAAGCCTTCCGCCCTTTCTACGAGCGCACCCAGATCGAGCAGCGCGTCGATCCGAACCTCCTCTACACGCTCAAGCACAAGCTCGACGGCTTCCAGATCTACTGGCAGCAGGAGGTGGAGGACTTCGCCAAGGTCTTCTTCAAGCCCCCGGAGAAGCAGCGCGAGCAGGACAAGGGCATGCTCCACAAATGCATCGACCCCGCCGTCGGCCGCTTCAAGCGCGAGCCAGAGGAGCGGCAGGCCGACTTCCGGCATCAGCTGGGCACCTTCCTGCGCCTCTACTCGTTCCTGTCGCAGCTGGTGCGCCTCAACGACCCAGACCTGGAGAAGCTCTTCGCCTTCGGGCGGCTCCTGGTCACCAAACTGCGGATGGACGACGATTCCGGCCCGCTGTTCATCGACGATGACGTGAAGCTCTCCTACTACCGGCTGGCGAAGACCGGCGAGGGCTCGGCTGCCCTCGTCCTGGGAGACAGCGGCGCTCCCGTGTCCGGCCCCACGGACGTCGGGACAGGCCAGCCGCGTGAGGAGGACCACGTGCCCCTCTCCGAAATCGTCGAGGTGCTCAACGAGCGCTTCGGCACCGACTTCACGAAGGAGGATCAGCTCTTCTTCGACCAAGTCGTCGGCGATCTGAAAAAGGACGAGAAGCTGGCGGACCAGGCACGCAGCAACCCTATCGAGCAGTTCAAGCTCGCTTTCGACCCGAAGGGGATGGCGGCGGTCGTTGAGCGCATGGAGCGCAACGAGGACATCTCGAGTCAGTTCCTGAGCAACGAGGAGCTGCGGGCCGTTGCCCTGGAACTCATGATGCGGCAGGTGTACGGGCATTTCCAGCAGCAAACTGGGGGAGCAGCGGCCTCCGTTTCTTCGCCGATGAAGGAAGCGAATCCTGCCGACCACTGATCTGTCTGATTTTGAAGGTGGCGCCCTGCTGCGCCGCTTCCTGGCCCAGAGCGACACGCGCCAACATCGCCCCCCGCGCTTCGGGAAGGGGAGCGAAGCGAGTGGTTCGTGTTGATGGACGAATGCCTGGGGCGACGATGCTTGTTGGCACGCGGCAATCTGCCGCGGGTCAAACTGGTCTTCCGCCGAGGCGCCAACTTCTGTACACTTGATTCCCTGTACAGGCGAGTGGTGAAAAAATCTGCGAACTCTGCCAACCCGGGGGTTGTCTAATCAACCGCTGGGGCTGGAGGCTCCCAGGTTCCCCAAAACGGGCGACGCCCCGCTCTTCGTCAGGATCAGGGTGAGCGCTCTGCACGCCCGATAGCCTCCGAGGTGTTTTCCATGCAGGCCAGTCCTCAATCACAGGCGGCGCTGGACAAGCTTCTGTGCGGAGGAGCGTTATCCTCCGGCGATCTGACGATTGGCCCGCTTGCCGAACCGACCACCATCCTGCTGAGCGTTGTCGCGGACCGTTACGAGGATCTCCGGGGACGTTCGGGGACAGACCAGGCACACGCGCTGCGCAGGCTCTACATGGCGGCTGCCCGCACGGCAGAGGAAGGTCAGCCGAGGCCGTCTGGGATTGCTGAGAACGAGGGGCGCCCCGTCACAGGAGGCGTCGCCAAGGGCAGTCCCCCGGGCTGGCGTCTGCTGCGGCTTCGGTGCCAATCCATTCGCGGGATCGCCCCCCATGGTGAGGTGTTCACGTTCTCGTTTGAGGGGAAGTCCACGCTCATCTTCGGGCCGAATGGCAGCGGCAAGAGCAGCTTGCTGAGTGCCGTGGGGTGGGTGCTGACCGGCCAGACGGCAACCGACGCCGACGAAGGACTGGATCAGGCTCCCCTCTACTCCATCCCGAAGAGTTCCGGGAAGTCGTCAAAAATCAAGGACTGGCCGGTCATCCATACGCTTCCGCCGGATGATCCCCGTCGGGTAACCCCGGCGTGCTGGGCCCGCATCGAGTTGCGCTCGACGGACGGGAGGCAGCTGCACCTGCGCAGGAGTACCCCGGGTGCTCTGGAGTCGAGCAGCGATGGGGCGACTTGGGGGCCTTGTCCGGCGCTCGACGCCCACGGCATTCAACCCCTGGATGTCCAGCTGTCGCTCCTCGCTCCGGCAATCTTCGCCCGCCGCAGCATCGAGAGTGCGTCGAACACGCGGCATCTCCTGAGCCTGATGCTGGGATACGATGACCTGGAGAACATCGGGGAGTTGGCAGGCCTCTTGGGACGGAACCGGACGATCCTTGCGAACGCGGAAAAGGAACGGATTGATGCCCAGTGGGCGGAACTGCGCCAGAAGCTGGGCCCTCTTTCCGCCAAGGTGCGCGAGGAACTTCCGGCCAGGGCGGACGTCGCGGGCCTGTCGGCGCTGAGTCACCCGAGCGTGAAGGCCATCGATGATGCCGAACAGGCCATCACCCGAGTCATTGAAACCGCTGAGCGCGACCTGGCTCACCTGCTCGGTTTGGCGACAGCCGACACGCCGACGCACGGCGGACTTGCCGATGCCCTCACCAGCGCGGTCATGCTGCTGGAGAAGGGCGTGTGGCACACGTTCCCATCGCTGTCCGACCTGCGGTTGCAGGTTGCCCTGTCTGGGTCTGAAGACGAGCCTCCCTCGGTTCGGCTCGCCGCTCTTTTCGAGGCGACCAGCGCGTTCGTCGCGTCGGCGAAAAGGCGCATCGCCAACCGACTGCAGTGGTGGCGGAAGGAGACGGAGCGGGGCAGCAAGTCCAGCTTGCTGATCCAGGCTGCGCAGTATCCTCTGGCGGACCCACCCGTGTGCCCCGTCTGCGATCAACCGATCACGGACCTACCGGTGCATGGGGAACTCACGGCCCTGCAGGCGCTCGACCCGGACCTGTTGCGCCAAGTGAAGGAATTCTTTCGCGATCTGGAGGAGGAACTGGACGCTATCCTCCCGCTTGCCCTGCGGGATATTGCGAGGAACGATCCCGCCGACCGTCTTCGCGAAGACTGGGAGAACCTGCGCGACACGATCGGCCCCGAACTCACCTCGGTCATCGGCGCTGTCGATGCGTCGGTGAGATCGATCGCTGCCGGGCTCGCTCCTGTTGTCTGCGAGGACGAGGAGGTCGTTCCGGCCGACGCCGACGACCCGTTCAAAGCACACGCAGCCGGTTTCACGGCGACGCTCCTGCTCGCCCGGCGCGCTCTTGCGATTCTCGGATGGGCAGAGCTGCACCTCGCCCGTGCGGAAGAAGCTCTGAGAGTGGCCGTGACCGCGCTGCCGGCCGGCGAGCCCCCCTCCCTCTGTGCGACCCTTTCCCGGGGCAAGCAGGCTGCTGCGGACATCATCCCATTGACCCCCGTGCGGGATGAACTCCGGTCCGCCAACAGACTGCGCAACACCATCGCGGCGGCTGAGGAGCAGCTGGCACACCTGGACGCGATGAAATCCAGCATCGAGGACATCAAGGGGCTGTTGAAGTACGCAGCGCGGCAGGTCGGAGACATTTTCGGCGCCATCAGGGAGAAGACACTGGCGCACTGTCAGCTGCTCTACCCAGAGTCTTCGAGCGGCCTTTCTCCCGCACGCCTGGTCATGGGGACGGGGAGGGACAGGACGGTCGAGGCGTACCTGTCGGGCGGCGACTTTGAGGTGCCCGGTCAGCACTACGCGAACGCCGGGCTCCAGCGGGCCATTACGCTCTCGTTCTTTTTCGCCCTACTCGACCAGCACCCCGGCGGGCTCGGCTTCGTGGTCATGGATGACCCGATCCTCTCGCTCGATGACGACCACCGCGAGGCGTGGTCCGCGCACATCCTCAAGCCGAAATTGGAGACGACACAGATCGTCCTGGCAACCCACCAGCGTCAGTACCTGAATCATTGCAAGCATGATTTCCAGAACGGGCAGCTCATCGAGTTGAACCCGCGTGCGCAGGCGCGCTGCATCTCCTGGCGTCCCGGTGATCGGCTCGATCGCGCCGAGGAGGAGGCGGGGCGTGCCTGGACGAATGCACCGACGGAACTGCGGAAGTACCGCGAGGAAGTGCTGATCACGCTGGATGCCTACAGTCCCAGCCCGTTCTTCATGCGCAGCAACCTCGCGCAATCCCTGGAGAACTACGCCGCCGTCGCCGCCCCCCACCCGCTGTCCGGGAGTGGCCAGCAGAAGATCGTGGCGAAGTTCAAGGACCAGAGAGTGGCCCGCGTCCTCGATCCCGGCTCGCATGCGCTGACGGAGGGGGACTTGACGGAGCCGATGGTTCGGGAATGTCTCAGGGAACTGCGCGAGTGCGATGCCGCCTTCAAGAACGAACTCTGCAGACTGGACCGGCTGCGGGCGCATCAACGGCGTGCGACGGCGGTTATGCCCCCCGCGACTGCCACTGTGGGATTAATACCGATTCTGCAGTTCAAGGGCGTTTGCCCGGAAGCCACATGGGACGAAGCGATGGAGATCCCTGTGCTCGGACGGGCTGCCGCCCGAACGAACGGCTGCATTGTCGAGATGGTCGAGGAGGTGTGGCTCACGCGCCTGGCGCCAGGAGGAGCGGTGCTTGTCGCGGGAGAGACGCTGGAACCAGTCGCCCGGCGCGGGCAGTGGGCTCTCCTCGCATCCGATGAGGTGCCGGTCGCCGACGGAGAATTGGCCGCGGTGATGGATACCAAGGGGAACCGACTCCTGCGCGAAATTTGGTCTGACGGAGATCGCTTCATCTTGCAGTCCATCAACCCGGTGAAGGCCATCCCGTCGCTCTCGGTTGACAAGGCCGAGGTGGCTCTCCGGAAAGTGATCGGCGTCCTCTATGAGCCGAGCCGGACCGCGAAGGCCGGAAACGGGACGGCGATTGCCGAGTGGCAGCCGCGCAGCGATTTCGATCCCGAGATGGTCAAGAAGCTGTATGCCATCACCATCCAAGGCACCAGCCTCGATCCGATCGCCCGGCATGGCCAGAAAGTCCTTGTCGCCGACAAGCACACTGTTCGGGACGCGAAGGTGCTGAAGGGAAGTTTGGCGGTTCTTGAGACCACCGAGGAGGGACATGTCATCAAGCGGGTGTTCTTCGCCGGGCGGCAATGGGTCTTGGACAGTCCCAATCCGGTTGACCCGCACGACCCCATCGTGATCACGGAAAGGAAAATTCGAGGAGTCTGGCCCGTTCGTGGAGTGCTGTTCGAAATGGGTGAGGATTGAGGTTGAGTGAAAGGGAGAGAGGGCATTGCAGCGAGTCATCGAGCCGTCGCTGGAACAGTAGTGGAGATGAGCAGAACGCGAGCACGGGACGCGGAGCGCGTCGGCCCCGGGCTCCAGGGCTTGCGGTCGTGATCCCGTTCTTCGTCGAGTGATCCGTGCGTTCGGCTGCGATCTCCGGCTGGCGAAGGACCCTGCCAGAAGGACGCCGGCCGTCTTGTTTGGCGACGACTGCGCCGTAGGCTCCGGGCACGATGCTCTCCCTGCCCATCGCTCAACGGCCCGAGGACCGTGAGGTGCCGCTCTATCCCGGCGACCAAGATCAACTCAACAGGGACATCGCCCGCGTCTCTCGCAAGAGGCTGGCCGAATTGATCGTGGGCGGGTTCAGTTACCCGAGCAAGATGCCGTGCCCGGCGTGGGGAATACCCGCCCGCCGCTGCCGGATAGGGTCCGTCCTGGCACAGAGGGAAGGCACGGTCTGCAGCGAGTGCTACGCAATGGACAATCTGTTCCGCATGAAGAACGTGCAGGTGGTCTACGAGCGGCGCTACCAGGGGCTGTTCAACACCGACTGGACGCCGGCAATGATCGCGATGGTGCGGTGGTACGCCGACGAGTATTTCCGCTTCTTCGACAGCGGCGATCTTCAAGGGATAAATCATCTCCTCAATATCTGCGCTGTCGCAAAGAACGTCCGGGACGTGCTCTTCTGGCTCCCCACGCGGGAGTACAAGGTGGTACGCGCGTGCAAGGGGGGAGATCCCCGAGAATCTCAAGGTCCGCCTGTCGGCGCATCTGATCGACGGGAAGCCGCCGACGTGGTGGCCACTGACGTCCACTGTCGTCTCCGATCACGAGAACGCCACCTGTCCCGCTTTGGGCCAGGGGAATCACTGCGGCAGCTGCCGTGCGTGCTGGACGGATGAGACGGTGGCCTATCCCCTCCATTAGAATCTGTTTCCACTCGCCCCGCCCATCCGTCACGAAGGGGCACGTGCAAGTACGGAATGGGCTGTTTCGCCGAAATGTTGATTCAAACTGAGAGACCTTTCCAGCTTTCCGCCTTGATCTTGTCAAGGTATCCCTTGGGAAGTCGTATGCGACACTCTTCATCGTGCTCAAGCTGCTTCCACTGATCGACCGCTCGTGCATTCTGGAAAGTGTGGAGACAGATGGTGCAGTCATTCCTCTTTTCATCAAGCACAAATGTCTCCGTGGAGAAGAACTGCGGGAGGAAATCCGCCGATCTGTCCGTTGTCAGAAAGCTTTGCACGCCGTTGGCAAGGCCGGCAGCGATGATCCACAAGTCATTCTGCTGGCGGTGCAGGAATGTCCATGGCTCGGATCGTAGCACGGAAAGGTACAGCCAGTTTAGTCGCTCGAACATGGCTTGGACGGCTGCGTTCTCTGCAAGGCATTGCAATCCTGCCCGCCGCAGAAGAGCATGACGCTCACGAAACCGTTTGGCATTGAGATTCCGGAGCAGTTCATACATGACGGTATCGGAAATGCACACCTCATTTTCCTTCGCAAACGAGAGGAGGGCTTCGCGGACATCCGCGCTGCGAGCATCTTCCACGCGCATGATTACGTTCGTATCGAGCAATACCCGCCGTCCGCTCACTCCGAGGAACGATTCAACGTTCATTGGCACCGAAGAGTTGTCGGAGAGCGGCAAGTTGCTGAGGGGTACGTTTTACTCGCACGGGACGTGCGTTGATCGGGGCAAAGGTATCGGTGTCTCCCCGATGCTGCCGACGAGAGACGGGCTTCTTCTTCATGAATGCAGTATTCCCAAGATGGAAAAATGAGACAAGGAAATAGGCTTGATTTTTCCGTCCACACGTTCCGGTGACCGGGCGCACGGATGGAGCTTGCAAAGGCAGATATCTGTTATCCAAGGAATCCTCATCTGCCGGATACCTGCCATATGGCGATCATCAACCTTGTCGAGACCTTCGCCGTACCACACCCTTGCTTCACATCGTTTTTCAATTCAAGAAGCGACGAAATCACTGCCGAAACGGAATGCCGCCAAGCATCACGTTTTTGTTGTCTGTAAGCCAAAAAGTTCGGATAACGTCCAGGATGCCCAGCCAACACTCCACGTTCTTCGGTTTTTCCGCTACGGCAAGGAGTTTCCGGCGTTCGGATTGGGTTCTTTCCGGCATCCCCGCCAGCGGAAAAGCCGCCACCGCTGCGAAGGGCTCGCGGAACTCCGCGACCACTCGGTGGTCTTTGAGGGTGAGCTTCGAGCAGACGAGGAAGAGCGCTCCCCGCTTATCCTCGATTGACACCTCTTCAAACTTCCTGGCCAGATGCTGCGTGAAGGAGAAGAATCGCTCGCAGTCCTCGACCCAGGTCTGGCTCTGCCCCTCTTGGGCCGCCAACTGCCGCTGCACCGTGTCGAGTTCCTCCCTGATCCTTGCCTTCTCCTTGATGTACTCCTCGTCGGACACGAGGGCGCCCTCCGCATTGCCCGGAGAGAGTTTCATCTGCAGCAGGCGATCGAGCCGCCCGTGGCAGCCGTTCAGCTGCGACTGTAGTTTCTGCCTCCGTGCCGCGGACAATGCCGCCTGGGTGGCATGGCACTGCTTCAGTTTCGGGAAGGCGTAATCGAGGAAGGACTGCGGAAGCTGGAGCCGGGAGAGCAGAGCCGTGAACTGTTCCCCCACCAGTTCCTCGCGGGTCCAGCCGCGCTGCGTGCAGCCGCCCCGGGATTGCGTGCAGTGGTAGTAGACGTACCCCTTCTGTCGCTCGGCCGTGACCGGGCAACTGCAGTCCCCGCAGACCATCACGCACCCCCCGAACGTGAACAGGTGCCGGCGGTAGATCCCTTTCCGCCGCCGCCCGATGGCCTCCTGCACCTGGTCGAACAGCGCCTTGCTGATGAGCGGCTCGTGCTGGATGTTCTCGGTGTAGAGCTTCCTGTTATAGCGGATGACGCCATAGTAGTAGGGGTTGGTCAGCAAGTTCCAGACAGCCGTCTTACTCAGCTTCCGACCGTGTTTCGCGCGCAGACCCAGCTCCCCGCTGAAGCTGCGCAGGGCCGGGAGGGACCGCGTCCCCCGGCTCGCCTCCTGGAAGAGCCGGGCGACCAGCGGCCCGTCGATCGGGTCGATCTCCTCGCGCCGGAGGGGTCTGTCGAGTTCGAGCAGCATCATGTATTTCTGCGGATCGTCCCGACCCTTGGTGATGTGGCCGTCGCGGTTGATGTTGACGTAGCCCAGCGGAACCATGCCGGGGTACTCCCCCTTGAGCAACTTCGACACGACATCCCGCCGGACGAACTGGCTCGTGTCGTCGGAGCTTTTCTTCGCCATCGCGAAGTGGATCT
>JBBRPS010000238.1:0-12777 GCA_038227745.1 Gemmatales bacterium | reverse complement strand
CCGGGTGACGCAGCGTCTTCCACAGATGTTCCGCAGAGGCCGCCGCAGGGCGGGGGCGTCCGGATTGCGCGCCGGGCAGTGCCGAGGCGCCCGCGCAGCTGCGCTGCCCGGCGCCTGCCACGGCGGTTCCTCAACCCTGAGGTCCTGCCATCACGGTTGCTTGTGGCGCGGGGTCGGTGCTATGATAACCGCTACTTTGATGGACGCGGCAGCTCCCGACAGCCCCTCACGAGGTTCCCTCATGCCCGACGAACAACCCCGACCGCCGCAGCGGTCCTGGAAAAACGCCACCCCGTCGGGCGGCCCCGCCAAGAGCGGCCCGGCCTGGAAGGGCGCCGCCGACGCCTCCCCCGCGGCGGCCGCGGCGGCGAAACAGCCCTGGTCGCGCAAAAGCCAGCTCGCCCTCGCCGGCCTGGTGTTCGCCGTCGTCATCGGCGCCATGACCTGGATTATCCTCTGGCTGCGGCCCGTCAAGCCGTTCCGCCTCGTGGTGCTCAGCGCCGCCTACGAGACCAACCTCGCCGTCCCGCACAACGTCCCCGGCAAGACCACTGCCGCCCGGCTCGCCGACTGGGCCCGGGCCAACGACAAGCTCGAGGTCCGCCAGGGCGATCTGACCGGCGACCTGGCCGCTCTCAAAGAGGGGCTGAAGGACTGCAAGGAGCCGACCGTGGTGCTGTACCTCGCCGCCCACGGCGCCGCCGACGAGGTAGGCCCGTACCTCCTCCCCCAGGACGCCGACCCCCGCGACCCCACCCGCAGCCGCGTCCGCCTCCCGGAGATCCTCAAGCAGCTCGGCACCCTCCCGGCGGGCACCAAGAAGCTCCTCATCCTCGATGCGACCCAGGTGGCCGCCTCCTGGCCGCTCGGCGTCTTCCACAACGACTTCGCCCACAAACTGCAGGACCTGAAGCCGCTCATCGAGGAGTTCCCCGGCCTGATCGTGCTCAGCGCCAGCGCCGAGGACCAGCGCTCGTGGGTGTCGGAGGAGTGGCGGCAGTCGATCTTCGGCCACCACGTCCTGGAGGGCCTGCGCGGCGCCGCCGACGAGGGCACCCGCCGCGTCAACGCCCTGGGGCTTGCCGAGTACGTCCAGAAGAAGGTCAAGCTCTGGGCGCGGCACAACCGCAGCGCCCTGCAGACGCCCGTCCTGCTCGGCGGCGACGACCGCGCCCGCGGCATCGAGCTCATCGGCGTCGAGGACCGCTACCGGCCGCCCGACGCGATGCTGGTCGGACGGTTCGAGGCGCCGCTGGAGCTGGAGAAGGCCTGGGCCGAGTGCGCCGCGCTGGGGCGGGCGACGCCGCCGCCTTTCGTCTACACGCCGCACCTGTGGCGACAGTACCTCGAGACCCTGCTGCGCTGCGAGCAACTCGTGCGCGCCGACGACCGCACCACGGCAGAGCGCCTGCTGGCCGAGGCGGCCGCCCCGCTGGCGAAGAAGATCGCCGCGGCCCGGTCGCGCAAGCTCTACTCTGCCCTGGGGACGCTCGCCATGCCGACCGCCCTCGGCTATGGGGCGCCGATTGCGGACGACAGCAAGCGGGCGCGGGAACTCCGGGAACTGTGGGGCAAGGGCGACCAGTCCGAGCCGGTCCGCGACCAGGTGGCGAAGTGGGTGGCCGAGGAGAAGGACCCGTGGCAGCGACAGTTGCTGCGCGTGCGCCTGAGCGGCCTGCTGCTGCGCCAGGCGGAGGCCGAGGCGGAGCGCGACCTCAAGCAGGTGGCCGCCCTGCTGGCGGCGCGCGAGGACGTGTCGGCGCCCCGGCCGGCCGAGGCCCACTACGCGGTGATGCTCGCGCGCGACCTGATACCACAGCCGCCGTGGGCGACCGTCAAGGAGTTCCTCCGGCTGCGCCGCACCGCGGAGGAAGCGGCCCTGGGCCTGAACGTCGATACGGAGGCCGTCCCCGCCGAGCCGCCGTACAGCGAGCAGCTTTCCCCCGCGATCCTCAAGCTGGTCGACGACGCCGACCGTGCGCGCCGCCCGGGGGAGGACCTGCTGTTCGCCTCCGCGGAGGGCGACTGGGGCAAGGCCGCGGGGCACCTGAAGGAGGCCGTCGGCCTGTATCAGAAGGCCCAGCGGGCGGCGCTGGCCCTGCGCAAGGCGCTGCGGCAGCGCGACGAGGTCCTGGCCAGCTTGCCCTACTACTCGCAGTGGACTGCCGGGCAGCCCTTCGACCCGGCGCAGCCCAACGCCTTCAACGACCGCGTCGAGGGAGACCTCCGCCTCTGGCAGGCGGCGCACGAGCTCGACCGGGGGCTGCGCCAGCTGGACCCGGAAACCGGCCCCGCCCTCGTCAAGCTGACGGAGGCCGTGGCGAAGGGGTTCGGGGAGCGGGCGCAGGAGTTCGCGGCCTTCTGCGACCCGAAAAAGTACGCCGTCCTGCCGGAGAACTGGCACAAGATCGACGGCCTGCTCGCGGTGCCCTTCATCCCCCCGGACACGCGGGGCAAGCTGCTGGGCAAACTGCGCGAGATCTCCTGGGAACTCCACCGGCACACCGAGAAGGAGGGCGGCGACCAGGTGATGAGCGCCGAGCAGGCGCGGCGGCTAGCCCGCGCGCAGGCGCGCGCCCAGGGGAAGCTCGCCCTCGCCGTGCTCGGCGAGGACGCCTTCACGGCCGAGAAGGGCCGAGCCGTCTACAAGGTCACCGACGAGGCCGTCGAGGCCTTGCGCAACACCGGCTGGGAGCAGGATATGAACCAGGCCGGCGACGAGGTGTCCGGCCGCTGGAACCGCCTGCCCGCGCTGCTCGACGGGAAGGTGGCGGCGGCGCGCAAGGAGGAGCCGGAGAAGGCCCTGGCGCTGGCCCGCGCGGCGGCGGCCCTGGCACGGCGGCTGCCGGGGTCGGCGGTGCCCTGGCTGGCCCTGGACCCGCTCGAGGAGCAGCGCCGGCTGCAGCTGCACGACCTGCTCTGCCGGCAGGCCCGGCGCACGTCGCTGGACTTCTGGGCCGCGGAGTCCCCCCGCGCCCTGCCGTACTACCGCGCCGCCGGCCAGGTGTTCGTCGAGGACGCCGGCGCCGTCCTCGCGGGGGGCGAGGCCGGCGCGCCCAAGCAGCCTGCGAACCGGCTCGGGCGCGTCGCCGGACTGCAAAAAGAACTCGAGGACGAGAAGCGCGTGCCGGTCGTGGCCTGGTCCCTGGACGGCCGGCGGTTCGAGATCGGCAAGACGTCGCTGTGGCTGACGGACGAACCGGAGTTGCCGCTGTCCTACGCCGTGCAGGCACCGGCGTTACTGGAGGAACCGCCGCCCGGCCACCCCATTCTGTGGGCGGAACTGACTGGCGACACCGCCTTCCTCAAGCCGCGCGCCGACAAGGGCACGGTCCGGCACGTCCAGCCGCGGATCTGGCCCGACGCGAAGGACAACTCCCCCGTGTCCTACTCGCTCGTCCGCCAGCGACGCGGGCAGTTGCCGGGCAAGGAGCCCGGCCGGCAGGTGGTCCACGGTCTGTTCCGCGGGCACCGGCCGCTGGCCGAGGCCGTGGTCGAGGACTACGCCCTGCCCGACGCCGCCGCCGCCCTGCCCGACATGCCGCCGGGGGGCAAGATCGCCGTGCAGACGCCGCGGAACGTCTACGCCAGGTACGCGGAGGGGACCGGGGCCATCGCCGTCGTCCTCGACTGCTCCGGCAGCATGAATTACCCGGAGGGGGCGGCCATTACCCGCTTCGTCGAGGCCAAACGCGCCCTGGACGAGGTGCTCGCTGCCCTCCCCAAGGGGACCCAACTCACCCTGTGGGCCTTCTCGCACGCGGTCAATCTCGATACGCGGGAGGACATGCGGCAATGGGACCCGGAGAAAACCATCCAGGTTGTCTACTCCACGAAGAAGTGGGACAGGGCGATCGACATGGCTAAACTCCAGGCGCGGGTCCAGAAGCTGGTCGCGTGGAACGAGACCCCCATCGTGCGCAGCATGGTGCGCGCCATGGAAAAGCTGCAGGAACACTTGGGGTTGAAGAACCTGGTGATCCTCACCGATGGCCAGGACAACCGCTTCGAGAAGAATGGCCTTAAGTGGGACAAGGAACTCAATCCCGGGGGAAAGCTGACGATTCCGAAATACCTGGAGAAGACCTACAAGGACACCGACGTGGCCATCCGCGTGATCGGCTTCCAGCTCCCCCCGGGCGAACTGGACGAGGTCAAGCGCCAGTTCAAGGTGCCGCTGGAGCGGCTGCGCACCAAGGGCCGCTTCTTCGACGTCTCGAAGACCGCCGACTTGATCGAGGCGCTGCGGGCATCGCTGAAACAGCGGCTGTTCTTCACGCTGGAGGAGGGCAGCAGCGGCCGCCTGGTCAAGAAGTACCGGCAGGGCGTGGACATCAGCGAGCTGGGCGCCAACTCGCACTGGGCCGACCTGGACCCGGGGTACTACTGGGTGAACGTCGAACGTACGCAGCTGCGCCAGAAGGTGAAAATCGACCGGGGCGACCGGCTGCGCCTGGACCTCTACGGGAAGCCCTCCGGCCTCTTCGTATTCCAGCCCGACCCGGTGGAGAACGCATACCCCGGCGCGCGCTATCTGCGCAAGGCGGCGGCGGCGAAGGACTGGCTGGTGACGGTCCTGCAGAACCAGGGGCTGCAGCGGGAGGACGCGGTGCAGATGACCGTCGCCATCGAGAAGCTCAGCGACCGGGAGTTCGACGGCACCGGCACGCTCAGCCAGGTCACGCCCGGCCTGATCCTCTTCCGGGTGACGCCGCCGGCCGGCACCAAGGCGCTCCCCACCCTGCGCTTCCACCCGCTGGCCGACTACGCCGCCCCAACCTGGAACTTGCAGGTGCGGCCGTGGCGGCAGTCGGCGGCGCCCGTGCTGGAGGCCTTCTGGTCCATCGACGAGCCAAAGACCGCCATCGTCCTGCGCAAGAACACTCACTTCGACAATACCCTCAAGCCTCTGCCGGCGGCGGCAGACCTGGAGGTTTCGCTGGGTAATAAGCAGGGGCCCGCCCGCGTGCAGCTCCTGACCCTGGGGGTCGAGGACCACGAGGTGGACACTTACGACGGCAAACGCCGCCAGGTCAAGTGCTTCGTGGTGCGGCTGCGCTACCCGCCGGGCAAGGAGAACGAGGTCCTGGTCCAGCTGCCCGGCTACGAGGGCGGGCAGGAGCACCGCTTCTACAGCCGGGCGGGCAAGTACACCGGCATTTTCTGGGAGTACACGGAGCAGCAGGCGCGCCAGCAGATCGAAACCCTGAGCGTGATCGGGGTGGAGGCGTTCCGCGAGGCGGCCCGCCGCTCGGGGCACCACGTCCGGATCGACGAGCTGGGGCCTCCGGACGACCGCCCGCGGCCGCGGCCGCAGTAGGAGTGCCTGGGGAAATGATGAATGATGAATGATGAATGGCAGAGCCGTTTGTCTTCCATTCATCATTCATCATTCATCATTCATCATTACAAGGGGACCGTCCATGTCCGAGCGCCCTCCCCTCTGGCGCCCGTCCGAGTCCCGCCCCTCCGGGCCGGCCCCGACCGCGCCGCACCGGCGCCGGCAAATCTACGTCGCCCTGGCGGTCCTGGCGGCCCTGCTCGGCGCGACTGCCGCCTGGCTCCTCTTCCTCAGCGAGCCCCCCCGGCCCGCCTTTTTGGGGATCTGGATCGACGAGTACAACGAGTCGCGCGTGCCCGTCAACGCCTGGGCCGAACGGGACCGGCAGGCCCTCGAGTCGCTCCCCTGGCAGAGCACCCGGGCCTTCTCCAGCCAGCAGGGCAACTTGCTGCGCGAGGCCCTCGGCAAGTTCCGCGATCGGACCGAGGGGCCCATCGTCGTCTTCCTCTGCGCCCACGCCGCCGTTCGCTCCGACGGGGCCGTCTGCGTCCTGCCGGGGAACGCCACCCTGGAGGACGAATCGACCTGGCTGCCGTTGACCGTCGTGGGCGACATTCTGAAGGGCTGCCGTTCAAAGCACAAGCTGCTGATCCTCGACCTGATGCGGCCGTTCACCGACCCCCGGCTGGGCCTGCTGGGCGAAGACCTGACGGGGCGCGTCCAGGCCCTCCTGCAGAACGCGGTCCGCGACGACAAGGATCTGCAGGTCCTGTGGGCTTGTGCGCCGGGGGAACACTCGCTCACGTCGGAGGATCTCGGCCACTCGGCGTTCGCGTATTACCTGCGCGAGGGCCTCCGGGGCGCCGCGGACGGCTGCACGGCAGATGGCAAGGCCGGCGTCCGCAACGGGCGCGTCACGGTGCGCGAGTTGGCCCGGTTCGTGCAGGCCCGCGTCGGCCGGTGGGCGGCGGGCACGCGCGGCACGCGGCAGACGCCGCAGTTCCTCACCACGGGCGAGGACTTCGCCCTGCTCGGCCCGGCGGACCAGGCCAATCCGCCCACGCCCGGGGCGGACCCTGCCTACCCCAAATGGCTCCTGGCCGGCTGGCAGAAGCGCGACGCCTGGTGGGGCGAGCGCCCCGTCCGCGTCGCGCCGGCGCTGCTGCGGCAGCTCGAGAATGCCCTGCTGCGGGCGGAGCACAACCTGGCTGCGGGCATCGCCTCCGGCCAGGTCGAGACCGAACTCGCGGACAAGCTGAAGCAGCTGGAGGAGGAGCGGGAAAAGAAGCAAGCGGGTCGCCCAGCGCCGGGCAAGCCGTCGCTGGCGCGCGCGGCGCTCGCCGGCACGCCGCCGCCGGACTTCACCGCCGTGGCGCCGCAGTACCGCGACCTGCTCGTCCGGGCCGCCAAGGTCCTCGCCGCCGCCAAGCCGTCCGAGAAGGACCTGGAGCGCCTCGAGACCGAGAAGGCGGCGCTGCTCAAGCGGTTCGACGGCAAACCGCCTTCCGACCCGGCGTGGCTGGTCCTCCATGAGGCGATGCGGGACCTGCAGCCCCGGCAGGACCGCTTGCGCTTCGCGACCCGGCTCCTGGAAGCCGTCGCCCAAGTCCCGGCCTACGAGGAGACGGAGTTCGTGAAGCGACTCGCCGAGTGGAAGGTGGACGAGAAGGACTGGCCGGCGCCCGCGGTGCGCGTGGCCCTGCAACTGGCGCGGAAGGCCGCCGCGGCCGAGGCGGTCGCCGACGACACGCGGCTGCTCCCCTGGGTCCGGCATCGCCTCAAGGCCGCCCGCGCCTCCCGGCAGGCCGCCGAGCGCCTCCTCTTCAACGCCGACGGGGCCGACGCGGGCGCTGTGACCGCTGCCCTGGAAGGCGCGCGGGGCGAGTACGAGGTCGTCGGCGCGCACCTCCGCCTCCTCGCCGAGGCTTACCGGGCCCACGCCGACGCCCTGGTCCGCCTGCCCAGTTACGCGCCGTACCTGGACACCCGGCGGGACGCGGACGGGCTGTGGGAGCAGGTGGTCCGGGCGGCTTGCGACCTGCTCGACAGGCTCGCCACGCCCCCACCCGGGGGGGCGGTGGCAGCGGGGACGGTGCGGAAGCTGGGCGAGCTGACGGAGACCTTGCGGGAGGGGATGAAGGAACTGCTTGGGGCGCAGGTGGAGGCGCCCGCGCGCGTCCTGATCGGCAAAAGAGATAAGGCCGGACCCGCCGATTGGCTTTCCATGCAGGCACTGCTGCGCAGCCCCTGGCTGGACGCCGGAGACAGGGCGAAATTGTGGACGGCCGCCCACAAGGTTTCGGCCCGGCTCACCGCCGAGGTCCTGAAGCAGGATCGGCAGGACGACGCGGCCGAGCGGCAGACTCCCGCGCCACCCCCCGTCGATCTCGCCGCCGGGGCGGCGCGGGAGCGCGACCTGGCCCTGCGGCGGGCGCGCGTGTCGGTGGCGCTGCTGCAGGTCGAGGGCGTGCCCACCCTCAAAGGTGTCCGGGATGCCCTCGCCGAGGTCGAGCGCGACAGGGACCGGCCCGCGGCCTGGCGGGCGCTGGGCCTACAGCTCCGGGAGGCCTGGGCCGCCCTTGCGGCCGCCCGGCGCGCGGCGGCTGGCCGGGAAGGCGTGCCGTGATTACCGGATACCGCATGGCGAAAGCGCGTTCGTTTCGAGCGCCTTGCGGTGGAGTGTAGCGGGGGGCGCGCTTTGGAGTGCGGCGCTCGGCGCCGCTTTCGCTCTTTCTTTCTCGGGCCCCCAACCGCGGGAGGAGCCAAAGAAAGAAGGAAAGCGGCGCCGAGCGCCGCACTCCAAAGCGCGCCCCCCGCTACACCCCACCGCAAGGCGCTCGAAACGAACGCGCTTGGATCGTGCTGACCTCAGGAATGTCCGTCCCGGCTCCGCCGGTCGGATCGGAAGCCAACACCCCACACTTTGCCCGCCCCGCCCGGCCCCCGTCGCCGCGGCGGGACGGGGGCTTTTATGATACGAGGAGAGTCGCTAATGCTCCGGTGTCTACTATCCACGCCCCGAACCCGCGGGGGAGTTGTGCCGTCCGCATGGCTGCGGCGGTGTCTCGCCGCGGCCGTCGTGCTCACCGGGCTGGCGGCCCTGCTCTCGGGCACGCGCGCCGCCGCCCAGGACCTCCTGAAGTTCTACGACGACCCCCGCGATCCCGAGAAGGCCCCGCTGCGGAAACTCCGGCTGCGGCCGAACCAGCCGCGGCAGGTGTTCCTGTTCGTGGACACCAAGGCCCTGCCGGCCAAGGCCGCCGGGATCAGGGCCGAGCTGATCGCCGGCAAGGTGCCGGTGGCCACAGCCGCCGTGAAGTTACCCGCCAAGGGCGCCCTCGCCCCGATCGTCTTCGGCATGGCGTCCCCGCCCAAGGACGGCAAGCCGGCCCCCCTGCCCTTGACCGAAGTCAAGGGGCCGCTGTCCGTCCGCCTCGTCGATGCCGACGACATGACGCTCGACACCATCCCGATCGGCGTCGCCCACCCGAGCGAGTACGTCCAGGTCGTCAAGGTCGCCTTCCAGCCGACGGGCCATCCGAGCGGCAAGCCGAACGTGCTGGAAGTCACGCTCGCCGCCACCGAGAACTTCGTCGGGCCGCCCGCCCGCGTCGAGTTGCTCCTCCCCCCCGAGCGCATCCCCGCCCTGGTGGCGGGCCGGCGCAAGGAGGGGTCGTACGCCGGCACGCTGAGCCCCCGCGCTCCCGTGACGCTGCGGGCCGAGAACCTCGTCTTCCAGCCCACCGGGCCGAAGCAGGGCCTGTTCTACGTCAACGTGGACGGCTACGCGCGGGCCTTCACGTTCTTCCTCAACCTCACCGGCGAACTGACCCAGGCGGAACCCAAGGTCATCGTCGAGGCGCCCGTGCTGCGCCTGGTCCACCCCGCGTACGTCACGCCCGGCACGAAGCTCCCGGTGATCGTCGAGGTCGATAACACCAAGGCCGGCGAGTTCTGCTCCCTGGGGATGTTCCGCCGCCTGCCCGAAGGCGAAGGCCTCAAGGACCGGGACGGCGAACCGACGACCTTCGCCGGCGACCGGCAGCAAGAGATGCTGTTCAGCCCGGCGGGGCCGGAGGGGTCGCTCGTCTTCGAGCCGAAGGTGCGCGACTGGACGTTCGCCTTCGACACGAAGGACATCTACGGCAAACGCTACCTGGCCGTCGATATGCTCCGGGCGACGAAGGAGGACAAGGTGGAGGAGATCCGGGTCCTGAACAGCAAGCAGATCCCCGCCGACCTCAAACCGGACCGCACGAAGATCGTCGAGGAGGTGCTGCTGTACCTGGGCAGCGCGGAGGACATCGCGCTCGACGTGGATCTGCCGGCGGCGAGGGCTGGGGCGCCGGAACTGGTGGTGGGCACGCCGCTGCCGCTCAGGGCGACGTCGCAGGACCCGACCGGCGTGACGAAGGCGGTCTTCTTCACCGGGGCGCCGCTGGCCGACGGCAAGATCCCGCCCGGCGTGGTGCCGGTCGCGGGCGCCCCGCTCAAGAGCGACCCGCGCACCTGGGTCGCCGAGCTGAACGTGCCGACCGACAAGCGGGCGCTGCTGACCGTGAGTGTGCAGATGACCAACGGCGCCGGCGAGCCGGCGGTGAAGACCATCAAGGTCCAGCTGGTCGATCCGAAGGCCGCCAAAGCGGCGGCCGGTCCGAAGCTCACCACGATCACGGGCCGCGTCTTCGAGGGTTCGCTCGTGGTGCCCGGCGTGCCGGTGACGCTCGGCGACGAGAAGGGCGTCCTCAAGGGCGCCACCAAGACCGACCTCAAGGGCGAGTACAAGTTCGAGAAGGTGGCGCCGGGCGCCTACAGCGTCAACGCGAACCGCACCGCGTCGCGGACGCGCGGCCGCACTCTGGTGTCCGTGCCCGAGGGCAAGGAGTTGGTCCCGGACATCGACGTGAGGCTGCTGCGCCTCCCGTGAGGCCCGGCGGGCGGAAATGACCGTCCTCGTTGAGCCGCGAGCCTCGGGCGAGCGCGGGGGTAAACCCCCGTGTTTTCCCGAGGCTCGCAGCTGCGCGGCCCTGCAACCGCTACCCTCGACTCTCAACTCTCCATTCCCCATCCGCGCTTCCCGCCGCCCCGACTGACGCTTTTGCCTGACCTGTCAACTTTACCGGCCAGGTGCGGGAATTTCACCGGATCCCGCCCCACTCGCTCTTGGAATGCCCCTACGATCGAATTAGGGTGGATCTGTTCGTGCGGTCGGCCCGCGTGCGCCGGCCGCGCCCTGAGGGGTTTGTGGTCATCTCCAGCTCATCGCTGGGGCAGACTCGAGGCATTGTTTACAACACGGATCGCGTGAAAGGAGATTGCGCCATGAAACCCTATCGGTCCCGCATCGCCCTGTGTGCGCTGGGGCTGCTCGCCGCCTCGGCCGGTCCCGCCGAGGCCGCGTGGAACAACGTCTTCCAGGTGACCTGCCACCGCCGCAGCTGCCGCACCTCCGCGGCCTACGTCCAGGTGCCGGTCGTGGCCGCCGCGGCCCCGGCAGCCGACCCCTGCTGCAACCCGTGCCCGCAGCCCGTCTGCACGACTCGCTACGTGCAGCGCTGCTACTACCAGCCGGTGACCTCGTACACGACCAAGACGTACTACGAGCCCGTCACCACCTACCAGACGAAGTACTACTACGAGCCGGTCGTCAGCTACCGCTACACCTGCCAGTACGATCCCTGCACGTGCAGCTACCAGCAGGTAGCCTGCCCGACGACGTCGTACCAGATCAAGGCGCAGTCCTGCCCGGTACAGAGCTGGGCGCAGCGCTGCTGCTCGGTGCCGGTGACGACCTACCAGCGTGTCTCGTACTGGGAGCCGCAGACGTGCTGCACGAACCCGTGCAGCAGCGGCTGCGCGACGGGCGTCGCCCAGGCGCCGGTGGCGCTCCAGGCCCCGCCGGTCGTGCAGCAGCAACCCGCGCAGCCGCTGCCGCAGACGCAGCCGCCGCCGATCATCAAGGAGCAGGGGGCGGGTAACGGCAGTGGCAACGGGGCGGCCAACCCGTCGTACAACCGTTACTACGGCGCCGAGCCGCCGGTCAACCCCGGCGCGTTTCGCCACCCGCTGCCCAGCGCGCCGGTGCCCGGGCGGCCGGTGAGTCCCTCCGACAGCCCGGCCCTGCGGCTGGAGCGGATCGCCTCGATCAACCCGGCCGTCGAGGGCCGCGTGGTCAGGCAGGACCGCACGCCGCGCGCGGGCGCCCGTGTGCTGTTCGTCAACGCCGGGCGGCAGGCGCCGAACGAGACGGTGACGGCCAACGCGGCCGGCCGTTTCCAGGTGAACCTGGCGTCGGGTTCGTGGCTGGTCTACGTCGCCGGTCAGGACGGCCGGCCCGTGTTCAACAGCCGGATCGACGTCGGCGGCCGGCCGCCGGCCGCCCTGACGGTGACGGCCCCCTGATGGCGTCCCGGTCCCCAATTGCCGTCTCACCCCGCAGGAGGCGGCCCGCGATTTCCTAGAGAGCCCCCGACTCGTTGTCGGGGGCTTTTTGTTTCGCCCGGCTGCAGTCCCTCCAGCCCCCGTCCTCATGGAGGCCGGGCCTTCCGCGCGGTTTCCCAGACGGCCTTCTCATTTTTTTCTCATCGTTAATTCATGTTTGCGGTGTTACGATTTTTCTCATAATCTCAGTAATGATCTTTTGCCTTCCGAATCAGTCTCTCCAGGCTTCTCGTCGGCGTACCGCACTTTGCCGAGAGCAGGAGGCGTGCAGGGCGAAATCTGTCCCACGGAGGGGTCGTTGGCCGACAGTCCGGTGGCTCGCACCCGGCGTGGTTTTCTCAAAGAAAGAGAAGTTTTTCCTTGCATTTGGGATGGACAGCCATGTACACTACTGTTGTTACGCCGATTACACCAGCGCAGTTGCCGAAGCGCGGCAGAGCGGATGGACAGACGCTCGGCAGGCTCCCGCCTCCCGTGGAGGAGGCACTTGACGAGTTCATGTTCATCTCATAAATGAATGGGTACTCATTTCGGCATGTCAGTGGCCCGACCGTTCGCGTTGGCCCGTGGATGAATGCCGGGTGAGGTTAATGAGTTATTGTTCATGTCCTCTTGCGAGAGGTGCTTCACGTCCTCTCAACGAGAGGGAGATGGGTTCTCGGATAGTGGCGTTCGCGCGGTTGGCTTTATTACACTCGTTTTTCGGTATGCCGGGGGTCCCAGGGCTCCCCTGCGGTGTGGGTCTGTAGGGGCGCCGTCTGCAAGAACGCGCGTGGGGCGTGCCTCCGGGTTCGCTCCCCTTGTGCGTGCGCCGGGCCGCGTGTGCGGCTCCACCGGCAGAATGAAGTCAGTCTGTCAAGGTCTTCCTCGTTTCCTCTTCTTCGGAGGTCTTGTATGAAGGGTTTCCGGGTGATCCGTCGAGCGGGCTTCACGCTGATCGAGCTGTTGGTGGTGATCGCCATCATCGCCATCCTGATCGGCCTGCTCCTCCCCGCCGTCCAGAAGGTGCGTGCGGCCGCCGCCCGCACCCAGTGCATCAACAACCTCAAGCAGCT
>JBBRPS010000237.1:0-12785 GCA_038227745.1 Gemmatales bacterium | reverse complement strand
CCAGCAAGTCGCGCTGGACGACGACAGTGGCACCGGCAGTGCCTGGGCCGCCGGGTTGACCTTCGAGGCCATCCAGGGCGGCACCTACACCATCGAGGTGAAGGCCAGCCCCAACGCCCCCACGCAGGGGAGCGCCAGGGGTCCCTATGCCCTGGACGTCAAGGTCACCCCGGCCCCGGTGCCGCCGGCGCCCGACCTCGGGGTGCTGCAACTCGTGAAGCAGGGCGGCGACTTCCAGTACAATCGCGGCACCAAGCACTTCGAGGCCAGCGGCACCATCCTCGTCGGCCTCAAGCCCGACTCCGGCGACTTCAACCCGCTCGTGCAGCTGGACGGCTTCGCCTGGTTCGACAACGGCGGCACCGTCCACCTCGAAGGCACCGTCACCGCCAAGATCGCCGACGTCTCCGCCCCACTGTTCAAGGGCACGTTTGAATTCAACGTCGGCCAGGCCATCAGCACCGTCTTCAACGAGGATCTCAGCGGTCTGTCCGGCTTCCTCAAGCTGGCCGGCCTTAACCTGAAGCTCGACCAGATCTCCTTCGCCCCCGGCGAGATCGACCTGAGTGGCCTGCTCGTCCTGCCCGACACGCTCACCGGCAGCGAACTGCACTTCGGCGGCCGGGAGTCGCTCGCCATCACCGCGGATGGCCCGTCGCTGCGCGGCATCGGCTTGCCCAATATCGAGTTCAACCCCCTTGGGTTGCTCGACATCAAGGCGGTGGACATGGCAGTCAACTACGACAAGGCCACCGACAGCCTGTTCATCCAGGGGCGGGTGTCGCTGCCGCTGCTCTACGGCATCACCGCCGACTTCTCGGGCAAGAATTACATCCAGGTTGGCGCCAACACGCTCAATTTCGTGGGCGACCTGGCGGCCGACACCGGCATCGATCTGGGCGCCGGCTTCAGCCTGAAGCATGTCAAGCTCCACGTCGACACGACCGGCGGCGAGGTCAAAGGCTCGGCCACTCTCGGCCTGCCCCAGGGGATCAATATCCAGGTCGGCCTGGGCCTGGTCGGCGGACACCTCGACTCCGTCGTGGTCGGCGC
Source organism: Gemmatales bacterium (assembly GCA_038227745.1). Classification (GTDB taxonomy): domain Bacteria; phylum Planctomycetota; class Planctomycetia; order Gemmatales; family Gemmataceae; genus DASPXY01. The sequence goes on along the minus strand of JBBRPS010000237.1, from coordinate 11,732 downwards.
CAGCGGTTTGCATATCCCCATCGGGTCCACGGGCGCCTTCTTCCAGAGCGCCAGCGGCGAGGCGGACCACCTCGCAGGTCCTCCGCTGGACAACAACACGCCGGTGTTCATCGGCAAGGCGGGCTTCACGTATGGCCCGGCCATCGACCTCGATCTGCCCGACTGGGCGGGCGGCGCCATCCACGCCTCCCTGGCCAAACTGGACGTGCAAGCCACGATCGACGCCGACCATCTCACGGCCACCGGCACGGTGGGCATCCTCAACGGCCTGGGCACCAGCGGAGCCACTGAAAGCGCTACCGTCGAGCTGAACTGGGCCCAGGGCTTCTTCCACGTCCATGCCGACCTGAACCTGATCCGGAGCATCATCGCCCTGACGGCCGACTTCAACGCCAACAGCCACGGCGACATCACCTTCCAGGCCGACGCCACGGTCAACTTGCCGGAGTTCGACCTCGGCCCCTTCCACATCCAGCCGCAGAGCCTGGCGGGGGCCCACGCCTTCTTCCAGTTCCTCAATGATGGCAATCCCTTTGACTCCTTCATCGAGTTCTACGGCACCGCCCAACTGCCGATCGTCGGCCAGCGCACGCTGGGGGTGCGCGTCCACTTCGATAAGACGGTGGAAATCCTCAACTACAAGGATCCCGTCGGCCAGACATTCCACATCGACCCCCTCACCTCGGACTTCCTCCTCGCCGCCAACTGGGCCAACGACGTGGGCGCGGTCCCCGTCGAGGTGGTGGACCCCACCGGCAAGGTCTATACCGAGGCCGACTTCGACAACACCAACATCGGCATCATCGACAAGCTAAGTGGGCCGAAGTCCAAGGTGATCGGGCTGCTCAACCCCATCCCGGGCGACTGGACCCTGCGCATCCCGAACGAGACTGGACTGGGCACCGTGCAGTTCCACGGCTTCCACGAAACCGTCTCGCCCACGGTGGCAGTCACCTCCCTCACCGCGAACGGCGACAAGGTCACCGTCAGCTACGTCGCGGCCAGGACCAACGCCCAAACAAAGGTCGAACTGTTCTACGACACGCAAGCCACGGGCTTCGCCGGCCTGCCCATCGTCGCCAACCTCCAGGCGGTGGATGGGGTGAACAGTTACGTCTGGGATACCTCGACCGTGCCGGGCGGCACCTACCACGTCTATGCCCGCATCGCCGACGACGTCAGCATCCCGACCTGGGTCTACTCCTCCATGACGGTCACCGTGGCCAACAAGGCGCCGGCCTTCGGCGCCGTCGCCGACCAGACGGTCAATGAGGGAGACACCCTGGATGTCATGGCCACGGCCAACGACCCCGACGGCGAGGCGGTGAAGTACAGTCTCGACACCGGCGCCCCCAGGGGGATGCAGGTCGATGCTTCAACGGGCGAGATCACCTGGGCGCCGGTGGAAGGGCAGGGGCCGAATACCTACACGGTCACGGTGCGGGCCACCGACGGCGGCACGCCGGCGCTGAGTGACGCGAAGACGTTCCACGTCACCGTCAACGAGGTCAACACCGCCCCGGTGCTGGCCCCGCTGCCCCCGCGGGGCACCCTGCCGGGCCAGGCGGTGACGTTCACCGCCACGGCCACCGACGCGGAAAGCGCCCGCGAGAAGCTGACCTACAGCCTCGACGCCGGCGCCCCGACGGGCGCGAGCATCGACCCGGCGACGGGGGCCTTCTCCTGGACGCCGACTGCTGCCCAGGCCAACAAGAGATACACCATTACGGTGCGCGCCACCGACAACGGCAGCCCCGTCTTCAGCGATGCCCTGCCGGTCGTGATCCAGGTCGCGAAGGTCCCCAACGCCGCGCCGGTGCTGGCCGCCCTCGCACCCCAAACCGTCCAGCAGGGCCAAACGGTGGACGTCACGGCCCACGCCACGGACGCGGACGGCGCGGCGGAAACCTTCACCTACCGCCTGGGCGCAAACAGCCTCAAAGGGGCGAAGATCGACCCCCAGACCGGTGAAATCACCTGGACGCCCGGCACGGCCCAGCCGCCGGGCGACTACCAGCTGGCCGTGCATGTCACCGACAACGGCTCCCCAGCCCTGGAGGATGCCAAGCCGCTGACAATCCACGTCGCCGCGGCGGATACCCACACGGCCTCCGTACCCAATCGGGTTGACGGCCGGCCGGTGACTCTGAGCTCTCCCGCGGGGACCAGTTTGGTAAACGTCCAGGCGGTGCCCAACCCCTCGCCGAAGGATGCCCCGGCGGGCGTCACCTTCCCGGCCGGCTTCTTCGCCTTCACGGTGCAGAAGGTGACCACCGGGGCGACCACGGTGACGCTGACGCTGCCCACCGGCGTGACGCCCACGACCTTTTACGAGTATGGAACGACGCCGGACAACAAGAGCCCGCACTGGTACGAGTTCCTCTTCAACGGCACCACCGGCGCGGAGATCGCGGGCAACGTGGTCACCCTGCATTTCGTGGATGGCCAGCGCGGCGACGACGACCTGGCCCCCAACGGCACCATCGTGGACCCGGGCGGCCCCGCCATCCCGGCGGGCGCCGACCTGTCGGTCACCCAGGACGTCTCCCCCACGTCCGCCGTCGTGGGGCAGGACGTGACCTACACCCTGACGGTCACCAACAACGGCCCTGCTGCCGCCGAGGGCGTGCAGCTCACCGACACCCTGCCGGCCGGCACCACCTTTGTCTCGGCCGAAACCGGCTCCAGCAGCTTCAGCCACCAGGCCCGCACCGTCATCTTCCCCGCCGGCACCCTGGCCGCCGGCGCCCGCGCTACGTTCCGTATCATGGCCACGGTCACGGCCACGGGGCGGCTCACCAACACCGCCCTGGTGAGTTCGGACACCGCGGACCCGGACGGCGGGAACAACAGCGCGTCCGCCGACGTCACGGTCACCGCCCCGGCGTCCGCTGCCGATCTGGCCGTGACGCAGACCGTCCGCCCCAACCCGGTGACGGCGGGCCAGGCCCTGACCTTTACCATCACGGTGACGAACAACGGGCCGGCCGCCGCCACGGGGGTGACGCTCACCGACACCCTGCCGGCGCAGGGAGAGGCGACGTTCGTGTCCGCCAGCGCCTCGCAGGGGAGCTTCACGCAGGCCGGCAACACCATCACCTTCACCGTGGGGAGCCTGGCCTCCGGAGCGGCGGCCACGCTCACCGTGGTCGCCCGCGCTGTCACCCCGGGCACGCCCAACAACCAGGTCCGGGTGACGGCCCGGGAGTCGGACTCCAACCCGACGAACAACAGCGCCATCGCCGACTTCGAGATCGACGCCGTGCCCCTATCCCCACCGCCCCCGGCGTCCCCACCGCCAGCGTCCCCACCGCCAGCGTCCCCACCGCCAGCGTCCCCGCCCCCGGCGTTCCCGCCGCCGACGTCCCCACCGCCGACGTCCCCACCGCCAGCGTCCCCACCGCCGCCGGCCTCACCCGGCACCCCATCGCCCGGGGCCGTGGTGACCCCCTCGACAGTGACGGTGGTCGATCCGGACACGCAGACGTGGCTCCTGCGCGGCAGCAATAGCCCCGGCGCCCCCGCCGTTACGCCCTTCCGCTACGGCGCGGTCGGCGACACCACCCTGCTGGGCGACTGGGACGGCGGCCACCAGGCCACCGTCGGCATCGTCGAGCCCTACACCGCCGTCTGGAAGCTGCGCAACAGCAACAGCGCCGGCGCCCCCAGCTTCACGCCGTTCGCCTACGGCGAGGCCGGCTGGGTCCCCGTCGCGGGTGACTGGGACGGCAACGGCACCACGACGGTCGGCATGTTCGACCCCCAGACCGCCACCTGGTATCTGCGCAACAGCAACAGCGCCGGCGCCCCCGACTTCACTCCGTTCAGGTACGGCGCCCCCGGCTGGCTGCCGGTCGTCGGCGACTGGAACGGCGACGGCACGTTCACCATCGGCGTGGTCGATCCCAAGACCATGACCTGGTATCTGCGCAACAGCAACGGCGCAGGCGCCCCCGACATCACCCCGTTCAAGTACGGCAAGCCGGGTTGGCTGCCCATCGTCGGCGACTGGGACGGTGACCGCGTCACCACGGTCGGCGCCTTCGATTCGGCCGCCGGCACCTGGTATCTGCGCAACCGCAACGCGGCGGGCGCCCCCGACGTCACACCGTTCGCCTACGGCAGGCCGGGCGCGACGTCCCTGCCCGGATCTCCGAAGGCGGTGGGCGTGCTCCGCTCCGGCGATGGCGAGCGCAGCGGCGGCACCGCGGCCGACATCCTCTCCCCCGCGGCGCTACAGGCGGTCGTGGCGACGGCCCTGGAGCGCCTGCGCGGGGCCGGCGTCGCTGCCCCGACCCTGTCCCGGCTGGGGGCGGCGCGCTTCGAGGTGGCCGACCTGCCGGGGCCGCTGCTGGCGGTGGCGTTCCCGGCCGGCGACCGCGTCACCATCGACGCGACGGCGGCCAACCGCGGCTGGTTCGTGGACGCGACGCCATCGCGCGACGAGGCGTACGTGGCGGCGCCGTGGGGCGGCCTGACCGCGCAGGCGGGGACGCAGGCGCGGGGCCGGATGGACGTGCTGACGGCGGTGCTGCACGAGATGGGGTCGCTCGCCGGCCTGCCCAACCGCGACGCGCACACGGCGATGGGCGACCTGATGGGGGACCTGCTCGGCGAGAGCAACCGCCTGACCGATCACCTCGATCAGGTCTTCGCGCGAGCGAACTTCTGACCGGAAGGCCGGTGGTTGCCGAGCCGGCCCGTCGGGGTTCAACGGCGAGGGGTGAGGGCCGGGAGAGGGCTTGCCGTTTCGCGCTCGCGCCACCCCGCCTTCGCGTCTGCCTGTTCCACCACTTCCGCCACGCTGCATGAGAAAAGCCCACGGGTAGCCACCCGTGGGCTTTTCAGCATCTTGCACCACCTCCCGCGTTTCTGGGAATAAGACTATCCATTGCGTTCCGCACCGCCTCACGGGAGAATGCTCTTGCGGCACCGCATCGGCGATCCCTTGACTATCTGGACCTGCCCCCGGCAGGCGTCGTGGCATGTACACCACCTCCGTCAGTTTGCTCGAGCGCCTGAAGCAACCGGCCGCCCGCGAGGCCTGGACGCGCTTCGTGGATCTCTACACGCCCCTCCTCTTCTCCTGGGCGCGCCGGCAAGGCCTGAAGGACCAGGACGCCGCCGACCTCGTGCAAGACATCCTCACGACGCTCGTCCAGAAACTCCCCGAGTTCACCTACGACCGGCGCCAGAGCTTTCGCAGCTGGCTGCTGACGCTGACCCTGAACAGGTGGCGCGATAACCAGCGCCGCCGGGCCGTCCGCCCGCGCGAGGTCGGCGCCGCCGCCCTCGCGCAACTGGCCGCCCCCGACCTCGTCGCGGAGATCGCGGAGGACGAGTACCGGCAGCAGCTGGTCGTCCGCGCCCTGCAAGTGATGAAGGCGGAGTTCCGGCCGACCACGTGGCGGGCCTGCTGGGAGCACGTCGTCTCGGGACGGTCCGCGGCGGAAGTGGGGGCCGAACTGGGCCTCAGCGAGGGGGCCGTCTACGTCGCCAGGAGCCGCGTGCTCCAGCGCCTGCGCCAGGAGCTGGACGGCCTCCTCGACTGACCCTTCTCCGCGCGCGGGGCGGTCGCCGCCATTTTTCTGTAAGGTTTCCCGCCGCACTGCGTACTCTTCCAGCGAAAGGAGCCTGGCATCCATGGCAGACCGTACGGACCCTCGCTGGAGTAGTCTTCCCGTCCCTTCGGGCGCGGGAGCGGTGCGCGGCGCTCCCGCCTGTCCCGGCGACCTGGAGCTGGAGCAACTGCTGCTCGGGCAGCTCCCCGACCCGGAGGCCGACCGGCTAGCGCAGCACCTGGAGGGGTGCCCCCGGTGCGTGCGGGCCGCGCGCACGCTGAACGCGCCGGACACCCTGGTGGAGGCCATGCGGCTGGCCCGGGACGCCCCCGAAGAGCCCGAGGAGGCGGTCACCGGCCTGATCGAGCGGCTGCGCCGGCTACCGCCCCCAACAACGGCGGCGGCGGGGGCGCGGCAGGAAGCCTCCGCGGCAACCGACCCGCCGGAGGCGTACGGTTTCCTGGCCCCCGCCCAGGGGCCGGACGAGCTGGGCCGGCTTGGCCCGTACCGGATATTGACGCTGCTGGGCGCCGGCGGCATGGGGGTGGTCTTCCAGGCCGAGGATCCCCAGCTCCAACGCCTGGTCGCCCTCAAGACCCTGAAGCCGGCCCTGGCGGCCAGTCCGACCGCCCGCCAGCGCTTCCTGCGCGAGGCGCGGGCCACGGCCGCCCTCGAACACGACCACATCGTCGCCATCCACCAGGTCGGCGAGGAGCGCGGCATCCCCTTCCTCGTCATGCCGCTGCTCAAGGGCGAGACGCTCCAGGCGCAGCTGCAGCGGGAAACCCGGCTGCCGGTGGCCGCGGTCCTGCGGATCGGCCGCGAGGTCGCCGCGGGCCTGACCGTCGCGCACGAGCACGGCCTGATCCACCGCGACATCAACCCCGCCAACCTCTGGCGCGAGGCCGACACCGACCGGGTCAAGATCATGGATTTCGGCCTGGCGCGCCCGGCGGCGGCCCTGCCGCTGACGCAGACGGGGACCGTCATGGGCACCCCGGGGTACATGGCGCCCGAGCAGGCGCGCGGCGGAGCGGTCGATGCCCGCAGCGACCTGTTCAGCCTCGGCTGTGTGCTCTACCACCTGTGTACGGGGGCGGCGCCGTTCAAGGGGGCGGACACGATCAGCCTGCTGACGGCCCTGGCCCTTGATCGGCCGACGCCGGTGCGGCGACTCAATCCCGACGTGCCGGCGCCCCTGGCCGACCTGATCGCGCGGCTGCTGGCCAAGGACGTCCAGGATCGGCCGCAGTCCGCCCGTGAAGTCCAGGCCGCGCTGGCGGCCCTGGAGGCTGGCGGGCCGGCCGGACCAGGCCCGAAGGCCGCCCGCCGGGGCCGGTGGCTCGCGGCGGCGGCGGCGCTCCTGCTGGTGGGCGGCGGGCTGCTCGTCGGGCAGGTCGTCATTCGCATCAGGGACAAGGAGGGGAAAGAGACGGTCATCGAGGTCCCGGAAGGAAACCAGGTGACTCTCGAGCAGGGGGGCAAGGTGATCGCCAAGGTCCCGCCCGGCCCCTCGAAGTCGCCCGCCCGTCTTCTCGGCCCGCTGGACCGCCTCGACCCGGCGCAGATCCCCGCGGTGGAACGGTTCGCCTGGCAGCCGAAGGAACTGGTGGCCGTGCTGGGCGAACACCGCGGCTGGCACGGCGGGAAGGGCCTCAGCTTGGCCTTCAGCCCCGACGGCAAGCGCCTGGCCAGTGGCGGCGAGGATGGCCTGGTACGTCTGTGGGACGCGGAGCTGCGCCAGCGGGCGGTCCTCTCGGGGCATGCCGGCATCGTGTGGTCGGTGGCGTTCGCCCCGGACGGCCGGACGCTGGTCTCCGCCGGCAGGGATAAAACCGTGCGGCTGTGGGACGTGAGCGGGGCCGAGCCGAAAGTCGGTGTCGTGCTCCGCCGGCACACGGGCGAGGTGCAGGCCGTGGCCTTCTCCCCGGACGGCCGGACGCTGGCCTCCGCCGGCAACGATGCCAGCGTGCGGTTGTGGGACCTGACCGGGGTCGCGCCCCGAGAACGGGCCGTGCTCCAGGCGGACAAGATCGGGGTGCTGCGGCTCGCCTTCTCTCCAGACAGCAGGACGCTGGCCTGCGGCGGCTACGAAGGGGTCGTGCGGTTATGGGACTTGACCGGGCCAAAACCCAGGGTACAGCGGCTGCTCCCGGGCCATAGCAACCGGGTGACCGGGGTGGCGTTCGCCCCGGGCGGCCGGACGCTGGCGACCGCCAGCTGGGACAAGACCGTGCGGCTGTGGGACCTGAGTCAGGCGGAGCCGAAAGCACAGGCCGTGCTTGATGTCCCCAGCGGGCTGACCGCCGTGGCCTTTGCCCCCGACGGGCAGACGCTGGTGGCCGCCGCCTCCGACGCCAACCTGCACTTGTGGGACGTGGCCGGGACCGAGCCCAAAAGCCGGGCGGTCTTCCCGGCAACCCCCGCCGCTCATGGTTACGTGTACGCGGTGGCGTTCGGGCCCGATGCCCAGACGTTGGCGACGGGGAGCACCGATGGCACCGTGCGGCTGTGGGACCTGAACGGGGTACGGCCGAAACGAGCGGCCGCGGGCCAGGGACACGCGGAATGGGTCCGGGGGCTCGCGTTCGCCCCGGACGGCCGGACGCTGGCCTCGACGAGCCATGACGGCAGCGTCCGGCTGTGGGACCTGAGCGGCACCGCACCGAAACAGCACGTCGTGTTCCAGGGACGCACTCGCGGGGTCGCGGGGATCGCCTTTGCCCCCGACGGCCGGACCCTTGCTTCCGGCAGCCAGGACCGCATCGTCCGGCTGTGGGACCTGGCCGGGACGGAGCCGAAGGAACGCGCCGCGCTCGAGGTCAAGGTCAACGGTACGCCCCGGGGTGTGTTCTCCCTGGCCTGTGCCCCGGACGGCAAGGTGCTGGCCGCCGGCACTGCCGATGGCAGCATCCAGCTCTGGGACATGAGCGGCCCCCAACCCCGCGAGCAGGCGGTCCTCGCCAGCAGTGACGGGCAAGTGTTCGCGCTGGCGTTTGCGCCGGACGGACGGACGCTGGCCGGCGCCAGCCGGGACCGGGTGGTCAGGCTGTGGGACCTGAGCGGGGCCGAGCCGAAAGAGAAGGCGGTCCTGCCCGGCCTGAAGGACAGGGTGTGGTCGGTGGCGTTTGCCCCCGACGGCAAGACGCTGGCCACCTGCGGCCCCGGCGCCACCGTGCAGTTGTGGGACCTGAGCGGACCCGCGCCCACAGAGAAGGCGGTGCTCGAGGGGCACACCGCCGATCGGGTCTGGTCCGTGGCGTTCGCGCCCGACGGCGGGACGCTCGCCTCGGTTGGGGCGGACGGCCGGATCATCCTCTGGGCCGCGGCGACGGGGGCGAAGCAGCGCGAGTGGGTGTTGCCGGGGCAGGTTTCCGCGGTCGCCTTCGCCCCCGACGGCCGGCACCTGGCGGTCGCCACCGCCAACGGCGCGGTGTACATTCTCCGCCTGGCGGCGCCCGGGCCCGCGGGCGGCCCGCGCTGAGCGGGACCGTCCCCAGGCTGCCGCCCGTGATACGACCGTGGTTTGCTGTAGGTCAGGCTTTCCAGCCTGACGGGGCGACGTGTCAGGCTGGAAAGCCTGACCTACAGCCGCCCGTCTTGAGTCCGATAAACTGTTGACCGTTTGTTCGCGAGAGCGCCCCGCCCCTTCGTTCGGGGTGCGCGCCTGCGGCCGGTCCCGCGCCCCCCTGGGGGCGGGGCAATACTTCCTTCTTTCCTGGAGATCCGAGTCATGACCTGGAACCTGTTCACCTCCCGCGGCACTTCCGCCCGTTGCGGCCGCCGGTCCTGGAAGCCCCTCGTGGACGCGCTGGAAGATCGTGTCCTGCTCAGCTTCGCCGGTGCGGTCGCCACCGACCTGCCAGACGTGCCAGCGGCCCGCTATGCGGTCGCCGGCGATTTCAACGGCGACGGCAAGCCCGACCTCGCCTTCGCGACCGAGCAAGGGAGTACCGGCCCGCCCGCCGTGGTCGTGGCCTACGGACGCGGCGACAACACTTTCCCGGTGCAGGCCACACTGGCGCTCGAGCAGCGGCCGAACTTCAAACTGTACGACGGCGTGCGCAACCTTGCGGTCGGCCGCATCAACGGCGACGCCTTCGACGACCTCGTGCTGGACGATGGCGGGTTGGCGTTGAAGGTGTTCTTCGGCAGCGCCGACGGCCTGACGGTCGCGAACAGCAGTACCACGTTCTTGCGCCACATCAACGACCCGGGCGGCGCCGTGGTGCTGGGCCACTTCACCAGCAGAACGCAACTCGACGTCGCCGTGATGCCGGCCAACGGCGACAACATCATGCGCCTGCTGCAGAACCAGGGCAACGGCACCTTCACCGAGGTGACCGCGGCGCCGCTGAACTTCGGGGCGAACACCACCGTCTCGATCGACCCGACCGATGTGGTGGCCGAGGACCTCGACCGTGATGGCCTCGACGACGCCGTGTTCGCGCTCGGCCACGTCGACGTTGTGAGCAGTTCGCAGGCCGGTGTCGGCACGGTGATCAGTTCGCAGGCCAGTGTCCTCACGGTGAAGAAGACCTCCGGCCCGGAAGTCTTCATGACCAGTTTCGCCACGCCGACGCCCGCCGGCGCCCAGCAAATGACGGCGAGCTACATCGACGGCGACGGGCTCCTCGATCTGACCGTGAACGCGGGGAGCCAGGTCGTCTTCTTCAAGGGTGCGGCGGACGGCAGTTTCCAGCCCTTCGCCGCAGGCCCGTACACCGGCGGCGACCCGGACACCGCTTCGTCGTTCGCGGCGGCCGGCGCGGTGGCCGGTCGGTTCGGCGACAACGGCGCGACGGCCCTGGCCTTCAACCCCGACCAGGGCATCTCCGACCCCGAGCATGGGGGCAACAAGTACGTCGTCGGCCTCGCGGCCGGTCCGGGCGACGGCAATTTCGGGCTCCCGGTGTACACCGACCTCCAACCGCTGGGGCTCACCGAGGGTAACATCGCCACCGGCCGGCTGTTCATGGGGGACGTGAACGGCGACGGCAGCCAGGACGTCATCAACGTGGCCTCGCTGTTCGCCCTCACGCCGACCTTCACCCCATTCGGGCGGGTGACCGTGCTCCTCAACCCAAACGTCAACCCAGTGGTCAGGGGCAGTTCGTCCACCCACACGACGCTGGCCGGTGTGATGCCCAGCACGGTCGAGCAGTTCGGGAACGTCACGCTCACGGCCACCGTGACCAGCGACGCGGGCACGCCGACCGGCACGGTCACCTTCTACGTCGGCCCGGACATCCTCGACACCGCTGACCTGCAAAACGGCGTGGCGACGCTGACGCGGCCGATCGACAAGCCCCCGAACAGCTACGCGGTCAAGGCCGTCTACGGTGAGCAGGGCAACTTCGCCGGCAGCGCGTCGGGGACGACCGCGTCGGAGCCCAGTTCCTTGACGGTGACCACGCCTTCGCACCAGCCGTCCCAGACGTCGGTCTCCGTCCTCGGCAACTTGACCTTCGGCGACCCCGTCTACATCCAGGTCCACGTCGCCTCGCTGCTCGGCGGGACAGGCCCCACCCCCACCCAGACAGTCACCCTGACTGACAACGGGGCTCCGGTCGGCGACGGCATGCCGCTGATGCTCCAGGACGGGGCCGCGTTTGCCACCGAGACGCTCTCGCCGGGCCAGCACACGATCGCGTCAACCTACTCGGGGGATGCCAACTACGGGGTGAGCGCCGGTTCCGCGACCGTCATCCTCACCCGCCAGGCCACCAGTACGACCGTCACCGGTCCGGACAGCGCGTTCGGCGACGATCAGGTGACGTTTCAGATCAATGTCGGCCCCCTGACCGGAGCGGGCCCCTTCCCAACCGGGACCGTGGAACTGACCGACAACGGCCAGCCGCTCGGTTCCGGCGGCCCAATCCCGCTGGTGGACGGTGCGACTTCCCTGACCGTCAGCAACCTCGCCGGTGGCCAGCACACCATCACGGCAACCTACTCGGGCGATGGCCGATATGACGTCAGCCCTGGGTCCAAGTCGATCTCGATCGTGGTGAGCGCGCCGCCTCTGCAACCGTTGCACTATGAAGTGCCTGCGAACGCAGGGGATGTGAGGTTGACGCTGCGCCGCGACGGCGACACGCTGGTGCTGGAAAACGACAGCCATCAGGTACTTGCTAGCCGTCCCTTGAGCACGACGACGGCTGTCGAGAT
>JBBRPS010000236.1:0-12792 GCA_038227745.1 Gemmatales bacterium | reverse complement strand
TCGGCGGCGAGTTGCGGCAGGTCGGTCGCGGTCAGCCAGTGCTCGGGCGGCTTCGGGGTGGCGTCGAGCAGTTCGCCGGCGCGCAGCAGCCAGGCCACGCTGCCCCGGGCGCCGAGCTTGCGGCCGAACTCGTCGGCCAGCGTCGCAACGCGGTCGAGGCGGCCGCGGGCCTTGTCGATCAGGCCGTTGACCTCGTCGCGCAGCTTGAGCGTGTAGCGCTCGCCCGCCTTGAACCCCCACCAGGCGAAATCCTGCCCCTGTTCCTGCACGTGCCAGAGCTGCTGCAACCGCTGGATGGCCTGGCGGGCATCCTCCAGCCAGGCGGCGCTGACCTCGGCGAGGTTGACCGGCCCCAGCGTCACGGCCGGCATCGAGGCACAGCGGGCCAGTTCGCCCAGCGCCCACCAGGCGCTGCGGTGCAGCGGCTCGCGCGGGGCGTGCAGCGCCTGCGCGTAGGCGTTGAGCTGAGCGCGGCGCTGGCGGAGCTGTTCGTACTCGGCCTCCGCCCCGGGGGCGGGCGGCTGGCGGCGCTCCTCCAGGCAGCGGCGCAGTTCGGCGACGGCCTCGCGCTTGCTCGCCTTATGGCTGTGCAGCTCCAGGCAGAAGTCGCCCAGGCCGACGGCCCGCAGCCGCTTGTAGACGACTTCCAGCGCCGCCATCTTCTCGCTGACGAACAGCACCTTCTTGCCGGTGGCGAGGCAATCGGCGATGAGGTTGGCGATGGTCTGGCTCTTGCCGGTGCCGGGCGGGCCGTGCAGCACGAAGCTGTGCCCGTGGGCCGCCGCCTCCAGGCACAGGCGCTGGCTGGCGTCGGCATCGAGGATATGGAAGGTCTTCTCGGGAGGCTCGACGTCGTCCAGCTCGTAGACGTCGGGCAGCGCCTCGCCGGTCAGCTCGCTACCGACCGCCTCGCCGGCCAGGGCGCGGACCAGCGGGTGGTCGGCTGCCCGGGTGGCGTTGTCGCCGAGGTCCTGGTGGATGACGCCCTTGTAGAAGGAGAAGAGCGTCAGGGCGGTACTGCTCTCGACGCCCCAGCCGGGCAGGCCGGCGATGGCGGTCTGCACCTCCGCCAGGTAGTCGGTCACGCCTTTCTCGGCCCAGTCCTCCGGCGGTGCGGGCAGGCGGAAGTCGAAGTCCTGCAGCAGCCGGGCCTGCAGGGCGGGGTTGACGACGGGATCCTCATCGACCGGGTTCAGGGTGAACGGCTCGCGCAGGGAGGTCCGCACCAGCTCGACCGGCACCAGCACCAGGGGGGAGCGGAACGTCTCGGTGTTCTCCGGATCGCGCCATTCCAGTACGCCGCACGCGACGAAGAGGATGTGCAGGCCGCGCTCCTGGTAATCGGCGCTGGCCCGGCGGTAGAGGTTCGTCAGGACGCGCAGGAGGCGCTTGCGGCCGAGGTCGGCGCAGACCAGCTCGTTGGTGCGCGGCTGGAGCTTCTCCAGGTCGAGGGCGGTCGGGACGTTCTCCGCGTGCTCGTCCTCCTCGTCGTCCACCGGCGGCATCCAGAATGTCCAGCCCTTGCCGGCCTGCACCAGGCGCTCGAAGACGGCCGCAACGCCGGGGTGCGAGACGGTCAGGAAGGAAGTCTTCGTCGGCCGCAGCGACAGCAGCGGGTTGCGCCGCGTGAGGTCGATGAGGTTGTTGCGCCAGCGGGCGAGGGAGGCGGCGACGGGGGAGGGTGACGTCATCAGTGTTTCTTCCCTTGACCGCCGCCGGCACCCCGCCCCGGACGGGCTGAGGGACAGACGAGAGCTGCCGCGGCGGGTGAGCAGTGTCAACCACGACCCCGGCCAAGATAGCAGGCGCCGGGGGTCGCGCCAAGGAAGTATCGCCGCAAGCATTTATACCGGCGGATGCTGGCGGCGGGATGGTGCCGGTGGTGCGGGGAATGCCGGCGGCGCGGGCGGGAGAAGGGACCGGGGTGGCTGCTCGTGCGGTGTGCAGACCGCGTCACTAACCTGGACACATCTCGAGCCCCTCTCGGGCCCGGACAAATGGCTTTCCCTCCTCTGTCGCCCCGCGGAATGAGCACTGGGGTGGAATCGCGCGGCTCAATCCTGGCGGATGACTGCTTGGGCGACAACCCAAATCTCCTCCTGTGGGCTGCCACAATCCCGATAGGCGGTGCGGATCGTGCGCTTCAGTTCGGCGATTTTCGCAGACAGACGTTCATCGCCGAAGTTGAGTTTGTAATCGATGATGCAGAGCACCACCTTGTCCTCAACCCAGTCCCGTTAGACAGTGGTTCAGTAGGGTCCTTGCTCCCGGCGCAGTTTCGCGATCTCCTCGGGCGGCAGTTCGCCGGCGGAGCGGAGCCGCGTGTCTCTGAACTTCAACCCTTTGGCCTTGAAGTAGGGCACGGCCTCTGCCGGCACGATGATGGTGTCGCCCCCGGCGAGGGCGTGGGGCAGGTTGTACAGTTCATCGCTCCAGAGGAGATCGACGGCCGCATCCAGGTCCTTGTCGTCGGTAAAGATCAGGGCGCGCTTCTCTCGATAGCAGTCGAGATGGGCCTCCCACTGGGGGGGAGGCGACGGCACGCCGTTTGTCTCGTCGGGTCGCTTCATACACCCTCCGGTCTCGCGCTCGGTTGCCTGGGCACTGGTCTCTGCCTTATTCTACCCGGCCGGCGTCTGTCCGCCGCAGCCGTCTCTTGGCGGCCTCCATGCCGTGGTATAATTATATCTGGATCGATTTGCGCTTGAGTGTGCGAGCCGGATAAGGAATCGAAACCGCTCCAGGATGCGGACTGCCTGGGCGGAACGTCAATTTACCCACCGTGGGCGGCGTCCGCCTCGACAGTCCTTTGTCAGGAGTCCCTCTGATGGCCAGGAAGTTATACGTGGGCAACCTCACCTACGGCGTGAGCGACCACGATCTCCAGAAGCTGTTCGCGCCGTATGGCAGGGTGCAGTCGGCCCAGGTCATCGTGGACCGGGACACGGGCCGCTCGAAGGGGTTCGGCTTCGTGGAGATGGGCAGCGACCAGGAGGCCCAGGCCGCCATCGCCGCCCTCAACGGCAAGGCGGCGGACGGGCGACCGTTGACCGTCAACGAGGCGCAATCGAAAGAGGGGCACGGCGGCGGTCCGCGGAAGGCCCCGAGCGGCGGCCGGCGTGGCAAGGCCCCGAAACGGCCGCCGGCCCTCGGCAAGCGACTGAGGCGACCACGGCCCCAGGCCGCCGATTGACGCCGTGGCAACACGAAACTTCGCCCCGGCCCTCCTCGGTGGCCATCAGGTTTTTATGGGGCCTTGCCCTTCTCCCCCTTCAGCGCCGTGGCGAGTCCCGGCACTCCTTCCGCCCCGGTCGGCACGGTGTGGGTCGATCTCTCGAAGGCCTTGCCGATCGGTTCGTAGCGCCCGCCCAGATGCCGCGGCGGCGTGCCGGAACAGCCGGCTTACGCCGGCCGCTCGCCAAGAGCTGCCTACTCCCTCAGCCGAGGTCGGAGTCATAGGGCTGCAACTCGTCCTTGAAGGCGGCGCAAACGGCGACGGCGTTCTCCTCCAGGTAGCCGTGGAAGGCATCGACCGCGCGCCCCCAGAGCGGCCCGAGCAGAGTGATGCGCGGCGTCCACTGGATCAGCTCTTCGCTGGGCACGACCGAACCCAGCGGCGTGAACGGCGTGCGCAGGGCGGCACTGAGCTTCGCCGGCTCGCAGCGAGCGCGCCAGACCGCCCGCCGCGCCGTCTCGTCGAAGATGCAGCGCACCACCTGGTCCTTGGTCAGGCCGTTCGCCGGTTCGACCTCAATGCCCCGGCCGAAGGTTGCGATCAGGTCTACCGGCCATTGCATTGTCCTGTCCTCCCAAAGGGGTCAGCGGCAGGCCGGCGCCGGTGCGCCCGGCGCGGCGGCCCGGTGTGAGGTCCCAGCACCGTGCGCCATTATAGCCGCGGCCCCGCACAGAGTAGCGGCAATCCGAACCCGGGTTGTGTGCGGTCAGGGAGATCGGCTATCGTGAAGGCGGTTATCCAGAAGGGAGACGCAGACATGGCGACCGTCGCGACACCTTTGCTCACCGCCGAGGAATATCTGCTCCTGCCCGACGACGGGCAACCGACCGAACTGGTCCGGGGGAGGGTTGTGCCGATGAATTTGCCCACGCCACGCCACGGCGAGATCTGTGGCCAGACCGCCTACCTCCTCCGTCGCTTTCTGGAGGACAACCCGCTCGGCCGCGTTGTGACCAACGATTCGGGCGTTGTGACCGAGCGCGATCCCGACACGGTCCGCGGGGGCGATGTCGCCTACTACAGTTACCAGCGTGTGGCACGCGGCCCACTCCCGCTCGGTTACCTGGCCGTCTCGCCGGAACTGGTCTTCGAGGTGCGCTCGCCGAGCGACCGCTGGCCCCACATCCACAGCAAGGTCGCCGAGTACCTGGAGGCCGGCGTTACCGTCGTCTGCGTTCTCGATCAGCAAACCCAGAGGGTACACGTCTATCACGCCGAACAGGAGCCCCACATCCTGACGGCGGACGAGGAGTTCACCCTGCCCGACATCCTCGGGGCTTTCCGCGTTCCTGTCCGCCGATTCTTCGAGTGACATGCTGCTCGACGGAAGCCCACGGGTGGCAACCCGTGGGCTTGCTGCCCCTCTCCTTACGGTGGGTCACGGGACGGGACTCACCTCGCTGCGGCCGAGGACGGAGTCGGACCAGTCGAGCCCAGGGGCCACCTCGCCCCTGCGGTTGAGGAAGATGTCGTCGCCGTCGAGGCCGACCGTGCGCGTCGTACACCACTCGGCGTGGCCGTCGAGGTAGAGTACATTCTGCCCCCGGCCGCCGTGATTGAGGCTGTTGCCGCGGCCGGCGTCGGCCGGCGGGCTGTCGGCCATGATCGGCAGGCGGTGGTTGGGCTTGTCGGCGTCGAAGCGCAGGCCGACCAGGGCGTTGTTGTCGCGGTGGCCGAGGGAGTAGGCGTAGCACGACGCCAACGCATGCGCGTGCTTCTTGAACTGCTCGGGGCCCATCTTCTGCAGGTCCTGCAGAGTCCAGGGGCAGGGCTGGCAGTCGCCGTTGCCGGGGCAGCGGACGCTGGCGTTGTCGGGCAGGGCGCGGGCGTCCATGAGAATGGGGACGACCATGCCGGCAACGGTTCGGGGCGGGTCGGCGGCGTGGGCCACGTCGGGGAAGCGGTTGTTGTGCAGGTCGCTGTAGTTCTTGAGGCCGACGTAGAACTTGCGCAGGTTGTCCTGGCAGGCGACGATGTGGGCGGTGCCGCCCTGCCGGCCGATGACCGAGGCCAGCCACGGCACGCCGACGCCGAGGGCGGTCAGCAGCAGGCAGGCGGCGACGAGTACGTCAGCGCGGCGGAGAAAGCGCAGGGTCGGGCTGGGGGAACGGCCGAGCGAGACGGTGGGGGCACGCGGCAGGTCGTGGCAGCAGTGCTCGGCGATGCGGCCGAGGGTGCGGACCACCAGGTCGGGCGGCGGCTCCATCTCGGCGCGGTCGGCGGCGAGCGGCTCCAGGACGTGGCGCAGCGTGTCGAGGCGGTCGCGCGCCGCGGGGTTGGCGTCCAGGTACGCCGCGACGGCCCGATGCTCGTCCGGTTCCAGGGCGTTCAGCAAGTAACCGACCAGGTGCTCTTCCATTTTTCGTCTCGGGCTGCGGTGTCCGACCTATTCTTCGCCCCTCTCCCCGGCGGGGCGAGGGGGACCGGCAGGGGCTCACCCCAGAGAGAGCAGGTCCTGCACGGAGGAGGAGGCGGCCCAGGCCTCCTGAAGCTTGACAAGGGCGGCGTGGAGCCGGGACTTCACGGTGCCGACCGGGATGCCGAGGATGTCGGCGATCTCGCGGTACTTGAGGCCCTGGTAGTAGGCCAGGATCACCACCTGACGGAGGAAGTCGGGCAGGCGGTCCACGCTGGCGCGGACGCACTGGCGGCGCTCCTCGCCCTGGGCCTGGTCGATGGGGCCGGGGGTGCGGCTCTCCAGCGAAGCGACCAGGTTCTGCACCTCGCCGCCGGCCTGCTCGTCGCGCTGCTGATCGAGGCTGAGGGCCTGGTGACGGCCGTTGCGGCGCAGGGCGTCGATGGCCTGGTGCGTGGCGATGGTGTACAGCCACGGGCGGACTGGCCGGCCGGGTTCGTAGGTACCGATCTTGGTGTAGAGCTGGAGGAAGGTGTTCTGAAACACGTCATCGGCCAGGTTAGCGTCGCCGAGGTAGCGGCGCAGGTAGCCGTACAACTCCCGCTCGTAGCGCTTGACGAACACGCCGAACGCCTCGCGCTGCCCGCGGCGGAAGCGGCCGAGCAGATCCTCGTCCGAGCAGTCGGCTAGTGTTTCGAGTAGCTCCACATTCCCTCTTGTAGTTGCTACGCGGGCCAGGGCGATCTGGTTCGTTGTGGCGTCGGGGAAACCCTGTCTGTATGTCACCCGAAAAAGCGCGGCCTGTCAAGCGCCGGCGCGGTCGGAAGGCCGACACGGACTGCCGCCACCGGCTCGCGCGGCACGGGTGGGGCAGCCTCTCCGGCCTGCGCGCCCCGCACGCTTTACGGGACCGGGACAGGGCGCGACCGACACGCCGCGAAGCGCGCCGCATCGCCCGCGGCCGGCCGACGGCAGCCTCAGCCATGCTCCATAATAGAGGGACCTTTCATGCGAACAGATTCACTTCCCGACCTCCTATCTTCACGAGGCAAGCACCCATGCGGAAGTTTTTCGGAAGGGCGCTGCTCTGCGCCGCCGTCCTCGCCGCGGCGCTCACCCTGCCGCGCCCGGCCATCGCCCAGGTCTTTTCCAACGCGGAGATCGAGCGCGGACTCAGGCCTGGGGTCTACATCCCCTACGACGGCGCGACCGTGACGCAGCGCTACAATTACTACCCCGGGGCGTTTCTGTATTTCAATGGCAACGCGCGGCAGCTCAATTACCTCGACTACCTCGATCGCCTCGACCGGGCCGAGCGCTTCGGCTATCGGCCGCCGCTCGACCCGTTCGGCCCGCCGCGGGTGATCTACTACGGGCAACCCCCGTGCTCTGCCGCGCCGCCGGGATACCACGGCCGCTGAGAGGCTGTCCGGAGAGGGGAAAAGGTGTGTGGAATCCTGAAATGCAAGGTTCCAGACACCTTCCCCCAGACAGACGATTGGACGCTATTACCTCGGCGCGCAAGATGGTCACACAAGCCCGAAGCGCAAGCGAGGCACTTCCTCGCTTGCGCTTCGGGCTGGTGTCCCGGGTCGCGCCACCCCTACAAGCCCGAAGCGCAAGCGAGGCACTTCCTCGCTTGCGCTTCGGGCTTGTGTGACCATCTTCCGCGTCGGAGGAATATACCAACTGCGGGAAGAAGAACAGGACCGGCCCGAAATGCGGTTCGAGACCGGCTGGGGGAACGCGGTGCGGATCTTCAGCAGGAGGTCGCGGTACAGGGCTGTCACAGGCGGTCTCCTCGGGCCGGCGCCGGGGGGAAAGAACAAGGTCGCGGATTCTCACGAATAATTCAGGATCGCGGGCGAATAACGACACAGACAAGGTGCGTGAATGCTCGTGAAGCTTCCCGGAGCGGGCAAAGTGGTTTACAAAACGCCACCCTCCCCTCATAATGGGGCTGAATCGATTCCCCGGGAAGACCAACGTCCTGCTCAATTCCTCGCGTGAAGGACCGGAGACCATGCACACGCGTATCCCGAGATCCCTCGTGCTGGCGGCGCTGGGCGCCGCGCTGCTGTTCCCTCCGGCGTCCCTGCCGGCGCAGCAGGACACCAAGGCCAAACCCGCCCCGGCGAGGGGCGCGCCCAAGACGATGACCAGCCCGGCGGCGGCAACCCCCGCCCCGCTCGTCGATGAGGAGGGCATCGCGTTCGGCACCTCCTCCTCTTCGCTGGAGGAGAAGGCGGGCGGCGAGGTCGCGGCCGTGGCCTTCTCGCCCGACGGCAAGGTCGTGGCGACCGCCGGCTCGGCGGCCGGCGGCCCAGGCTTCCTCAAGTTGTGGGACGCGGACGGCGCGAAGCAGTTGGCCCATGCGAGGCAGGCAAACGCGATCCAGACTGCCGCCTTCTCCCCGGACGGCAAGCTGCTCGCCACGGGCGAGGCGGGGGCGGTGAAGCTCCGCGACCCCGTCACGGGGCGCGTGCTGCGCCAGTTCCCGCTGACCCAGGGCGTCAACCGCCTGCTGTTCACTCCCGACAGCAAGCTGCTCGCGACCGCCGGGCAGGACGGCGCCATCCGCCTCCGCGACGTGGCCTCGGGGAAAGAGGCGAAGGCCCTCCTCGGGCACAAGGGCGGCGTGACGGCGCTCGCCTTCTCCGGCGACGGCAAGACGCTCGTCAGCGGCGGCCAGGACAGCACGGCACGGCTCTGGGACTGGCAGGCCGGTAAGGAGCGCCGGGCGATCAGACACCCCAGCGGCGGGCAGGTTCAGAGTCTCTCCCTCTCGCCGGACGGCAAGACCATCGCCCTGGTGGGCTTCGCGCAGCCGGTCAAGCTGTTCGACGCCGATACCGGCAAGGAAACGACGCCGCGGCCCCCCGCTCCGGACAACAGCGGCTTCCCGCAGCCCTACGTTAACCGCTCCTACTTCGCCATCGCCTACACGCCGGACGGCAAGGGCCTGGCGGCGATCACCTTCAACGGCCCGACGGTCCTCCTCGACGCGAAAACGCTCGACGAGAAGAACACCTTCGGCGGTGAGGGGAGCGACGGTCCCCAGGCCGTTTTCTCTTCCGTCGGCGGCACCATCACTTCCGCCCCCAGCGCGCCGACGAGAACCGCGAGCCAGTACATACTGTTCTCGCCCGACGGCAAGCGGCTGGTGACGGCGACGGGCGAGAAGCGCGCCAGGCTCTGGGACACGGCCACGCGCCGCGAGGTCGCCGACCTGCCGTCCATCGCCCCCGGCTCGCGCGCCCGGGAGCCGGTGCTGGCGCTGGCGTACAGCCGCGACGGCAAGGCGCTGGCCCTCGCCCTGGAGGACCGCACCGTGGCCTTGTGCGAGGCGCTGAGCGGCGAGGTGCTGCACCGCCTCAAGGGCCACGGCGACAAGGTCACGTGCGTCGCGTTCTCTCCCGACGGCAAGAGACTGGCGAGCGGCAGCGCGGACAACACGGTGAAGGTGTGGGACGCCGCGACCGGGAAGGAGCTGCACACTCTCAAGAACCACGGCAACTGGGTCTACGCCCTGGCCTTCGCGCCCGACGGCAAGACGCTCGCCAGCGGCGGCTACGACCGGACGATTCGGCTGTGGGATCCCGCCACGGGGCAGGAGCGCGCCGTCCTGCGCGGGCACCAGGGGGCGGTGCGCGCCCTCGCCTTCGCGTCCAACGGCAAGACGCTCGTCAGCGGCGCCTACGACCGGACGATCCGGCTCTGGGACGTGGAGGGCGGGCGGGAGCGCGCGGTTTGGAAGGCCGAGAAGGACGCCGTGCGGGCGTTCGCCTTCTCCCCGGACGGCAAACTGCTCGCCGCCGGCGACGATGGCGGGACGACGGTCGTTTGGGACATCGCCTCGGGGAAAGCGCTGCGGTCCACCGGGGCGAACGGCAAGCAGGTGGCCGCGCTCGCTTTCTCCCCTTCCGGGAGGCGCCTGGCCATCGCCGCCCTCGACGCGCACGTGCAGCTCTGGGATCCGGTAAGTGGCAAAAACCGGGGACACCTCATCAACGGGCACCAGGACGGCGTCAGCGGCGTGGCCTTCACCCCCGACGGCCGGCAGATCCTCACCGCGGGCTACGATCGTAGCGTCCGCCTGTGGCCCGGCATCACCGTCCCCGTCCGCGTGCTCGAAGGGCACCTGAAGGGCGTCCATTGCGTGGCCTTCTCGCCCGACGGCCGGCACGTGCTGTCCTGCGCCCGGGACGACAGCGTCCGGCTGTGGGACTTCGCTTCCGGCAAGCAGATCCGCGAGTTCAAGGGGCGGGAGCAGGTGCTCACGCTGGCCTTCGCACCCGACGGCAAGCGCTTCCTCGCCGCTGGGCGGGACAACGTCCTGCGGCTCCACGGTCTGACCGACGAGAAGCCGCTGCGTGAATTCCGTGGCCACGACAAGGCGGTCCGCGCGGTCGCCTTCGCGCCCGACGGCAAGCTCGCCGCCTCCGCCGGGGACGACAACACGGTGCGGGTGTGGGATCTCGAAGCCGGCAAGGCGCGGCACGTCCTCAAGGGCCACACCGCGGCGGTCCGCACGGTCGCCTTTTCCCCGGACGGCAACCGTCTCCTGTCCGGCGGACGCGACCACACCCTGCGCTCGTGGGACGTGGAGACGGGCAAGCCGGCCGGCGTCGTCAAGTGTGGGGCCACGGTCGAGAGCGCCCTGTTTCTCGGCGACGGGCAGCAGACCCTCTCCGCCGAGGGCACATCCCTGGTGCTCCGTGCCACGGAGGGCGGCAAGATCGTGCGGCGCTTCTCCGGCTCCTCCGGCTACATGGGCCGCATCGACCGTGTGGTGCTGCTGCCCGGTGGCAAAGCCGCCCTCACGGTCAGCCAGGACGGGGCCGCGCGCCGGTGGGAAATTGCCTCGGGCAAGGAGGTGGCCCGGGCGAGCATCCTCCCCCAGATGGCCCCCAGTCCCAACGCGCCGCCGCGCCCGCCGACCGCGGCCATGATGGCGCCGGCCGCGGCGGAAGATGCCGTCGAGCCGCCCGCCGTCGAGCAGAAGGACCTCTCGCCCCGGCCGCCCGGCCCGCCCCCCCTCAAGGGGGCGCCTGCCGTGGCCTTTGAGGATCTGTCGTGGTCAGTCAGCATCTCACCGGACGGCAGGCACTTCCTGACCGCCGGAGGACTTGCCGGCCCGTCCGCGCCGGGCGGCCCCCCCGCCGCGTCCCCGCGGATCTCCGTGTGGAGATTGTCGTCCCTGGAACGCACCGCCGCGGCCCGGGCGGGGAGCCGCTAGAGCAATTACCGCCCGGGTGCAGTGGTTCGTGGCCGACTCGCTCCGCGAGTCGGTGTGACCGACACCCCCGACTCGCGGAGCGAGTCGGCCACGAACCGCTCGAATTGCTGTCCGAGGTGTTTCGCCCGCGGTAAAATCGCTGGAGCAATTGGTGACACGACTGCTCCGCCATGCGTCGCGACCCATCACCCCTTTCAGGAGTTGTGTCATGCCCCGTCTGAGCGTGTGGCTGACCAGTACGCTCGCCCTGCTGGCCGCCGGCGTCCGCACGGCGTCCGCCGACCCGCCCGCCCCTGTCGCCCCCGCGGCGGTGCCGGCCGTCGCGGCCCGCGATGTCCAGGCCCTGACCGCCCGGATCGACTTCCACCTCTCCGAGGGCTGGCGCACCGCGAAAGTGCAGCCCGCGGCAGCGGCGACCGACGCCGAATTCCTCCGCCGCGTCTACCTCGATCTGGCTGGCCGCATCCCGTCGGTCGCCGAGGCACGCGCCTTCATTCGCGACCGGCGGGCGGACAAACGTCAGCGCCTGATCGACGAATTGCTCGACGGGCCGCGCTACGCCGCCCACTTCAGCAAGGTCTGGCGCGCCCTGTGGATGCCCGAGTCGGCCGCCACCATTCAGGGCATCATCCTCGCCCCGGGTTTCGAGGCCTGGCTGCGCAAGCACATGGCCGCCAACACCCCGTACGACCAGGTCGTCCGCGAGCTGCTCACCGCCCCGATCGGCACGGGCGGCCCGCGCATCTTCGAGGAGAGCTTCACCGGCAAGCCGACGCCGATCGCCTTCTACCTCGCCAAGGAGGCCAAGCCGGAGAACCTGGCGGCGGGCACCTCGCGCCTGTTCCTGGGCGTCAAGCTGGAGTGCGCCCAGTGCCACAACCATCCGTTCGCCAACTGGAAGCGCGACCAGTTCTGGAGCCTCGCCGCCTTCTTCTCCGGCATCGACGGCCAGGTGATGAACGAGTTCACCGTTCCCAAGGCGGAAAAGATCGATCAGCGCTCCATCAAGATCCCGAACACCGACACGGTCATCCAGGCGACCTTCCTCGACGGCACGAAGCCGAAGTGGAAGGACAAGGTCGGGGCGCGCGTCACGCTGGCCGATTGGGTGACGGCCGGCGACAATCCGTACTTCGCCCGCGCCGCCGTCAACCGCGTCTGGGCGTACTTCTTCGGCAGCGGCCTGGTCGATCCGGTCGATGAGATGGTCGGCGGCAAGATCGAGGCCAGCCACCCCGAGCTGATCAACGAGTTGGCCCGCCAGTTCGTCGCCAACCGCTTCGACCTGAAGTACCTGCTGCGGGCGATCGCCAACAGCCGGGCGTACCAACTCGCGAGCGCCGGCAAGGCGGTCCCCGAAGAGGCGGGGCACTTCGCGCGCATGCCGCTCCGCGGCCTGAGCGCCGAGCAACTCTACGATAGCGTGGCCCTGGCGACGGGGTACAACGAGCCGGCGTCGGCGTTCCCGATCAGCTTCGTGCCGGGCGCCAAGCCATCGCCACGGGCCGAGTTCCTCACGCGCTTCGCCAACGCCAGCGAGAAGTCCACGGACTTCCACACGTCGATCCTGCACGCCCTGTCGCTGATGAACGGCAAGCTGATCGGCGATGCGACGCACGTCCGCCGCAGCGAGACGCTGGCCGCGGTCAACAACTCACCGTTCATGGACACGACGGAGCGGATCGAGACGCTGTACCTGTCCACGGTGTCGCGTCGGCCGGGAGCGGAAGAACTGTCGCGACTGCTGCGGTACGTCGAGACTGGCGGCGCCGCGCCGCGCTCGGCGCCGCCCGCCGAGCGTTCAAACCAGGCCCTCGGGGACGTGTTTTGGGCGTTGCTCAACAGCGGTGAGTTCCTGTTGAATCATTAACCGGATTTAGCCCCTCGTGTGTCCACGGGGGGCTAGAACGGTTTGCGGGCGCTTTGGAGTGCGGCGCTCGGCGCCGCTTTCCCTCTTTCTTT
>JBBRPS010000235.1:0-12797 GCA_038227745.1 Gemmatales bacterium | reverse complement strand
GAGCCAGATCCGCTGCGCGGGGCCCGCGCTCGCCCCCGCGTAGCGGGATCTGGCTCACCGCTCGCGGCTAAACGGTTCACTTGCTGAGGCGCTCGTAGGCTTCCAAATACTTCTCGCGCGTCCGCGCCACCACGTCGGCGGGCAGTTCGGGCGGCGTGCTGTTCTTGTCCCAGCCGGTCGTCTCCAACCAGTCGCGCACGAACTGCTTGTCGAACGAGGGCGGACTGCCGCCGGGGCGGTAGGCGTCCAGCGGCCAGAAGCGCGAGCTGTCGGGCGTCAGCACCTCGTCGATGAGGATCCGCTCGCCGCCGGGCAGCCGACCCCACTCGAACTTGGTGTCGGCGATAAGGATGCCGCGGCCGCGGGCGTGCGCGGCGGCGCGGCGGTAGATGTCAAGGCTGCGCCGGCGCAGTTCCTCCGCCACGTCCCGGCCGGTGCGGCGCACCATCTCGTCGAAGGAGATGTTGATGTCGTGGCCGCTCTCCTCCTTGGTGGCGGGGGTGAAGATCGGCTCGGGGAGCTGCTGGCTTTCCTGCAGGCCGGGCGGCAGGGGAATGCCGCAGACGGTGCCGCCCTTGCGATATTCCTTCCAGCCCGAGCCGGCGAGGTAGCCGCGCACGACGCACTCGATCGGCACGACGTCGGCCTTGCGCACCAGCATAGTGCGGCCCGTGAGGGCGTCGGCCTGGGCGGCGAAGGCCGGAGCCATGGTGGCGAGGTCCGTGCCAAGGAAGTGGTTGGGGACGCGGAGGAGGTCGAGCCAGAAGAGGGTCATGCCGGTAAGGACGCGGCCCTTGTCGGGGATGCCGGTCGGCAGCACGAAGTCGAACGCGCTGATGCGGTCGGTGGCGACGATGACCAGGCGGTCGCCGAGGTCGTAGACGTCACGGACCTTGCCGTGGCGGCAGGGGTAGCCCTCAATGTGGCTTTGGAGAAGCGGTGTCGGCATGAGCGGATGGGCCCTCGCAGGAGAAAAAACGACTGTCGGGTCATTCTAAGGAAGCGAGGCCGGGGTCGCCAATTGCAGAAAGCAGAAGGCAGGAAGACTTTCCCCGCTGGCGCTGCGGGCTTTTGTGTCTCGGGCGCCGCGAAGTCGTCTCGACAGGAGGGGGCGGCTCTGTTACATGCCTCGCCGCTTGGGGGCGTTCCAGGGAGGGCCCGCGAGCCCCGTCCCCGCTCCCCTCCGCGCGGGGGCATGCGTTTTCCCGTCGCTCCTGCGCCCAGACCAGGCGATCGTGCCATGCGAGTCCTCTCCCGTCTCCTGAAGCGGCACCAGGTGCTGGCCGTCATCTGCCTGGCGACGGCCGCGTGGTCGTTCAGCTTCGGCCTCGGCGCCCCGCTGGCGGCGCTCTGGCTGAGGGGGGCGGGCTGCGCGGACTCGACCGTCGGCGACAACACGGGCACGTACTACCTGGGCATGGCCGTCGCCGCGGCGGCGGTGCCGTGGCTGATGCGGCGCTGGGGCAACGGCTGCATCGTCGCCGGCGCGCTCGTCTCGGGCCTCACCGTCGCCGTGTTCCCCTGGGGCGCGGGCGGCGCCTGGTGGTTCCCCGTGCGCCTCCTCAGCGGGGCCGCGGGCGCCATGAGCCTCATCCCCCTGGAGACCTACATCAACCGCGATTCGCCGCCCGACTGCCGCGCCCGCAACTTCGGCTTCTACGCGGTCGCCCTCACCCTCGGCTACGCCCTGGGCAACTGGGTGGGCCTGGAGATGTACGACGCCCGGCCCCACCTCGCCTTCGCCATCGGCGGCGCCCTCGCCGTCGTCGCCGGCGTGCTGGTCTGGGGCTGCCTGCCCGCGCCGGCGCGCGTGCGCGAAGTGGCGGGCGAACGGCGGCCCCTGTCGTTCCGCGCGAACTTCCTCAGCTACGGCTCGGCGTGGAACCAGGGCTTCCTCGAAGGCGTGATGATCACCTTCATGTCCTTCCATCTCCTGTCGCTGGGGATGACCAGCGAGGGGGTCGGCTGGATCACCAGCCTCACGGTCGTCGGCGTCCTGCTCTTCCAGATCCCCGTCGCCTGGCTGGCGGACCGCCTCGGCCGCCGCACGGTCCTGCTCGCCTGTTACGCCCTGGTCGTCATGGGACTGGGACTGCTGCCGGCCTGCGGCGTGTCGGTGTGGCTGGCGCTGTGGCTGTTCGTGATCGGCGCCTGCTCCGGCGCGTTCTACCCGCTGGGCCTGGCCCTGCTGGGCGAGCGCCTGCCCGACGCGGCGCTGGATCGCGCCAACGCCGCGTACCTCGCGATCGAGTGCGGCGGCTGCATGATCGGCCCGGTCATCACCGGCCACGCCCGGGCCGCCTTTGGCGACGCCGCCATGTTCCCCGTCGTGCAGGGGGCCTTGATCCTGTTCCTGCTCGCCTGGGCCGGCCTGTGGCTTCACGACCGCTGCCGCCGCGGCCGGGCCTCGGAGGAGGCCCGGCCGGGCGAACCGACCGCTCCCCGCGCCGCAGCCTGAGTTACAATGAGAGGAGTACGCGCTACCCGTTGCCGGCGCCCCGACGCCCCGACGCCCTCCAACCTCGGTGTGACCCACTCATGTCCATCCCCGTGCGGCACTTGCCGGTCGTGCAAAACTGGGACTGTCACAGCTGCGGCAACTGCTGCCGCGAGCTCCACGTCAGCGTCAGCGAGGAAGAGCGGCGCCGCATCGAGGCGCAGGGGTGGGAGGAACTGGGCGAGCTGCGGCTGTTCGTGCGGCACGGGCCGTGGTGGCGGCGGCGCAGCAGGCTCAACCACCGGCCCGACGGCAGGTGCGTCTTCCTCGGCCCGGGCAACCGCTGCCGCATTCACGAGCGCTTCGGCGCCGACGCCAAGCCGCTCGCCTGCCGCCTGTACCCGTTCGTGCTGACGCCGGCAGGGAGCCACTGGCGCGTTGGCCTGCGCTTTTCGTGCCCCTCCGCCGCCGACAACAAGGGCCGGCCGCTCGAGCAGCACGCGAACGAGGTGACGCAGTATACGCGGCTGTTCGAGCGGAGCCAGGGCTTCGAGGGGGCAGACGTTCCGCCGCCGCCGCTGCAGCGCGGGCAGCAGGTCGAATGGCCGGACGTGGTCCGCTTCGTGCAGGCGCTGCTGGCGATCCTGGAAGACGGCGGCGACCGCGTCGAGCGGCGGCTGCGGAAGTGCCTGACGCTGGCGGCGCTGTGCCGGCAGGCGCGCTTCGACGAGGTCACGGGCGGCAAGCTCGTCGAGTTCCTGAAGGTGCTGCGCGAGGGGCTGGACACGGAGGTGCCGGCGGCCCCCGGCGAGCTGCCGCCGCCCGGTTGGGTGGGACGTGTGCTGTTCCGCCAGCTACTGGCGATCTACGCCCGCAAGGACCACGGCGACAACCGCGGGCAGGCGGCGCGCGGCCGGCTCGCCCTGTTCCGCGCCGCCTGCCGCTTCGCGCGCGGCCGGGGTGCCGTGCCGCGGCTCAATGCGTTCCTGGCCGAGACCACGTTCGAGCGCTGCGAGGGGGCGGGCGGTCCGCTGCCGGCCGCAGCGGAGGAGGCGCTGGAACGCTATTACATCGTCAAGGTAAACTCGCTACAGTTCTGCGGGGCGCTCCACTTCGGCCGGCCGTTCTGGGACGGCCTGGAGGAGTTGGCGCTGACGCTGCCCGCGGTGCTGTGGTTGGCCCGGGCGATGGACGGCCCGCGCGAACAGGCGGTCACGCGGGCGCTGTCTCTCGTGGACGACCACTTCGGCTACAACCCCGTGCTGGGCACGCGCCGGCTGCGCTTCGTCATGGGCACCCTGGCGCGGCGGGGCGAAGTGGAGAAGCTGATCGCCTGGTACAGTCGCTGACGGCGAACGGCCGGCGTATGCCGGCTGGTCCGGCACTCCGGTTGAGGCAGGACCAGCCGGCTGACGCCGGCCGTTCGCCGGGCGGTTTTCCTTCAGTCCGCAGGGAGGCCCGACCGATGGCAACGATAAGCAGGGTCGTGTGGACGGGGAAAGCTGGCGGAGGGCGGGTGGTGTCCAAGCTCCACGGGACGGCGTCCTGGCTCAAGGACATGCTGGCAGGGCTGACGGCGGTTTCCGGCGTCGGCTACCTGGCCACCTCGTACACCGTCTCGCGCTGGCTGACGCGCAGCAGCCGCGGTGGGCCGCACCACACGCCCGCCGACCGAGGACTGCCCTGCGAGCCTCTGGAGTGCCTTACCGCCGATGGTCTCCGCCTGCGCGGCTGGCTGGTGGCGCCACCCGCGCCGCGCGGCACGGTTGCCCTCTTCCACGGCATGCGCAACAACCGCGACCAGATCCTCGGCCGAATCGAGCTGCTCGCCGCCGCGGGCTACCGCTGCGTCGCCTTCGACCACCGCGCCCACGGCCAGAGCGCCGGCCGGAACACGGCGTTCGGCTTCCACGAGGCCCGCGATGTCGCCGCCGTCCTCGACCTGGTCGCGCAGCGCTGGCCGCACCAACCCCGCGCCGCACTGGGCGTGTCGATGGGCGCGGCCGCGCTGTGCTTCGCCGCCCCCCGGACCTGCGCCCTTGATGCCATCATCCTGGAAAGCCTGTACCACGACCTCGCCAGCACTTTCCAGAGCCGCATCGGCACCAAGTTCCCTGCCTGGTTCCGCCGCTTCCGCCGCGGCGTCATCTGGGTGACCGAGCGCCGCCTGCGGCTGCGCCTCGCCCAGATCGCCCCGGTGGACTACGTCGCCGAGCTGGCCCCGGCGCCGGTGCTGCTCCTGACGGGCAGCGACGACCCGAACGCGCCGCCCCAGGACACGCGCCGCCTTTACGATCGCTGCCGCGGGCCGCGCGAGCTGGCCGTCATCCCCGGCGCCGACCACGACAACCTGCTCGAAAAGGGCGGTCTCCTGTACCGCGACCTCCTCCTCGATTTCCTGGCGCGCCGGCTGTGCCCCCCCGGCGCGCGGGCCGCGTGACTGCGGGCCGAGCCGCCGGTCGGTGGGTGATCCTCGTCCCCACGGGACTCGTCCTCATTGCCGCCCCATTTCCTCTTGTATTCGCGACGGCCGCCGCTATCATCCCGCGCCCGATCTGGCGCCTTTTCACTTCCCCGCGCACCGGACAGGAAGGAGAAGCCTTGCACATCCGCGTTCTCGATCTGGACGGTAGCCTGCTCTCCCAGCGGCAACTGCACAAGGACTACGACCCTGCGGTCCACGACGCCCGCTCGTGGGGGCCGCGCATCCGCCTGGGCTGCAGCTTCGGGCGGTTCCGCCGTTTCGAGGCCGCCCTCGCCGGCCTTCTCGGCCACCCGGACGACGGCCCGGCGCTGACGTTCTACGGCTCGGGCGACTTCCACCACGTCAGCCTGGCACTCGTGCGCCGTTTGGCGGGGCCGTTCAACCTGCTCGTCCTGGACAACCACCCCGACTGGATGCGCGCGGTGCCGGTGATACACTGCGGCACATGGCTTTACCACGCCGCGCGCCTGCCGCAGGTGCGGCGCGTCTTCCACGTCGGCGGCGACGTGGACTTCGACAACGCCTACCGCTGGCTCGCCCCGTGGAAGCAGCTGCGCTCGGGCAAGATCACCGTCTTCCCCAGCGTGCGCTCGTTCGAGGCCGGGAAGTGGGCGCGGATCCCCAACCAGCCGCTGCGGCCCGAGGCGCAGGCGCCGCTGACGGCGGCGCGCCTGGAGGCGCTGCTCGCCCCCTACCGCGCGGAACTGTCGGCCTGCCCGCTCTACGTGTCGCTGGACAAGGACGTGCTGGTGGCGCGCGACGCGGTGGTGAACTGGGACTCCGGGCACCTGACGCTGCCCGAGGTGGGACGGGTTCTCGACGGGTTCCTCGACGCGGCCGGCGGCGAGCTGGCGGGCATGGACATCATGGGGGACTGGTCGCCGGTCGAGGTGAGGGGCGTGCTGCGCTGGGGCCTGCACGTGACCGAGCACCCGGCCCTGGAAGTGATGCCGTTCGAGGCGGCGCGCTGCAACGAGCGGACGAACCTGCACCTGCTGCGGCGGCTGGGGATCGCCCAGCGCCACATTCTGCCACTGCCGGGGCGGACGTTCCGCAAGGCGGCGTGACAAACAGGGGAAAGGGAAAAGCCCACGGGTTGCCACCCGTGGGCTTTCTTCCAGCCTCTCTCCCTACTTCCACTCGATCAGCACTTCCGCACCACGCCGATGAGCACGCCGACGATCTCGGCCTCGCCCTTGGGAACGATGATCGGCTGCATGGTCCCGTTCGCCGGCTCCAGGCGGATGTGGTCGGCCTCGGCGTAGTAGCGCTTGAGCGTGACCTCGCCATCGATCATCGCCACCACGCGGTCGCCGTTCCGCGCCTCCTCTTGCCGGCGGATCACCACGAAATCGCCGTCGTCGATGTGGTCCTCGATCATCGACTGGCCGCGCACCTTGAGGGCGCAGTGGTTGGGGCCGCCGAACAGGGCGTCGAACTCCAGCCGCTCGTCCTGCTCGACCGCCGCCGTCGGCGTGCCGGCGGCGACGAGGCCGAGCATCGGCAGGCCCTGCGCTGGCGGCCGGTGATCGACGAGCATGATGGCGCGGGCCGAGAAGCCCTCGCGCTTGATCAGGCCCTTCTTCTCCAGGGCCTTGAGGTGGCACATCACGCCGTTCGGCGATTTGATGCCGAACCCGAGGCCGATCTCACGGACCGTCGGGCCGTACCCCCGCGACTCGATCTTGCCGCGGATGAACTCGTAAATCTCCCGCTGGCGCGCCGTCAACTGACTGAAGTCCGGCATGGCAATCTCCTCATCAAAAGCGAGGTTTGGTGCCGGTCGTGCGGAGATTGCGGAGGTTGCCGAGCCTGCCGCACATCCCTCACGTCCTTCCGCCGACACCGCGTTTCGGATGCTCCGCCGTGCCCCCACAGGCCCGGCGCTGGGGCTGTCCGCGTGCTCCTGTTTCCGGTCGGCCTCTCTTCGACCTGAACCCTAGTATATTAGACGTCCGTACACAAAGAAAGGGAAATTTTTGTCGGGGCGGCCGATTTCCGGTATGCTGAACCGAGAGGCCCGGGCGCGCGGGAAAGCATAACCACGGTTCCCGGACTGTGGACCCATTGAAGCAATATGACGCCGCTTTCCTGGTTTGCCGAGGTACTTGTAGCCCTGGTGGCGCGGCGCGACCTGAGCCGGGAGCAGGTGCGCGCCGCGCTGCAAGACCTGATGAGCGACCGCTGCGGCGAGGCGGAGGCGGCGGCGTTTTTGGTCGCGCTGCGCATGAAGGGCGAGACCGCCGACGAGATCGCCGCCGCCGCCGAGGTGCTGCGCGAACACATGGTCCGCTGGGACCCCGGCTGCGATGGCGTGCTCGACACCTGCGGCACCGGCGGCGACGGCACCGGCACGTTCAACATCAGCACGGCGACGGCGTTCGTCGTGGCCGGCGCCGGCGTGCCGGTGGTCAAACACGGCAACCGCTCGGTCTCCAGCCGCAGCGGCAGCGCCGACGTGTTGGCGGCGCTGGGCGTTCGCGTCGAGGGCGACGTCGAGTTCGCGCGCCGCTGCCTGGGCCGCGCCGGGCTGGCGTTCTGCTTCGCGCCCCACTTCCACCCGGCGCTGCGCCACGTCGCCCCGCTGCGGCGCCGCCTGCGCGTCGCCACGCTGTTCCACTGCCTGGGGCCGCTCGCCAACCCGGCGAGCGCGGCGTACCAACTTCTCGGCGTCGGGCGGCCCGAGCTGCTCGACCTGATGGCGGGGGCGCTGGCCCGGCTGGGCACGCGCCGTGCCCTGGTGGTGTGCGGCCGCGACGGCCTGGACGAGGTGAGCCTGTCGGCGCCGACGCTGGTGCGCGAGGTCCACGGCCACACGGTCACCTGCCGCGAGTGGACGCCGGCGGACTTCGGGCTGGAGCCGTGTACCCTGGCCGAACTGCAGGCGGACGGGCCGGAGGCGAGTGCGGCGACGTTGCGGGCAGTGCTGGCCGGCGAGCGGGGACCGGCGGCGCGCGTGGTGCTGGCCAACGCGGCGGCGGCGCTGCTGGCCGCCGAGCGCGTCGCCACCCTGGCCGAAGGCGTGGCCCGCGCCGCGGAGGCCATCGCGACGGGCAAGGCGCGCGACGCCCTGACGCGGCTGGTGGCGTGTTCTCGTGAGGACGATTCGGACAGCGGACGCGGGGCGAGCTGACACGAGCCCGAAGCGCCAGCAAGGAGTCCCTCGCTTGCGCTTCGGGCTTGTATCGCCGTTCTCCGCGTCGCACATCATTGCAAGGGGACGGCCGTGGCGCACAAGCTCATCCTCATCAACGACCCGGGCATCGACGGCGCCTTCGCGGTGGCCCTGGCCCTGAACGACCCGGACCTCGACGTGCTGGCGCTGCTGGCGACGCCGGGCAACGTCAGCGCCGAGCAGGCGACCCGGAACGTCCACATCCTCGTCGAGCAGATGGACCCGAAGCGTTGGCCGCGCCTCGGGGCGGCCCCGCAGATCGAGTACGAGATGGACGGCACGCGGCTGCACGGCCCCGGCGGCCTGGGCGGGGTACAGTTCCCCTGCGCCGAGCTGCACCACCCCCACCCGAGCGACCGTTTGCTGGTGGACCAGGTGCGGCAGAACCCCAAGGAGGTCACCGTCGTCTGCATGGGGCCGCTGACCGTGCTGGCGCGGGCGATGGACCGCGACCCCGAACTGCCGGCGCTGGTCCACCGCCTGGTCCTCATGGGCGGCACCGTAGCGGAGCCGGGCAACGCCGGCCCGGTGACCGAGTTCCACTTCGCCTGCGATCCGCTGGCCGCCCGGCAGGTGCTGCGCTCCGGCGCGCCCATCACGCTGGTGCCGCTCGACGTGACGCGCAAGGTGCTGTTCTCGCCGAGCGACCTGCTGGAGCTGCCCAACCCCGACTCGCGCACCTGCCAGTTCCTGCGGCGGGTCGTGCCGTTCGGTATCGGCGCGACGTCGAACCTGTATGGCCTGGAAGGCTTCCACCTCAAAGACGTGCTGGGCATCGTGGCGGTCGCGGTGCCGGGCGCCCTCAGCACGCGCATGCTGGCGGTCGATGTGGAGACGCGCGGCGAGCTGACGCGCGGTATGAGCGTCGTCGATCAGCGGACGTGGGACAAGGCCGCGCCCAACGTCGAGGTGAGCGTCGGCGTCGATGGGGCCGCGGTGCGCGCGTACATCGACCGCACCCTGCGCCTGGCGCGCGAGTGACGCCCTCAACTCAAGCCCAGCGGCCGCGCCCCCTGGGTTCGCTGCCCCAGGGGGCGCGGTCCCTGGGCTTGAGGGCTTGCGGGCACTTCGGCTTGCATTTTTCCGCCCCCGTCCCTACCGTAGGCGATCGTCCGTGGCGCGGCCCGCCGTCAGGGAATGACGCGCAGGCGGGGAGGCGACCCAAAGACCCTTCCCCGCCGCGGACCGGAACCAGGGAGAGGACCGGCCGCGCACGCCGCCGGGGCCTCGCACCCACGCCGCCGTCCCTTCTCCCTTGAGCCGTCGGTTTTGTCCCCTATTCTGCAAGGACGCGACCATGGCCCGGACCGGCCTCGCAGCGCTGCTCTGCGTGACGCCCCTGCTCGTCACCCTCGGTATCTCCACCCTGTCCGCCGACCCCGTCAAGGAGCCGGAAGGGGCCATTGAGGGCTACCTCCTCGCCCAGACCGCCATGCTGCAGGGCGAGATGTACCTCCTCCAGCGCCAGCCGGCCAGGGCCGTCGAAGTGCTCGAGTCGCAGCTGCCGCGCATCAACGTCAACCGCAAGTACCTCGCGGTGCTGCGCGACGCCTACCGCGCCTACATCAACGAGCTCTCCGTCAAGGACCAGAAGGCCCTGGCCGAGAAGTACGCGGCGCGGCTGCGCATCCTCGAGGCCAACGGTGCCCCCGCCCAGGCCGCCGCGCAGCCGGCCCCTCCCCCGGCCGCCGTACCGAACCCGGCGGCCCCGGTCCCCGTGCCCGCGGCCCTCGCCGCCACCCCTGGAGGCGGCTTCGCCAGGCCCACCCCGGCCGCGGCGAACAAGGTGGCGCAGACGCCGCCCGCCGCCCCCGCACCGACCCTGGCGCGCGCCAAGGCGGACCCGTTCGACCTGAGCAACCAGGCCGCGGCGCCCGCGGCACTCGGCGATCCGCGCGGCAAGCAGGCCACGAGCTTCCTCGCCCAGGCCGAGGCCGAATTCGCGCGCAAGCGCTTCATTGAGGCCCGCAAACTCTACGAAGAGGCGCACCGCCACGACGACCGGGCGACGCGCGACTGCCGCGAGCGCTGGGCGTACTGCAAGCTGGCCCATGTCGTCGATCAGATCAACAACACCGGCACGCAGAGCTGCCCCTGGCCCGACCTGGAGCGCGAGGTTCGCGTGGCGATGGAGATGGCCCCGAACCTGTCGCAGACCGGCAAGTGGCTCCTCGGCGAGATCGAGGGCCGCCGCGCCCCCGGCGGCGATCGGCCGGCTGCCCCGGTCGAGGTGAAGCACGTCGGCCGCGATGCCCAGGGCTGGGACGTCGCCGAGACGCGCTCCTTCCGCGTCCTCCACAAACAGGCGCGCGAGCTGGCCGAGAAGGTGGCCCGGACGGCGGAGCAGACGCGCGCCGACATGACGCGGAAGTGGTTCGGCGGCGACGGGGAGGAGTGGTCGCCGAAGTGCGACGTCTACCTGCACCCCACGGCCCAGGAGTACCGGCGCTTCAACGGCGTGGCCATCAACTCGCCGGGCCACTCGCGCATCGAGACGGACCGCGAGACGAGCCGCGTGGTGCGCCGCGTGATCCATCTGCACTGCGAGAACCCGGACGGGATGCTGACGGCGGTGCTGCCGCACGAGGCGACGCATGTGGTGCTGGCGGGGCGGTTCGGGACGAAGCCGGTGCCGCGCTGGGCCGACGAGGGCATGGCGGTGCTGACCGAGCCGGTCGAGAAGGTGGCGCAGCACCGCCGCAACCTGGCCCGCTCGCTGCGCCAGCAGGAGCTGTTCGGCGTCCGCGAATTGATGCAGCTGACGGACTACCCACAGCCGGCGCGGATCAGCGCGTTCTACGCCCAGAGCGTGTCGCTGGTGGAGTACCTATGTGGGCTGCGCGGGCCGCAGACGTTCTCCCAGTTCCTGCGCGACGGGGTGCGCGAGGGCTACGAGCCGGCGCTGCGTCGCCACTACAACCTGGGCAGCTTCGCCGACCTGCAAGGGCGCTGGAGCGAGCGCGTGACGGCGGAGGTGAACGCGGCGCCGGGGACCTCCAGCGCGGGGCGCTGAGCGGCCCTTACAGGGAGTCTGTTGCCCGCCTTTCGGCCCCGCAGGGGCGGCGCCGCCGGGTTCTCCCCGGCGCCGCCGCCCCTCCGGTTTTTCCGCCGCGCGCGAACCTCTCCGGGAGGCGCCGGCGCGGCGACGGCGCCGGCCGCGTCAATCGGCCGGAATGTTCGGGAAAAAGCTTGACATGCCAGGTAATGGGTCTAACATGCATTATCTGATCT
The DNA here is from genome assembly GCA_038227745.1 of Gemmatales bacterium. Lineage (GTDB taxonomy): Bacteria > Planctomycetota > Planctomycetia > Gemmatales > Gemmataceae > DASPXY01. Next base: position 1,469 of record JBBRPS010000235.1, on the reverse strand, counting down.
CGAACCCCAGTCGTCTGTCCGCCCCGGGAACAGGAAACGAGTGCGTCCAGGGGGTGTTGAGAACTTCAAGGAGTTCCTCTTATGTCCTCGCAACCGCGTCGTCGCCGTCTCGAAGTGGAAGATATTGGCGATGTGACGGTCGTGAATTTTACCGACAAGAAGATCCTCGACGAGCAGAACATCCAGGTCATCGGCGAGCAGCTCTTCAGCCTGGTGGACGAGTTGGGCCGGCGCAAAATCCTGCTCAACTTCGGCAACGTCGAGTACCTTTCCAGCGCCGCTCTTGGCAAGTTCATCACCCTCAATAAGAAGGTCAACGCGGCGGGCGGCCGGCTCATCCTGTGTAACATCGACCCGCAGATCTACGAGGTCTTCGAGATCACGAAGTTGAACAAGCTTTTCAATATCCAGAAAGAGGAGCAGGCCGCCCTTCAGGCGTTCTGACCGGGAGGTCCTGGCCAGGGCGCTCTGGCCGCGCCTGTCGAGAGTACCTTCGGGTGCCGACGCGGCATCCCATCGCCCTCCAAGGGCCGGCGGCCGCCGTGAGGTGGCCCCTTGATCGCCCGCAGGGATTCGGACGAGCACAGGGTCTTGGGGGTTTTCCCGGCGCGGAGGGCTGGGGAACCGCTTCATGTCCTGAACTCCGGAACGATTGGGCTGGTGGGCCGGGGACGGCCGCCGGGGGACGGCACTCCAGGAGGGGGTAAGCCGGCCACCGTGGGGTGCGGTCCCCCGGACGAGCGCCTTGTCCACGGTGGAGGATCCCGTGGAGGCGGGGGCGTGGATGTCCCTGCTCGCGATATCGACCACAGGTCGTGGCCGCGTTTCAGGAGGTGGCTTTCTGTGCCTGATGTACTCCTTCGTTGTGGGAACGGCTGCATGCGCGAAACAGGCCAGGGAGGGATGCTGGACGTCGTCATCCCCAGCGACCCGGCGGAAGCCCGGCGCGTCCAGGATGACATCGAGCACGCCCTCACGTCGCACCGCTTCGACGACCGCGAAATCTTCAGCATCAAGCTTGCCCTCGAAGAAGCCCTCGTCAACGCGATCAAACACGGCAACCAGATGGACCGCACCAAGAAGGTCCATATTTCCTACCGCATTAACGCCGAACGCTTCGACATCCACATCGCCGACGAGGGCAAGGGCTTCGACCCCGACGACGTGCCCGACCCGATGGCGGTCGAGAACCTCGAACGCCCCTGCGGCCGCGGGCTCCTGCTCATGCGCCATTACATGAGCGAGGTCACCTTCCACCCCCCCGGCAACCGCCTGTCGATGAGCAAGGTCCGCCCCCTCGCCAACGGCGCCCCCCCGAAAAAAGGCTGACGCTCCCCGCGCCCTCGGGGAAGGAAGAACGCTACAATCTCCCACAGCCAGCGGCCCGCCGGGCCACTGGCTGTCGTCGTTCGTACTTAGGGCGGTATGCGCTTTGGAGTGCGGCGCTAGGCGCCGCTTTGTCTATTTCG
>JBBRPS010000234.1:0-12805 GCA_038227745.1 Gemmatales bacterium | reverse complement strand
GCTAAACGTGTCTTGGGGAACGTGTCTTGGGGCTGGGTGGGGTTCACACCAAATCCAGGCGGCGCTTGGTGACGCGGGCGCGATTGCACTCCGCACACAAACCGCGGATCACGAACGTGTGGCCGCTCGTCTGGAAACCGTGCTGCCGGCAAATGTCGTAGATGATCCGCTCGATCGCGTCGTCCTGGAACTCGATCATCTTCTCGCACTGCTGGCAGTACATGTGCTCGTGGTCCGGGTAGCCGTAGTCGTGCTCGTAGCGCGTCCGCGGCCCCACCTCCAGCCGCCGCAGCAGCCCCGCGCCCACCAGCTTGTTCAACGTCCGGTACACCGTCGCCCGGCTCACCTGGAAGCCCTCCCGCTCCAGGTCGTCGATCAGCTGCTCGGCGTCGAAATGGTTGTGCTTGCTGAAGACGAAGCGCACCATGTCGCGCTGCTGCTCGGTGTAGCGCTGCGGGCGCGGGCGGCTGGCCAGGTACTCCCGGAACTTGTTCTCCGGGCTCTGCGACACTTCCACCGCGGGTAACTGCACGGTTCTGCCTCCACGTCACCGACTGCGAGAGGTGCAAGGGCCGACGGCCCCCGGAAGGCAGACGGGGCAATACGCCCTCCCGGGGCCGCGGTGTTCAGCTGTCGTTCTTAGGCGAGCCGGTCGAGGAGGCGGTCCAGGGCCGCCTCCCACTTCTCCGGCGTGTCGTATGTCCCCGCCGCGATCTGCCGCCGGACTTCTTCCACCAGGCCGGCCCGGAACAGCGGCTCCGTGGGGGCCTGCCCGGTCAGGGGCGATGCGGCCCCACCGCGCCACCAATCGCGAGTGCCGGAGATCGGACCTTCCAGACAGGTCGGGTTGTGCGTTCGCATGGGTTTTCTCCCCTGTCCGTGAGAACAGCGGCGGCTCGCAGGGACAGGATCATCTTATAGGGATATGGGTCTGCCGTTTCAACCCACCGGCCGCCTTGAAATGAGTACGCGGCCAGTCGCGGATGGGTTCCACCGTCCACGGCGGCAGTGGCCCCGATGACTGTTCACCTGGCCACTCCACGCCGGTCTACTCATCAGTATCGTCGCGGCACCGTGCAAGGTTTAGGCAATTTCGGCAGCGGCAGAAAGGTTGCAGTTTACCCACATTCCCGCACGGCGCCCGCGGTCTGGCGGCGCTTCACCATGCGCAGGGTGTTGCCGCGCTCGCCGCGCGGCTGACAGGTCAGTTCGTCCATCAGGGCACGCATCAGGAAGACGCCCCGGCCGCCGACGCGCATCTCGCTGGGGTCCAGGTTCGGCACGGCACTGATGTCGAAGGGCTCGCCCTCGTCAAGGAAGGACAGCTCGAAGGTGTCCGCCTGGAAGCGGCACTGGACTTGAAGGTGGGCCTCGGGGCAGTTGCGGTGGGCGTGGCGGACGATGTTGCTGACGGCCTCGGTGGTCGCGAGGACCAGGGCCTGAATGCTGCTGCGGTCGAGGCCGCCAGCCTGGCCGACCGCCTCGACAAAGGCCCGCGCGACCGAGAGCATGCGCAGGTCACTGGGGAGAGTCAGCGTTGCCCGTGGGGTTTCTGGCGTCATCGTAGTTCTCCGTACTCGCGCACCGGGTTGTCCACGGCCGGCATCGGTGACGGCCAACCTTCTCCCTCAACGCTCCGGCGAGGGAATCATACACCGGCGACTTGTCCCCTGACAAGCCGGTATTCCCTAACTTGCCCCGAGATCCGCCGCGGCGGCAGATCTTCCGGCGGCCATGACGCGCTGTCCTGACGGTATCGGGGTACGTTCATTCTAGCACGTTCCGGCCCCCCCTCGCTGGCCCGCGCTGGGAAGCGGACTCCACAAGGGCAGGACACTTTCGCGCCGGGACGGAATTCCGGGCGCAGACCGAATGGCCGTTCCGGTTGGGGCGAGGTTGGCGCGGCCCCGAATCCGGACGTAAGGTTTAGAGAAGAAAGACGGTGCCGACTCTGGCCGCGCCGCTCAGACGCAACTAGAAAGATAGTTGCGAAAATCCAGGCGGGGGTAAGGAAGCCGATCCGGACGGAAACCCTGCCGGTGCTTGTATTTCAGCACGGCTGCGCGAGAACCCGACGGGCCCTGGCGTGTCAGTCTATAATGAATAACAGGAAGTTGTCGTTTGCCTCACGGCACCAACCCCGCATAACATGCAGAGGCGGAAGGCTCTGGGGACCGACGCCGGTCCCTCTCGCCTCACTCGCCTACCGGCCACTTCCTGAACGAGCGTACCATTCGCTGCCCGTAAGCGACCGCGCAGTCTGGCGACCGGATCGGAGCGAGAGACAGGAACGAACATGAAAACCAACACGAAAACTTCCTGGGCGGGACGCCGGCGGCAGACCGTCGGTTCCGCAGGCACTTCGCGACCCCGGCGCCAGTCGGAGGACGACACGCTGCCGGAGCGGCCGGCCCCCGCGGCGGACCGCGAGCCGTTCGAGGACGGGCGGCACGAGACCGTGGCGGCGGCCGAGGGCGAGCCGGCCCACGCCGACGAGGCCGACCCGGAAAGCACCAGCGGGCCGGACGACACCCTGGGTCTGTACCTGCGCCAGATGGGGGCGATCCCGCTGCTCAACCGCGCCGCGGAATTGTCCCTCGCGAAGCGGCTGGAGAAGGCACGGCAGCGCTACCGCCGCGCCGCCCTGTCGAACTGGCTCACGCTCAGCCGCGTCGTCGAGGCCTTCGAGCGCGTGCAGGCCGGCAAGCTCGCCCTGGACCCGACCATCGACGTCGTCACCAGCCTCAAGCTGAGCCGCGACGAAATCCTCAAGCGGATGCCGCACAACCTGCGCACCCTGCAGCCCGTCCTCGCCACGTCGTCCTCCACGTTCCGCACCCTGCGCCGGACCACCTCCGTCTCCGGACGCACGCGCGTCCGCCGTGCCCTGCGGCGGCAGCTGTACAAGGCGATCCGCCTGATCGAGGAACTGTCGCCGCGCACCGAATTGCTCGAACGCCTGAGCGACGACCTGGAGCGCTGGGTGACGCGGTTGACCGAGCTGGAGCGCGAGATCGCCGGCTGCGGCCGCTCCGCCGCCGACCGCGAGAAGCAGACGCGCCTGATCAAGGAGCTGCGCGACCTGACCCAGGAGGCCCGCTCCACGCCGGAAGAGTTGGCCGGGCTGCTGCGCGTGCTGGCGCGGCGGCACGAGGTGTACAAGCAGGCGCGGCGCGAGCTGGCCGAGGGCAATTTGCGGCTGGTGGTGGCCATCGCCAAGCGCTACCGCGGTCGCGGCCTGTCGTTCGCGGACCTGATCCAGGAGGGCAACCGCGGCCTGATGCGGGCGGTGGACAAGTACGAGCACCGCATGGGCTTCAAGTTCGGCACCTACGCGACGTGGTGGATCCGGCAAGGCATCACGCGCGCCCTGGCCGACCACGCCCGCACGGTGCGCGTGCCGTGCCACCAGGTCGGCACGCTGGCCGCGATGGAGCGGGTGCGCGGCGAGCTGGCGGTGCAGATCGGCCGCGAGCCGACCGTCGAGGAGATCGCGGCGAGCCTCGGTGTCACGCCGGAGGAGACGCGGTCGCTGCGCGTGGTGGCCCGCCACCCCGTCAGCCTGCACGAGCCGCTGGGCGGCGACGGCGAGCGGGCGCTGGGCGATTTTCTGAACGATCCGAGTGCGGTGAACCCCGGCGAGACGGTCGATCAGCACCTGCTGCGCGAGCGCATCGCCGAGGTGCTGCGGTCGCTGACGCCGCGCGAGCGCGAGGTGATCGAGCTGCGCTTCGGCCTGAAGGACGGCCAGCCGCGGACGCTGGACGAGGTGGCGCGGGCGTACGGCATCACCCGCGAGCGCATCCGCCAGATCGAGGCGCGCGGCCTGGTGAAGCTGCGGCAGCCGCTGCGCAGCAAGCGCCTGGTGGGCTTCGCCGAGGGCGAGTGAGAAGCGGTTGGCCGAGTGCAAGACGCTCATCACGTCGAAGCTACTGCCGCAGACGCGGGCACACATTCCCGTTCTGGACCGGCTGATGATGTCGAAGTAAGCGCGGACGCGCGAATGCGAGCCCGGTGCCCCGCCAAGGGTACCGGGCTCGCGTGCGTTTCTGCTATCCTGTGGGTCAGGACTCCGATCCTGACAGTCGCATGTCAGGATCGGAGTCCTGACCCACAAGGGAGGGTGGAGCGACCATGAACGTGGGCAAGGGCGAGTCGATTCCGCCAGCCGGCGAGGGCGGCCGCATCCTCGTCGCCGACGACAAGCCCATCAACCGCGAGATGCTGTGTCGCTACGTCACGCAACTCGGCCACCAGGCCGCCGCCGCCGAGAACGGCCGCACTGCCCTCACCCTCATGCGCGCCCGCCCCTTCGACCTCGTCCTGCTCGACGTCCTCATGCCCGAGATGGACGGCTACACCACCCTGGAGCAGATGAAGGCCGACGACCGCCTCCGCGAGATCCCCGTCATCATGATCTCGGGCCTCGACGAGATCGACAGCGTCGTCCGCTGCATCGCGCAGGGCGCCGAGGACTACCTCTACAAGCCGTTCGACCCGGTGCTGCTGCGGGCGCGGATCAACGCCTGCCTGGAGAAGAAGCGGCTGCGCGACGCCGAGCGCCGCCGCGCCGAGGAACTGGAGCAAGCGCTGAAGAAGCTCAAGGCCGCCCAGGACCAGCTCGTCGTGCAGCAGAAAATGGCGTCGCTGGGCACGCTGACGGCGGGCATCGCCCACGAGCTGCGCAACCCGCTGAACTTCATCACCAACTTCGCCGCCCTGGCCGTGGACCACGTGGCCGAGCTGCGCGAGTTGCTCGTAGCCGTCCCCACGCCCGGCAAGGTCGCCGAGGCTCTGCGCGAACTGCTCGGGGATCTGGAGCAGAGTGCGGCGAAGATCCGCGCGCACGGCGACCGGGCCAACGAGATCATCGGCGGCATGCTGCTGCACGCACGCGGCGAGTCCGGCGAGCGCGTGCCGACGGATCTGAACGCGCTGGTGGGGGAGTACGTGAACCTCGCATACCACGGCCTGCGCAGCCAGGACGCGACACTAAACGTGGTGCTGGAGACGGAGTTCGCCCCGTCGCTGCCGCCGGTGGCGGTCGTCCCGCAGGAACTGGGCCGCGTGTTCCTCAACCTGATCCAGAACGCCTGTTACGCGGTGCTGGAGAGGCGGAAGCGCGCGGGAGCGGATTTCGTGCCGCGCGTGCGCGTCGAGACGCGCGACACCGGCGCGGGCGTGGAAATCCGTTTCCGCGACAACGGGAACGGTATTCCCGCAGCGGTGCGCGAGAAGCTGTTCACGCCGTTCTTCACGACCAAGCCGGCGGGGGCGGGCACGGGGTTGGGGCTGTCGATCAGTTACGACGTGGTGGTGCGGCTGCACGGCGGCGGCATTCGTGTGGAGTCCGAGGAGGGGAGCGGGGCGGAGTTCATCATCGCGCTGCCGAAGGCGTAGCGGCCGTAAAGAAGGGGCTCAACAAGCCGGGGCTGCCGGGGGCTGACGCCCCCGGCGCGCCGCATCGATTACTTCTTCGTCACGTTGACCTTGAACTTGGCCTCCTGGGTGATGCCGGCGCCCGAGACTTTCACGGTCGCTTCCTTGCTCTCCACGGGGGCGTCGTCGAGCGCCTTCAGGGTGAACTTGCCTTCTTCCTTGTCCTTGAGGATGGTCATGTCGGTCTCGACAACCTTGACCTTGTCCGGCAGGTTGGAGAACTCGACCGTCACCGGGTCGGTGAACTTCGTCCGGCTGATCTTGACGGTCACCGTCGCCGAGTCACCCTGCTTGACGTCGGTGGCGCCCGGGGCGGTCACGGACAACTTCTTCCCGCCCTCACCTTCGCCGGTCTTGGTTTCACCCTTCTTGCAGCCGGTGCTGCCGGTCACCAGAAACGCGGAGAGCACGAGCATGGCGGCCAGAGAAAGCCATTTCATCAAAGATCCTCCTGCAACAGATGGATGGGCGATCGGGTTTAGGTTGCTTGGACGCCGGCGCCACGTGGCCGGTGACACGCCCCTGGCAGACCCCGGCCGGGGACAGACGCCGCCCGCGTCCCGTCAGTCGATAGGCAGGCGGCGGTAGCCGAAGACCAGCGTCAGCACGGCCAGCACCAGGAAGATCACGAAGAGGATCCTGGCGGCGCCAAACGCCATGTCGGCGACCAGGCCGAAGCCGAAGAGGGCGGCGATCAGTGCGATGACCACAAAAACAAGAGCCAACCGAAGCATGGTTTATTCCCCCTGAATTCGATTTTTTTTCCTCCCCCGGCAGGGGCTTCGTCCGCGGGGGCGCCCCAAGGCCCGGGATGGTAGCGATGCCCCTGGGAAACTCTTCTCACGACCCCTGTCAACCCTGAGGCCGGTCCCTTAAGGGCAATTCGCATACCAAGGCCTCACGCTCGCGTTCGCTCGTCCTAAGATATGCACGAGTAAAGAGTTGCCGCGGCAACCGCCCGGCACACCCCCGCGACATGGGGAAGTTGTCCACACACTTGAAAGCAACGGATTTCCCACTTACCATAGGAGGGGGGAACAGTTCTTCCGGTAGCAACCCGAACCGCGGCGCGGTTCGGGAGAGGGGCCTCATGCGAAGCATGCTCCGAGACGATCACGAGGGGAATCCGGCACCGGTCGCGGGGGCCGGCCAGGGCGATGGCCTGTTACCTCCGCGGCGTATCCTCATCGCCGAGGACAACCCACAGCTCCGCCAGCAACTCCAGGAACTGCTCGGCGGCGCCGAGAGCGGCATCACCATCGACACCACCGGCGATGGCCGCGAGGCGCTCGATCTTTTGACCCGGGCGGAGCGCAAATACAGCATTTTCCTGACCGACATGAAGCTGCCCGGCCTGGACGGCCTGCAGCTGGTCGAGGAGGTGCAGAAGCGCGCCTTGCCGGTCACCGTGATGGTGTTCACCGGCTACGGCAGCATCCAGGACGCGGTCCAGGCCATGCGGCTGGGCGCGTACGACTTCCTGACCAAGCCGATCGACCCCGACCACCTGCGCCTGGTGATCCGCCGGGCCTTGCGCGAGCGCTCCCTGCAGGACGAGATCCTGTACCTGCGCGAGCAGATGCAGCTGCGCTACTCATTCCAGAACATCATCAGCAAGAATCCGCAGATGCACGCGATCTTTGAACTCATCAACAACGTGGCGCAGACGACGACCACGGTGCTGATCGAGGGCGAGACGGGCACGGGCAAGGAGCTGATCGCGCGGGCCATCCACCAGGCGTCGGCGCGGCTGCGGCCGGGGCAGTTCGTGCCGATCAACTGCGCCGCGCTGCCGGAGAGCCTGCTGGAGAGCGAGCTGTTCGGCCACGAAAAAGGGGCCTTCACCGGCGCCATCGGCCAGCGGCAGGGGCGCTTCGAGCTGGCCAATGGTGGCACGCTGTTCCTCGACGAGATCGGCGAGATTTCCCCCGCGACGCAGGCGAAATTGCTGCGCGTGCTGCAGGAACGGCGCTTCGAGCGCGTCGGCGGCACCAAGAGCATCGAGGTGGACGTGCGGCTGGTGGCGGCGACGAACCGCTCGCTCAAGGGCATGGTGCGCAAGGGCAAGTTCCGCGAGGACCTCTACTACCGCGTCCACGTGGTGCGCATCGACGTGCCGCCGCTGCGCGAGCGGGGCGAGGACATCCCGCTGCTGGCGACGCACTTCGCGGCGAAGTACGCGCGGCCGGGCGAGGCGCCGAAGCGGATCACGCCGGCGGCGATGGACCTGTTGCTCAACCACCGCTGGCCGGGCAACGTGCGCGAGCTGGAGAACGTGATGGAGCGGGCGTGCGTGATCTCCGAGCGCGACACGATCGAGCCGGCGAACCTGCCGCCCGACCTGACGGCGCCCGCTCCGCAGAAGCTGCCAATGCGGATCGACCTGGACCGCAAATTGCACGAGCAGCTGCAGGAGTTGACGGCCCTGTTCGAGCAGCAGTACATCCGCAAGGCGCTGAAGCGGACGCGCGGCAACGTCGGCCGTTGCGCCGAAATCTGCGGCCTGTCGCGGCGCAGCCTGTCCACGAAGCTCGCCGAGTACAAGATCGAGAAGAGCGAGTTCAAGGAGGCGTGAGAGGGGTTTTCTTCCCAAGCCCACCCGTTGCACCGGGTGGGGAAGCAGAAAACCCACCCGGTGCAACGGGTGGGCTTGCGGCCTGGAGCCATGACCATGAAGACCGCCGTGTGCGGCCTGTTCGCCGGGGGCCTGGTGTTGCTGGCGTGCGGCGCCGCCCCCGCCCAGACCGGTACGAAGCCGGCCGCCGTCACGCCGCAGCAGGCCGAGTTCTTCGAGGCGCGCGTCCGCCCGGTGCTGATCGAGCATTGTGTCTCCTGCCACGGCCCGGCGAAACAGCGGGGCGGCCTGCGCCTCGACGCCGCCGCGTTCCTGCGCAAGGGCAGCGACTCCGGCCCGGTCGTCGTCCCCGGCCACCCCGAGAAGAGCCTGCTCGTCCGCGCCGTTCGCCACGAAGGCGACGTCAAGATGCCGCCCAAGGCGCGCCTGTCCGTCAAGGCCGTCACTGACCTGAGCGACTGGGTGAAGATGGGCGCGCCCTGGCCCGACACGGGCGGCCCCCGGGTCGCCGACATGGCCGACGCCTGGAAGAAGCACTGGGCGTTCCAGCCCGTCCGCCTCCCCACCGTGCCGCGCGTCAAGGGCCTGGCCGCCGACGCCGCGCCGATCGACGCCTTCCTCCTGGCGGCGCTGGAGCGGAAGGGGCTGACCTTCACGGCGCCGGCCGACCGGCGCACGCTGCTGCGCCGCGCCGCGTTCGACTTGACCGGCCTGCCGCCGACCGCCGAGGAGATCGAGGCGTTCGAGAAGGACACGTCGCCGGAGGCTTACGAGAAGGGGATCGACCGCCTGCTGGCGTCGCCGGCCTACGGCGAGCGCTGGGGCCGCTACTGGCTCGACGTCGCCCGCTACGCCGACACCAAGGGCTACGTCTTTACCGAAGAAAGGCGCTACCCTTACTCGTATACTTACCGCGACTACGTCATCCGCGCCTTCAACGAGGACAAGCCGTTCGACCGCTTCCTGATCGAGCAGCTCGCCGCCGACCGCCTGCAGGACAAGGACCCGCGCGCGCTCGCCGCGATGGGCTTCCTGACGCTCGGCCGGCGCTTCCTCAACAACGTCCACGACATCATCGACGACCGCATCGACACCGTCACGCGCGGGCTGCTCGGCCTGACGGTGGCGTGCGCCCGCTGCCACGACCACAAGTTCGACCCGGTCCCGACGAAGGACTACTACTCGCTCTACGGCGTCTTCGCCAGCTCCATCGAGCCGAAGGAACTGCCGCTGCTCGGGGCGCCCGAACGGACGCCGGCGTACGTCGCGTTCGAGAAGGAGCTGAAGGCGCGCGCGCAGAAGGTGGCGGACTACCTGCAGAAGGTCCACGGCGAGACGCTGGCCCGCTTCCGCGCCCGCGCCGCGGACTACATGCTCGCGGCCCACGAGGCGCGCGGCAAGTTCGGCGGGCGCCGCGGCGGCGCGGGGCAACTCGGCGAGCTGTCGTTCCCGATGATCCAACGCTGGCGGACGTTCCTCGACGAGACGCGCAAGCGGCACAACCCGGTGCTGGCGCCGTGGCACGCCTTCGCCGCCCTGCCGCCGGGCGAGTTCGCCGCCAAGGCCCCGGCGCTGGCCGCCCACATTGCCGCCAACGCCGACCCGGCCCGGCCGGTGAGCCGAGCCGTCGCGCAGGCCTTCACCGGCAAGCCGCCGGCCTCGCTCGCCGAGGTGGCGCAGCGCTACGCCGCCGTGTTCGCCGACGTCGAGCGGCGCTGGCAGGAGACGAAGCCGCGGCCGCTGGCGACCCCCGATTACGAGGCGGTCCGGCAACTCCTGTACGCTCCGGGGGCGCCGGCTACCGTTCCCGTGGAAGACATCCGCCGCTTCGTGGACCGGGCGGCGCGCGACCGGCTGACCGCCCTGCAGAAGCAGGTCGATCAGTGGCGGGCGACATCGAAGGCGGCGCCGCCGCGGGCGATGGTGCTGCAGGACGCCGCGGTGCCGGTAACGCCGCGCGTGCTCCTACGCGGCAACCCGGGCTACCCGGGGCCGGTGGTGCCGCGCCAGTTCCTCGCCGTGCTGGCGGGCGCGAACCGCAAGCCTTTCACCGAGGGCAGCGGGCGGCTGGAACTGGCGCGCGCCATCGCGAGCAAGGACAACCCACTGACGGCGCGGGTGATGGTGAACCGCATCTGGCTGCACCACTTCGGCAAGGGGCTCGTCGCCACCCCCAGCGATTTCGGCCTGCGCAGCGACCCGCCCTCCCACCCCGAGCTATTGGATTACCTGGCGTGGCGCTTCATGGAGGATGGTTGGTCGGTCAAGAAGATGCACCGCCTCGTCATGCTGTCGCGCGCCTACTGTCAGGGCAGCCAGGACAACGCCGAGGGACAGCGGCTCGACCCCGACAACCGCCTGCTGTGGCGGATGAACCGGCAGCGGCTGGACTTCGAGGCGATGCGCGACGCGCTGCTGGCGGCGTCGGGTAAGCTGGACCGGACGGCCGGCGGTGCGGCGGTGGAGCTGACGACGGCGCCGTTCACGGCGCGGCGCACGGTGTACGGCTTCATCGACCGTCAGAACCTGCCGGGCCTGTTCCGCACCTTCGACTTCGCCAGCCCCGACACGTCGAGCGCCCAGCGTTACGCGACGACGGTGCCGCAGCAGGCGCTGTTCCTGATGAATAGCCCGTTCGTGCTGGAGCAGGCGCGGGCGCTGGTCCGCCACCCGGACGTCGCCGTCGCGGCGGACAGGGAGGACCGCATCCAGCGCCTCTACCGTCGCGCCTACGGTCGGGCCGCTGAGCGCGACGAGGTCGCGCTGGGCGTGCGCTTCCTGGCAGCGGCGCGCAGTGAGCCGCCGGCCGGGGCGCAGGGGCTGGACGCCTGGGAGCGCTACGCGCAGGTGTTGCTGCTGGCGAACGAATTCGTGTTCGTGGATTGATGAAAGTTCGTAGCCGACTCGCTCCGCGAGTCGGTGTGGATGTCGGGCCCCGACTCGCTCCGCGAGTCGGCCACGTACTGCGCTGCCCGCCTCTGACGTGAGAGGTCCAGGCCCCTTTACCGGAGGCGCGGTTCGGGCCAGGAACCGACCCCTCAGTCGCCGCCGCCGGCCTCGCCCATGTAGCGGATCACGCAGTCGCAGCCGGCGGCGGCGAACGCCTTGCGCACCTGCTGCGCCTCCTCGTAACTGGGACAGGTGACCACCTCCCGCTCCACGACCTGGCGCGGGACGGCCCCCTGCCGGTGACGCAGGGCGAACACCACGAAGCGATCATCGTACCCAGTTTCCACCATGACGGGCCCTCCACGAGAAAGGAAAGGGATCACGGTTACGACGTGTATGTCTTTCCACCTACCAGCAGCCCAGACTCGGGCTCCGCGGCCGGCTGCGCTACCGCCACGTGGAGCGCCAACGACCCCAGGTGGAGTTGGTCGCCGTCGTGCAACTGCTGCGACCGCAGCGCCTCGCGGCCGTTGACGCTGGTGCGGTTGCGCGAGTTCAGGTCCTGCACCCACACGCGGCCCTCGTGCAGGAACAACGAGCAGTGGTGCCGCGAGATGAACGGCAGGTTCACCTGGTAGTCGCACTCGGGGTGGCGGCCGAGCACGCACGGGAACTGGTCGATGAGGATCTCACCAAGGAGATCCTCGACCGAGCTTTCTACGGTGAGACGCACTTCTATCTGCGACATAAATTCTCCTCCGATCACACCATTGCTGGACACCGGAGCCCGCGGGGACATTGAGAAGGCGTTTCTGTCCTGCTGTCCCGCGCGGTGGGCGCAAGCGGCCGCCTCTGGGGCGTCCCTCTCAGGAACGGGCGAGCTCACCCGGACGTTTGCGACACAAACGCGGGCACATACGCGGTGCGCGACCATCGTCGTGGATGGAAAAGGAGGTCGATCAGGGACCACTCCCCGCCCAGTCGAGAGGCGAAGGAGAAAGAGATGGGCAATAGATGGGCCTCAGCCGAGCATGGGCTGAGTAGGTTAAATTATCCAGGACGTCCGAGACGATGTCAAGTGCGCCTCGCGGAATTTGTGAAATTCGTAGCGGAATAGGTGTCAGAAACTCCTCCGCGTAATCGACTCCCGTGCCTGTCGATGCGTACAGGAACCCGAACAGGCCGGCTGCGGCAGAAAAAACGCTTGACTCTCTCGTCGATACCGGTAGAATGCTGTTGAGACTAAATCTCAATATCAGTCACCCCGGCTGATGGAGAGATCTGCTACCGAGAAACGATCCCACCCCGTTGAAGCGGCTGCGGCGAAGGCTGCTTTCTTACCTCGGAAATTGGTTTCAGCCATGAAACCCACCTGCACTGCGAACACCTGCGAGGACCGCATCGTCTGCCACTGCCTGCGCGTGACCGAGTCGGCGCTGGTCGAGGCGATGGCCACGACGGAATTGCGGACCCTCACCGATATCCGCCAGCACACGGGCGCCGGCGACGGCTGCACCTGCTGCCACCACCTGCTCAAGCGCTACCTCAACGAGCCTGCGTGAGTCGCCCCGGGATCGTGGGCGACTCGCTCCGCGAGTCGCTCGGCAGCGCTATCTGCGACTCGCGGAGCGAGTCGCCTACGAAGCGGAAATGCCCTAAACCGGGAACCCGGGGAAAACGGCCGCGGGTGTGAACTCTCCGGGCCGGCCCGGTGTCCCCAATCCATGAGCAGTGGGCGCGCCAGCCCGCGCCGCGTGCCGGTTGTGCCGGCCTTGCCGTCGGCCCCCGTCCCGGGTGTTTTGCCGGGCGGTCGGGTTTCTCCACCTGCTCCTTGACGCACGCCATCCCGCGGGGGATGATGCCAGGTAGGGTGGGAGGAGGGCCGCGGCAGCTGCCGCTTCG
>JBBRPS010000233.1:0-12810 GCA_038227745.1 Gemmatales bacterium | reverse complement strand
CACCGACTTCGGCATCGGCGGGCTGGCGGCCGGCCATGCCATTCTGCGGACGCGCTCGGGGGGCACCAGCCGGCCGGAGATGATGACGGAGGCGGTGCGCGGCGCCTACACGCCGCTGTACGCCTCGCCGGAACAGGTCGTCCGCCGCAGCGACCAGGCGCCCGATCCGCGCGACGACGTCCACGCGCTGGGCATCATCTGGTATCAGCTGGTGACCGGCGATCTCGGCATGACCACCATGCCCACCGACTGGCGCGACGAGGTGCAGGGGTGCGGCCAGGGTGAGGAGTTGACGAAGCTGCTGGCGGCGTGCATCGCCTCGAAGGCGGAGAAACGACCGGCGAGCGCGGCGGATCTGGCGGACCGACTGACCGCCCTGCTGGCACCGCCGGCCGCGGCGCCCTCCTCACCGGCGCCTCCGCGCACCGTGCCAGCCGCCGCCGTTTCGGTGGCCCCTCCCGTTGTCGCAAAACCGGCGCGCCGGGCGGGGGAGATCATTACGAGTGCCCTCGGCATGAAGCTCGCCTGGATCCCGCCCGGCAGCTTCCTGATGGGCAGCCCGGCGAGCGAGGCGGAACGAGACAACGACGAGACGCAGCATCGCGTGACGCTGACGAAGGGTTTCTTCCTGGGCATTCATCCCGTGACGCAGGCGCAGTGGCGGGCGGTGATGGGCGACAACCCCAGCCACTTCAAGGGCGATGACCGGCCCGTGGAGACGGTGTCGTGGGAGGACTGCCAGGGGTATTGCAAGAAGCTCGGCGCCAAGGGGGGCAAGGCGTACCGGCTGCCGACGGAGGCGGAGTGGGAATACGCCTGCCGCGCCGGCACGACCACGCCGTTCTCCTTCGGGGAGACGATCTCGACCGATCAGGTCAACTACAATGGGAACTATCCCTACGGCAAGGGCAGGAAGGGGGAGTACCGGCAGCAGACCACTCCCGTGGGCAGTTTTCCGGCGAACGCCTGGGGGCTTTTCGACATGCACGGCAACGTCGCCGAGTGGTGCCAGGACTGGTACGGGCCTTATCCACAAAACAACTCAACAGATCCTCAAAGTATCAGTAATGGCAAGGCCCGTGTGTTGCGCGGTGGCTCCTGGGTCTACAACGTCAGGGACTGCCGGTCCGCCCTCCGTGGCAGGGGCGCGCCGGGCGACCGTGTTCAGAATGGCGGTTTCCGGGTCTGCGCCTGCCAACACTTCCAAACCTGCCGGAACCGGCAAGCCCAGAGCCGGCGCCTTCACGGAGGCGTCGGGCGTGGCGCTGGAAGTCCAGACCCTGTGCCGGTGTCGGCGCGGCCCGTGCGCGCCGGCCAAATTGCAAGGAGGCCGGCCGGGTCTGGTAGGCGCGCGCCGAACGCTCCGGCCGGCCGTTTCTCTCCCGCGCGGTAAGGTCCGACACCAGCCCGACGCGCCAGCGCGGGAAAGTTCCTCGCTGGCGCGTCGGGCTGGTGTCAAGCCTCCCCGCCTCGAGAGGGAGATAAGGGGACGCAGCTCGATACGCCGCCCGCTTAATGCGGGCGGCGTATCGAGCCGGGTCGCCCTGGGGGTACTGGTCAACCGGAACGCCCCACCCGAACCCTGCGACCCTCGCAGTGACCGCAGGCGATAGCCGGCCCGAATCGCCTCGTCGCTGGCGTGCGCGCGGTTCGATCACTCGAGCCGCTCATCGCCTACCAGCGGCGGGCGGTGGAACGCTCACGACCTCGACCGTAACCGGTCCCATCCCCGCGACGACCAACTCCCCCTAGTCCGTGATGGGCCGGATGACGCGGCAGGGGTTGCCTGCGGCGAACACCCCTTCGGGGATGTCCCGCGTAACCACGCTGCCCGCCCCGAGGACCGACCGCGACCCGACCTTCACGCCGGGACAGAGGATCGCCCCGCCGCCCACCCAAACGTCGGAGCCGATCTCGATGGGTTTGGCGTACTCTTGCTTCTGCCGCAGTTCGGCGCTCAGCGGGTGAGTCGCCGTGTAAATCTGGACCGTAGGGCCGAACAGGGTGTAGTCCCCGACCGTCACCCGACACACGTCCAGCACCACACAGTTGAAGTTGAAGAACACCCGCTCCCCGAGCAGGATATTCGACCCGTAGTCGCAGCAGAACGGCGGCTGCATCCAGACGCTCTCGCCCCCGCCCCGAAGAGTTCCTTGAGGAGGCGGCGACGTGTCTCCTGGTCGGCCTCGCGGGTGGCGTTCAGGTCTTGACACAAGTCCCGCGCCCGGTCGCGGGCACGGACCAGTTCCGGGTCGAGGGGGTCGTACAGTTGCCCCGCCAGCATCTTGTCCTTTTCGCTTGCCATCGAGCTTTCTCCCTCCGGGTCTTCGCCCTGCCCCGAACCACGCCGCGCCCCAGGGGCGGAATCGAGTGCCCCGATTCACTGCCGCAATCCACGTGCCTCCCCTGTGGGATGGGAGAAGGTCGGCCATCCCTGCGGAGAAAAACTCGAAGCAGCCCTTGACTCTGTAGAGGCACGGGAAGAAAGGAAGATCGGCGAGCGGCGAAAGAAAACAGCCTGTAGGACGGCTCTCCCGACCCGTCCTGCCCGCGACAGGACGGGTCGGGAGACCCGTCCTACGGGGAGCGTTTTTCCCGCCGCTCGCCTAATGAACGGGGCGGGCCCGTCACACGGGTCGCCGGTCCAGCGCCGCCCGCACCGCGACCGCCAGCTCGTGCTCGCTGTACGGCTTCTGCACGAACCCCAGCACGCCCTCCTCCGCACCGATCTGCGGCAGCGACTCGCTGCTGAACCCGCTGACGAACACGGCGCTGGCCTTCGGGTCCCGCTCGCGCAGCCGGCGCAGCGCGTCGCGGCCCGACAGCCGCGGCATCGTCAGGTCCATCACCACCAGGTCGATGCGCCCCGGCTCGCGCTCGTAGACCTCCACCGCCTCCTGCCCGTCCGCGGCGAGCCACACGCGGTAGCCGTGGCGGCGCAGCCAGTCGCCGGCCAGGTCGCGGATGACCGGCTCGTCGTCCACGACCAGGAGCCCCTCCCGCCCCCCCGGAGCGAGGAAAGACGCCGGGGCCGAGCCGGGCCGCTCCGACTCGGGCTCGCAGCGCGGCAGATAGACGTCGAAGCGAGTCCCGCGGCCCACCGCCGTGTCGCAATCGACCCAGCCCTGGTGCTGCTGCACGATGCCGAACGCGATCGCCAGTCCCAGACCGGTCCCCTGCCCCGCCGGCTTCGTCGTGAAGAACGGTTCAAAGATGCGCGGCAGCACCTCCGGCGGGATGCCGTGGCCCGTGTCGCTGACGCGCAGGCGGACGAAGGAGCCTGGCCGGCCCCCCCCGGTCAGCCGCGCCCCCGCCTCGTCCAGATCCAGGTTCGCCGCCTCGAGGAGGAGGTGGCCGCCATCGGGCATGGCGTCGCGGGCGTTGAGGCACAGGTTCATCAGCACCTGAGTCAGCTGCGCGAGGTCGGCCAACACCGGCCACAGACGCTCCCCCGGCCGGACCTCCAGCTTCACGCGCGGGTCGATGGCCCGCTCCAGGATGCCCGCCACTTCGCGGACGACAGCACCGAGGTCCGCGTGCCGCAGCTGCACCACGGTCCGCCGCGAGAAGCAAAGGAGCTGCTGCACCAGCTCCGCCGCCCGCCAGCCGAGCGATTCGACCGTCTTGAGCAGCCCGTGCTGCGGCCCGCCCGCGGGCGCCCCGGCCAGCAGGACCGAGACGCTGCCCAGGATGCCGGTGAGAAGGTTGTTGAAGTCGTGGGCGACGCCGCCCGCCAGGCGTCCCACCGCCTCCATCTTCTGGGCGTGCCGCAGCTGCTCCTCGAGGCGCCGGCGCTGCGTGACGTCCGAGAGGATGTAGACTGCGCCGATGACGGTGCCGTCGTCGGCCAGCATCGGGTCGGCGACGCCCTGCAGCCAGCGGTCGCCGAGCGCCACCTCCGCCACCTCCCGGCGGCGCGTCGCGAGCATGCGCGTGAACGGCGTCCGCGGTCCGCCCGGCGCCCCGGGCGTGAGTTCCTCGTGCGGGCGGCCGATGAGCTCGCCGGGAGGCCGGTCGAGCAGGCGGCTCAAACCCTGGTTGCAGCGCAGCACCCGGCCGTGGCGGTCGAGCAGACACACGCCGTCGCTGATCGCGTCGAAGGTCGCCTGCCACTGCTGGGCGACGGCGCGCAGGCGGTCCTCGGCCTGGCGAATGCGCACCAGCGCCTTGACCTGGGCAATGAGTTCCTCCGGCTCGACGGGCTTGATCAGGTAGCCGTCGGCGCCCTCCTCCAAGGCGAGGGACTTGTCGTGGCTGCTGACGTAGGCCCCGGTCAGGTGCAGCACGGGGATGGCGCTGGTGCCGGGGTGGGCCTTGATGCGGCGGCAGACCTCGAAGCCGTTGATATCCGGGAGGTTGACGTCGAGGACGACGACGTCGGGCTTCTCGGCGGCGAGGCGCAGGGCGTCGCTGCCGGTGGCGGCCTCCTTGACGTCGAAGCCGGCCTCCTGGAAGATCCAGCGGAAGGTGAGGCGGCTGTCCGCGTCGTCGTCCACGTAGAGAACGGTCGGATGGGTTGGCGCAGCCATGGTACGTGCCTCCGAGAGGCGAAACTCGTCTCACGGTCCGCGCGGGCTGCAGTGCGCCGGGGGGCGGTGGAGGCGCCGCTGCCTCCGCGTCGCGGGCGATCCGGGGCTGCCACAGTCCCGCGCTCGCGGGACGAGAATCTTGGCCCGCCGGGGGGCGGGGGGCCCGTTGCACGGTTGAGCGAAGAGTTTTCAGGCGGCCGACGCCAGAGAAGAGGATGAGTTGGCGACCTTGCCGGTTCACCGATCACCGCGCGACCGCACGCACTAGGGACGGGCGTCGCAAGGGTAGGTCACAAAATGCCCCAGGGCAAGCCGGCGGCAAAATTGTTCAACGACGTGAGAAAGTGCGGGTGCCCTGGCGGTCCGCACGCCAGCGTGAGACCGGGCTGCAGCCCAGTCGGCGCGGTGGGGAGCAGGGCACATGGACCCACGGGGCGCGGCCCGTGGGCTTGGGTCCGGGTGCCCTGCCCGTCGCTGCCGTCAGTGGGGCCGCTGCGCCTGCCGCTGCTGCACGATCAGGTCCAGCTGCGCCACCACCTGGCGCATTTCGTCCTGCGTGACCTCGAGCTGCTGGGCGGTCTGCCACGACGGCTCGTCGGCGTGTTGGCGCTGCAGGCGCTCGAACTCGTCGGTGAGCATCTGCAGGTAATCGTTGCCCTGCAGCCACGGCGTGCTCTGCGGGCCGTACGCCGCCGTCTCGTCCAGCTGCCAGGTGCCGTCGGGCCACAGGTATTCCGGCGTGATGTAATCGACGACCCAACCCTTCGGGACGCCCGGCCGGGCCTCCGGCACACCCTGGGTACACAGCCAGTAACGGGCGTCGGGGGTCTGCAGCTTCAGTTCGAGCACGAAATCGGCGCCCTTGCCGCGGGCCAGTTCCTGAATGTGCGGCGGGCTCTGTTCGACGGCCCGGCGCGCCAGCGTGGGCAGTTGGCGGAGGTACTGGGCCCTCGGCCGGACTTTGGGCGTGACCTCGGTCATGACGATCTCCTCTCGGACTGGGGTGTCGGCGGGCGAGAGGCCGCTGCGGTTGCCTCCGCCCGGTCTAGGTTGCGGATCGGTCCGACCCTGCGGGGCGAGAACACGGCGTTTCGCCCCTTCACGGCGCTCATCATACTCGCGGAGCGCGGCGGCTGCGAGCGGATTCCCGCCACTGTGCGGACTTCTCCCTCCTGGTCAAGGGTTTTTCCCCTCCAGCTCCTGCAAGAGTTGCCTGAAGGCCGCGCGATTCGCCAGGCGCTGAAGTGCCGCAGCGTCACGCAGCTGCCGCGCATCGCGGAAGCCGGCACGCACGGCCTCACGCAGCAGCCCCAACGCCGCGTCGCCGTACGCCTCTGTCAACTCTTGCCGTTTCTCCGCGGACAGCGCCTTGTTCCCCTCGACCAGCCGCGCACAGTTGGCGACCAGCCCGGCGACGTGGACCAGTTCGTCGGGAGTTCCGCTCTTCGACAACAGCGGCGCGAACGCGGCGGTCGCCTTGCGGACGCCCGCGGGGTCGCCCAGGAAGCTCTGGGTCTCCAGCAGGGTGACGTAGTAGGACCTGAACACCTTGCGCTGCGCGGTGTCCTTCGGGGCGGCGGCCACAAGTTCAGCCTGGTAGCCCAGCGCGTCTTGCAGGGCCACGGCCCCCTTCACCCACTCCTGGCGCGGCAGCAGCAACGCGACGAGGTTGTGCTGGGCGCTGCCCATCGCACTCAGCCAGCCGGGCGGCACGCCGGCGCCTCGCGCCTTGATGGCTCCGAGGAGCGCGATCGCCCGGCGGTAATGCCCCTCCTCGGTCAAAGCGTCTCCCGCCAGGCCCACGACCTGCCCCACGTCGATGAGGCTGCGCGCCAGGTCCATCTCGTACTCGGCGCTGCCGGGGAAGTCCTTGACGAGCTTCTCCTGCAGCTCAAGCGCTTTGCCCCACGCGGCCTTCGCCCCCTCTACTTCCTGGGTGCGGCGCAGGTACTTGCCCAGGTCGGCGTAACTGCGCGCCAGCTCCTTGCGGTACTCCGGGGCGTCGCCCGCCTCCGCCGCCAGCCGCTCCCAGTGCTTGCGCGCCTGCTTGCGCTGGTCCTCGGCACGCTTGAACTCGCCATGCTCCTCCAGCAGAACGCCGAGGTTCGTGTAGGCGCGGGCGAGGGTGTCCCGGTAGTCGGTCACGCGCGGGAAGTCGTCCACCAGCTTCTCGAACAGGTCTGCCGCCTGCCGGTACGCCCGCGCCGCCTGCTTCGCCTGGGATTTCTCGCGCAGCACCGCCAGGTTCAAGAGAGCGCGGCCCTGCTGGGCGCGGTACTCACGAGTGTCGGGGTCTTCCTTGACCAGCCCGTCGAGGATCTCGAGTGCCTGCGCCCACGAGGCTTCCGCGGTGCGCGGGTCGCGGACCATCACCGCCTCGCCAAGGTTCGCCAGCACGCGCGCCCTCCGCGCCCGGTACGCTGCCTCCCCTGTGTGATCCGTACACAGCTTGTCGAGGATGGCGAGCGCCTCGCGGTACGCCTTCTCCGCCTCCGCCGCCCGAGCGGGATCGTTCTTGACTGCGGTCGCCCAGGCGTCGAGAACGCGCGCGAGCTCGTGGCGGTAGTATGGCTCGGCGTGCGCCGACACCCGGCGGAGGATCGCGACCCCTTCCGCGTAGGCCTGCTCGGACTCCTTGTGCCGTTTCAGCTGCTGCAGCACCACGCCGCGGTTCGTGTGCGTGCCGCCCAGGACGTCGAGGTACTCGGCGTCGTCCGGGGACCCGTCCGCGCGGCCCCTGAGCAGCGGCAGGGCGGTGTCGTAGGCGCGCAAGGCCTGGTCGTACTGCCCCAGCTGCTCCTCGATGTCGCCGACGCGGCGGTGGGCCTTGGCGATCTGCCAGCGCACCGCCGGCGTGTCGCCCTCGATCTTCACAAAGCTCTCGTAGTAACGGCGGGCGCGCTCGAGCAGCTCGCGGCGCAGGCCTTCCATCCGCGGCTCGTTGAGCAGGCGCCCGCGGCCGATCTGTGTCAGCAGCTCCTCGCCCGCGAAAAACGCCTGCCGCAGGTTGGCGTTGGCCCGGTCGCGCTGCCGGTCCGCCTCCTGCTTTTCGCGCAGGGCGGCGACCTTCTCGTTCTCCGCCAGCCCGCGCAGGTGGTGCTCGCGCGCGGCGATGGCCACTCCACCGATGGCGGCGAGGAGGACCGCGGCGGCGCTGACGGCGATGAGCGCCGCCGCCGCGGGCCGCCGCCGCGCCCACTTCAGCGCCCGCTCCCAGGCGGGGGTCGGCCGCGCCTTGATCGGCAGGCCGTCCAGGAAGGCGCGCAGGTCGTTGGCGAGGCCCTGGGCCGTGAGGTAGCGGCGGTTCGGCTCCTTCTCCAGGCACTTCAGGCAGACCGTTTCCAGGTCGTGCGGCACCTTCGGCTGCAGCCGCCGCGGCGGCACCGGCTCGACCGACTGCACCAGCTGCAGCGTGTCCAGCACTGTCTCGCCCTTGAACGGCGGCCGGCCCGTGAGCAGGTCGTAGAGGATGGCGCCCAGCGCGTACACGTCCGCCGGCGGTCCGATCTCCTTGTTGCGGCCCTGGGCCTGTTCGGGGGCCATGTAGTTCGGCGTGCCGAGGATGGCGCCGGTGCCGGTGTGGCCCGTCTCATCCTCCAGCCGCTTCGCCAGCCCGAAGTCGGCGATCTTCGGCGCGCCGTCGCGGTCCAGGAGGATGTTGGCGGGCTTGAGGTCGCGGTGGACGATGCCCTGCTCGTGCGCGTGGTGGATGGCCCGCGCCAGCGCCTCGATCAGCGTCGCCGCCTCGCGCACCGGCATCGGCGTGCCGCTCAACTTCTGCTGCAGGCTGCCGCCCTCGACGTACTCCAGCGAGACGAAGGGCAGGCCGTCGCGCTCGCCGACCTCGTAGATCTGGACGATGTTCGGGTGCCGCAGCCGCGCCACCGCCTCGCCCTCGACGCGGAAGCGCAGCAGGTCGTCGCGGCCGGCGTGGCTGCCCGCGAGGATCATCTTCAGTGCGACCGTACGATTGAGGGTTGTCTGCCGGGCCTTGTAGACCACGCCCATACCACCGCGGCCCAGGACTTCGAGGATCTCGTAACCGGCGATGGGCGGCATCTCGAAGCGCGGGGCGGGGACGGGGGTGGTGCCCGCCGGCCGCTGCAGGGTGTCGCCGGCCGCCGGCGCTGCGTGCTGGGGCGGCGGCACCGTGACGGGGAGGTAGGGGGTGGCGCCCGGCTCGGGGGGCCTCTCGGTGCTCAACCGCGGCCGGTGCCGGATGTCCCCGAGGGGCAACGGGCCGGGGCCGAACGGCAGGCGCGGCGGCGGGCTTGTCCCGGCGGTCGGCGTCGTGGACGACTTCGGCGGGGGCGGCAGAGTTTCGCCGCCAAGGTCCGGGGCCGGGACCGCGGTCGAGGGGGCCACGGGGCGCATGAGGGTTTCATCGGGCCCGGACAGCGGCGCCCCGGCCGCGGCGCAGACAGGACAGGAAGGCCCCTCGCCCGGGCCGGCGAGTGCCGTGTCGCCGTTGACCTGCCAGTGGTGCCCCTTGGGACAGCCCCAGGATTGTGACATCAGAACCGCTCCGCGTCAGAGGGTTGGTGGGGGCGATCGGCCGTACCCACGGCCCAACAAAGAATAGGTTACCGATTCTCCCGTGTCGCGGACAACCGCGCAGTTGCCAGCCTGCCCCCAGTACTCAGGGGGTCGCCGGCCACCGACCCCCTGACCCCATTCAGGAGTCAGGGAGATCCCTCGCTGGCGCTTCGGGCTTGCGTGCGCCGCCCCGCCGGGGGGAGGCAAATTACTCCAGTACACCGCGGCGGCGCGGCGACGGGGAAAGAGAGAGTAAGCGGGGAGAAATAGGATCCTCAGGCTTCAAAAGGCGTCAGCGCGCCGGGCCGTCGTAAGCCGCCTGCCGGCGCACCGCGGCCCCCGACGGGACCTCGGCGGCGCGGGCGCCACCGGCGTAGTAGAAGATGACCGTCTTGGCAGCGCTGTACACCCACCACCGAGAAAATCCGGAAAATCCGAGAATAGCCATCTTTCTCTTAAGACAAAAGGAGTAGCAGAATAGCTTTCCGCAAGTTGTTATTTCAGAAATGCTTGCGTCACGCATTCGGACTAACCAGGGAGATAGTTGCACATCCGTCCATGTAGATGCACTTGGCGCAACTACTTATTCCTGATGCCCTTGTGTTCCTTACGCGAAAGATGGGAAATAGGGCTTGACATCGCCAAAAAGCGTTATAAATTTAATCCATCCAAATGACAATACGCCCGCGGTGGAACGAGTGCGATGGACTGTACTGCTGTACCCCCCCCCCCTGTGATTTGTAAACCGCCTTACCGGATCCTGTCAGGGTATCAAGTCGTTCGCTGCCTCCTGGGAAGCCTGTTGCTTGTGGCGGCGCTTCTCAAGCTAAACGGGCTGGCCGCCGATCCCGTCGCCCGCATGGGCATCTTTTCCACACCCGAATTCCAGGTAGCGGTCATCGAATTCGAGCTATTCCTGGCCGTCTGGCTGCTGTGGGGGAAACGGCCGCTGGGTTCGTGGCTGGTCGCCCTGGCCACCTTCGCCGGTTTCGCGGCGGTCAGTTTCTATCAGGGCTGGATCGGGCAAGCGTCTTGTGGTTGTTTCGGGCGCCTGTCGGTCAGCCCGTGGTATGCCTTCGGTCTGGATGTCCTTGTCCTGACGGGGCTGCTTGTCGGCCGTCCCGACTTGAAGCCTCTGCGCGAGAACCCGCGGCGCGGCCTCGCCGGCGCCATGCTCCCCGCCGTCTGGGGCCTTGCCGGAATGGTCGTGATCGGGGGTATCCTCCTCGGGATGGGGCACTTCGCTTTTGGTTCGGTGTCGGCCGCCCTGGCCTACTTCCGGGGCGAGCGGGTTTCCGTGGACCCTCGCCTGGTCGATGTCGGTGAGGGACCGCGGGGGGAAGCGCGCGCCGTGACCGTCACGCTGACGAACTGGACGGACCGGCCCGTGCAGCTGTTTGGCGGCACCGCGGATTGCTCCTGTACGGTGTTGCACGATCTGCCCGTGACGATCCCTGCGAAGGAATCCCGTTCTGTCTCGGTTCAAGTTCGGTTGTCAGGGTCGCCGGGTGTCTTTACGCGCAGGGCAGCTTTTCTCATCAACGATGAAGGCTTCAAGAGCGTTGAGTTCAGCATGACCGGCCGGGTTATCGGCACGGCGAGCGAAGGGGGCGAGTCGGCCCCGACACGGTGAACAATTCTGCTCGCTTGGGACGAGCAGGAGTACTCGTCTCACAAAGGAGGGAAGTTTTCATGGCTCGACTCCAAGCAACGGCGGCGTGGTTCTTCGCCTGTCTGGGGATTGTGCTGCTGGGGGCCAGCATTGTCGTGGTGCCGGGCACTGCGTTCGCAGATGGAGATGGCGACTGTGCCACCAAATGCAACGGGGAGCCCATGTGCATGCAGTCCTGCTGTGGCCAGGGTTGCGACTTCGACCCGGCGTGCGTCTCGGCCTGTATGGCTCCAACGCCCGCTTGCGCCCGCTCTCCTAATTGCGACGTGCCGCTCGATCGCTGCGACACTAAAAGGTATCCCTGTCCGGGGACGATTACCAATTGCAAGAATGGAACCCCAAAGAATAGATGTGACGGATGCCTATGCACAGAACTGCCCATCCCTAACGACGATAAGTGCTACTGCCAGCTGGCTCCGTGAAGCTCTCTAGTGGGCGGACACGCTAAGTTGGCCGGGTAGGCGAGACACTCTTGTCTCGCCCAGCGAGGCACTCCTGCCTCGCCTACCCGGCAATTCGACCGTCGCGGTCCACGAGTGGGCCGTTAAACGACCTGTTGGCGAACGGCTGGCGTAAGCCGGCGGGTGGCAGCCCCGTACCAGCCGGCTTACGCCAGCCGTTCGCCAACAGGTGCCTGGTAACTGCACTAGTACACCGCGGCGGAAATCTGTAGCCGTTCGTTTAGCCGCGGTTGAGCCAGATCCCGCTGTGCGGGGGCGGCGAGCGCGAGGCCCGCGCTCGCCGGGGGCTCGCGGCTAAACGGTTAGAGAATTCTGCCGCCGTGTACTAGCGAGCCGGAGGAAGACATGGGTTTTCTTGCTGCCTGTTTGCGGTCGCGACCGGCGCTAGTCTTGCCCCTGTGGGCATGGCTCGCCACCGTGTCGGTTGGGCCGTTGCGAGGCGACGGCCCGGAACAGTTGAAGTCGCGGTTCCTGAAGGAGGCCCCCCGCGCCTGGGATGAATACCGGGCCTACGCCGAGCGGTTGCAGGGGAGCCTGGAGGGCACAACCACCGTCCAGGGGGGGCCGTACTCCGGGAAGCCGGACTCCAGCAGCCGCCTTGAGTTCAAGAGCAACCCGAACTGCAAACTCGTTCTGGTCCAAAAGCGGGGTCCGCGGTATCGATCCGGAAGCCTGGATGCCTTCAATGGCGCCTACGGCTTCAGGCTCAAGCGGAAAGCTGCTGATGTGCCCTGGGTGCTGGCGGACCTTCGCGTGGGCGCGAGACGCTACAGCCCGAGAGAATGGGAGGACAACGGCTGGACTTCACTGTTCGCGTGTATCTTGGCAGGGGGTGGGGAGTCCCTCCCCGATCTGGTCCGCCAACAGGCCTTTCGGGTGGTGCGCGCCGGGACGGTTCAGCGCGACGGGGCGGAACTGGTCCAGATCGATTTCGAGAATCCCCACGCCTGGTCACCAAAGCTCTCCTCTTCCATCCAGGCTGGCACACTCCTTCTCGACCCGGCTCGGTTCTGGATCCTGCGCAGCTGCACCCTGCGCTGCAACTCGGGAGGTTTGAAAAGTACCCTCAAGGCGGACCTTGAGCTGAGTGACCCCTCGGCCAAACAGCCGATTCCGAAGCGTTGGGTGCGCGTGCATGATCAACCGGAGCGCGAGGAAGGGAGGCTCGTGGTGACCCACGTTGCCGACTACGACCTGCGAGAGGTATCCAGTTCCCCTGGCGACGAGGAGTTCACGCTCTCGGCCTTCGGGCTGCCGGAACCGATGGGAGTGCCGCGTGTCGGGCGCAGTGGTCCGCGCTGGTATCTCTGGTTCATGGGTCTCGCGATCCTCTCCCTCGCCATCGGCGCGTTCCTTTGGCGGCGCGTCCAACGGCGGAATCTGGCGGACGCACAACCTCCCTCATCCTCCGGAGCGCAGAGCTGACCATGAGTCCGCTTTGGGAACGGCGATTCGCCTGGTGCTGCTTGTCCTTCGCGGGCGTCTGTCTCGTGGCCTGGGGTGTCTCTGGAGGCCTGGCGCCCTCCCCCGGCCCGGCTCTGGAGGCCGCCGCCACCGACGTGGAGGTCGCCGATTGCACCCCTGGACAGAAACGCCAGGTCGTCCTCCGGTT